>JAIDKG010000023.1:19404-63770 GCA_029051525.1 Muribaculaceae bacterium
TTTTAAGTACTTATTTTGTGAACATCTCCACATTTTAAGTACTTATTTTGTGAACATCTCCACATTTTAAGTACTTATTTTGTGAACATCTCCACATTTTAAGTACTTAAAATGTGATCACACTTGGTTTTCGGCCTGTTTTTTCGTATATTTGCGACATGAAAAGATTTGCCATTAAAGAACTTCTACGCTGGAAGGAGTCGTCAAGACGGAAACCATTAATTATCGAGGGTGCAAGACAGGTGGGCAAGACCTGGCTCGTAAAGGAATTCGCGTCTCAATATTATAAGAATATCGCTTACATCAATTTTGAAGAACAGTTATTCTTAAGAAACCTGTTCGCCGCAGATTTCGATACAGATCGCATCATAAACGCCATCAGTGCTGCGACGCATACAACTATAGTTGCAGGCGAAACCCTTATTTTCCTTGACGAAATTCAAGAGGCAGAGAATGGTATCACCTCTTTGAAATATTTTAAGGAGAAAACTCCTCAACAACATATAATTGCAGCCGGAAGTCTTTTAGGAATTGAATTACATCGCCAATCCTCTTTCCCGGTAGGTAAAGTGCAGTTCCTGACACTTCGTCCGATGTCTTTCCTCGAATTCCTTGATGCAATAGGAGAAGAGAGGCTGGCAGAGATAATAAAAGCCCGGGAATGGTCTACAATAAATACTTTCGGCCCGAGATTATCTGAATTACTAAAGGAATATTATTACGTCGGAGGAATGCCGGAGGCTGTGCTGTCGTATAGTGAGAATAAGGATTGGCACGAGGTGCGTGAAATTCAGAATGAAATTTTAAAGAGCTATGATTTTGACTTTTCCAAACATGCACCGGCAGCCATTGTTCCCAAAATACGTATGCTTTGGAATTCATTACCTGCTCAACTGAGTAAAGAGAATCGCAAATTTATTTATGGTCTAATCAAAGAGGGAGCCCGCGCCCGGGAGTATGAAGCGGCTCTTCAATGGCTCATTGACGGCGGCTTGATTCATAAGGTAAATAACCTGACGGCACCACGAATACCTCTGAAAAGTTATGAAGATATTTCAGCATTCAAATTATTTGCACTCGACATCGGGCTGTTAGGTGCAATGTGCAACCTTGATTCAGCTACTGTTGTGGAAGGCAACAGAATCTTCACTGAATTCAAGGGGGCTTTGACAGAACAGTATGTACTGCAGGAACTTTTACTTCACTACAATCCATATTACTATGCCAAGAAGAATTCTCAGCTTGAGATTGATTTCCTGATAGAGCGCGAGGGGATAGTAATTCCGGTCGAGGTCAAAGCTGAAGAAAATCTCAAGGCAAGAAGTCTGCGTACTTTTGTGTCGGATAATAATTCAACCACTGCCTACCGAGTATCAATGTCAGATTATCGGGAAGAGTCCTGGCTGACGAATGTCCCCCTCTATGCAGCTGAGAGTCTATAAGAGCGCATTCCTTAAAAGGCATACCCCCGCAATTCCATCAGATGGGATTGCGGGGGATATGGTATCTGTGCTGTCACCGGGCCGCACACTGACTGCCCGGCGATGAATGGGGATTGGCTCAGCCTTTGTATTTCTTGAGGATCACGCAGGCGTTGTGACCACCGAAGCCGAAGGTGTTGGAGAGCACGGCGTTGATGTCGCGCTTCACTGCCTTGTTGAATGTGAAGTTGAGGTCGTAGTCTACCTCGGGGTCATTGTCGCCCTCCTCATGGTTGATGGTGGGGGGCACAATGCCGTCTTCGATTGCCTTCACGCTGAAGAGAGCCTCGATTGCGCCGGCGGCACCGAGCAGGTGACCGGTCATCGACTTGGTCGAGCTGAGGTTCATCTTATATGCGTGGTCGCCGAATACCTGCTTGATGGCCTTTGCCTCGGAGATGTCGCCCACGGGAGTTGATGTGCCATGGAGGTTGATGTAGTCGATCTCCTCGGGCTTCATACCGGCGTCGCGAAGGGCATTCTCCATCACCAGGCGGGCACCGAGACCCTCGGGGTGAGTGGCTGTGATGTGGTAAGCATCGGCACTCAGGCCGCCACCGGCCACCTCGGCATAAATCTTCGCACCGCGGGCCTTGGCATGCTCAAGCTCTTCGAGCACGAGAGCTGCGGCACCCTCACCGATCACGAAGCCATCGCGCGAGCCGCTGAAGGGACGCGAAGCACCGGCCGGATCATCATTGCGGGTGGAAAGAGCCTTCATCGAGTTGAAGCCGCCCACACCGGCAGGGAATATGGCCGCTTCGGCGCCACCTGCCACAATGGCGTCGGCATGACCGAGACGAATGAGGTTGAATGCATCCACAAGCGCATTATTGCTCGATGCGCAAGCTGATACGGTGCCGAAGTTGGGGCCGTGGAAACCGTGGTCGATCGAGATATGACCGGCCGCGATGTCGGCAATCATTTTCGGGATGAAGAAGGGGTTGTATTTGGGGCCTTTGTCGGCATTGATGGCATAGTAGCCGGCCTCCTCCTCGAATGTGTGCAGACCACCGATGCCGGCGGCAAATACCACACCGACGCGGTTCTTGTCGACACCCTCTTCGGAATCGAGCTTTGCGTCGTCGATGGCCTCCTGTGCGGCCACGAGGGCATACTGCGCGTAGAGGTCGAGCTGGCGAAGCTTCTTGCGGTCAAAATGCTCCTCGGGCTTGAAATCCTTCACCTCACATGCAAACTGGGTCTTGAAGAGAGATGCATCAAAGTGTGTGATGGGGCCTGCGCCGCTTTTGCCTTCGACGGCGGCCTTCCATGTGTCGGCCACATTATTGCCGAGCGGAGTGAGTGCGCCGAGTCCGGTAATTACAACTCTTTTTAATTCCATAGAATGAGGAAGTTGGTTAATTAATAATTAAGCAAGAGTCAGCATCTGGCAGCCGCTGCGCGGCGACATCCAGACCCGACTCTTGTAGATGGTTTGTGTGATTGTAGTCCAAGATTTCTCAAGGGCTTGTGAGTCTTCTTGCCTCAAGGCGATTCAGTCGCCCGCTGCGGTACACGCATAAGACTGCGGCGCACCACGCGTTGAGACTCAGAGGGGAGTGGATTCTTAACCCTTGTGATTTTCGATGTATGCGATTGCGTCGCCTACAGTTGTGATCTTCTCAGCATCCTCGTCGGGGATAGAGATACCGAATTCCTTCTCGAATTCCATGATCAGCTCCACTGTGTCGAGTGAATCTGCACCCAGGTCTTTGCTGAACTCTGCGTTGGGAGTTACCTCTGCCTCATCTACAGTCAGCTTGTCGACGATGATCTCTTTTACTTTGTTTGCAACTTCAGACATTGTTGTTGAAATTTTTATTTTGGTTAATATTGATTGTCGCGATGGTTCCTTCGAGGAGTCCGACATTCTTTCGGCCCTGCGCCTCTGGCGGGGAATATCACTCCGCAGGCAAGAAGGTCCGTTTACTGCATGCCATGACCCGTCGTGGCGTAATCCTGGCGTTTCAGACTGCAAATTAAGCGATAAAATTTCAATTGAGAAAATTTTCACCCCGAAAATGCACATGTTTTTTCTTTTCGTGCAAGTTTTTCACCACTTTTTACTCCGTTTTAATTGTTTTAACCCTTTTGGAGCGAACCGGGGCGGCCTCCACGGTGTTGTGGGAGCCGCCCCGGATATGGGGATATTGTGCCGGTGAGGGGCGCCGGCAGGTGATTCAGACTGTCCAGGTCTCTGATGTGCGCATGATCATGTCGCGCAGCGAGGTGAAGCCTTTCTTCTCTTTTACGGCTGCCACCTGAGCCTCTACATCGGTCTCATAAGTGGGAGCCTCTACATCGCGAATCACGCCGATGGCCAGCGGCAGTTCGTGACCGTCCATCATGGCGAGCTGCTGATGCAGGAAGTTGGTGCGGGTGTGGGCATCGTGGGTGAGGACATCATCGATTGTCCAGCCATCCTCGCCGATGGTCACGGCCTTCAGACCGAAGCCATCCTGCACCAGACCGCGCTCCAGGTTCTTGCCGAAGAGCATCTTTTCGCCGTGGCGCAGATGAATGGTGTGGTCGGCACGGCTCTCTTTGTCGGTCAGGAAGGAGTGGATGCCATTGTTGAAGATCACACAGTTCTGGAGCACCTCCACCACCGATGCGCCTTTATGGCGCGCAGCGGCCACCATCACCTCGCGGGTAGTGTCGAGGGCCACATCGATCGAGCGGGCAAAGAAGTTGCCTCGCGCACCGAATACGAGTTCGGCCGGGATGAAGGGATCTTCGGTGGTGCCGTAGGGTGATGATTTGGTCACTGCTCCGCGGTCGGATGTGGGTGAGTACTGACCCTTGGTCAGACCGTAGATCTTATTGTTGAAGAGGAGGATGTTGAGGTCGATGTTGCGGCGCACTGCGTGGATGAAGTGGTTGCCGCCGATGGCCAGGCCATCGCCGTCGCCCGAAATCTGCCATACGGTCATATCGGGGCGGGCGGTCTTGAGACCTGTGGCTATCGCGGCCGCACGGCCGTGGATGGTGTGCATGCCGTAGGTGTTCATGTAGTACGGCAGACGCGATGAGCATCCGATGCCGGAGATGACGGCCGTATCCTTAGGCGCAACGCCGAGGTCGGACATGGCCTTGTGGAGCACATTGAGGATGGCATGGTCGCCGCAGCCGGGGCACCATCTCACACTCTGTTCGCTCTTATAGTCCTGGGGAGCGAAAGCTGCAGTAGTATTGTTGGATTCCATGGGATTTTCCGGTTTACTGTTGTGGGGTTTGAGCGTAATCTCAACCGATTACGCCTGCTGCATGTGGGCAATCACTCCATCCACTATCTCGCGCACCAGGAAGGGCTGCCCCTCCACTTTGTTGATGCGGAGCACCTCCTTGCCGGGCAGGTGCATCTGGAGATAGTCGGCAAACTGGCCTGTGTTGAGCTCGGCCACGATGATGCGGCGGTAGCGCTTCAGCACGTCGAGGGCGTTGGCCGGGAGGGGATTGATGTAGCGGAACTGTGCGAATGCCACTTCATGGCCGCCGGCGTTGAGCTCTTCGGCAGCGGTGTAGAGATGGCCGTAGGTGCCGCCCCAGCCCACGAGGATTGTATCGGCATCCGGATTTCCCATCACCTCGAGTGCGGGGATGTCACCTGCGATGCGGGCCACTTTCTCGCGGCGGATGCGCACCATTTCGGCATGGTTGCGGCCGTCGGTCGAGATGGCCGATGTGCGGATATCCTTCTCCAGTCCGCCCACACGGTGCATGGCACCTTCGGTGCCGGGCACAGCCCAGTAGCGCACGAGGTTCTCGTCGCGGTCGAATGGCTTCCAGCCCTGCTCAAGCATATCGCCGCTCACGAAGTGCGGACGGATTTCGGGGAAGTCATTCTCTTCGGGAATGCGCCATGCCGACGAACCGTTGGCGATGAAGGCATCAGTGAGCAGGATTACCGGAGTCATATGCTCGATGGCTATGCGGGCTGCCTCGAAGGCCATGGTGAAGCAGTCGGTGGGGCTGGCGGCGGCAAGCACGCAGAGGGGCGACTCACCGTTGCGGCCATAGAGAGCCTGCATGAGGTCGGTCTGCTCTGTCTTGGTGGGGAGACCTGTGGAGGGGCCACCGCGCTGCACATCGATCACCACCAGCGGCAGCTCGGCCATAACGGCCAGACCGATACCCTCGCTCTTGAGAGCCAGACCCGGACCGGAAGTGGAAGTCACCGCGAGATGACCGCCATAGCTCGCGCCGATTGCGGAGCATACGCCTGCTATCTCATCCTCCATCTGACAGGCCTTCACGCCGAGGTCCTTGCGCTTGGCAAGCTCATGCAGGATGTCGGTGGCCGGTGTGATGGGATATGAACCGAGGAAGAGGGGACGTCCGCTCTTCTCGGAGGCCATGATGAGACCCCATGCGGTGGCGGTGTTGCCGTTGACGTCGGTATATGTGCCGGGCTGCACATTGTCGGTCTCGATGCGATAGGTCGACATCGAGGAGTGGGTATTGTGACCATAGTCCCAACCGGCCTGCACCACTTTTGCATTGGCTTCGTAGACGGCGGGTTTCTTGGCAAATTTTGTCTGGAGCTTGCGGAGCACACTCTCCACCGGACGGTCCATCAGCCAGCATATCAAGCCGAGTGCAAGCATATTCTTGCATTTGAGCACCGATTTGGGATCCATGCCGGAATCGGCAAGAGTGTTCTTGAGCAGGGTGGTCATAGGCACCAGCAGGATTCTGTTGGGGTCGATGCCCAGTTCGGTCACGGGATCATCGGTGGTATACTCTGCCTTGCGCAGATCGGCGGGGCGGAAAGTATCGACATCGCATATGATGATGCCTCCGGGTTTGAGATAGCGGAGGTTGGTCTTGAGCGCGGCGGGATTCATGGCCACGAGCACGTCGGCCTCGTCGCCGGGTGTGTGCACACCCTTACCCACATTCACCTGGAATCCGCTCACACCGCTCAGCGACCCCTGCGGGGCGCGGATTTCGGCGGGATAATCAGGGAATGTACTGATCTGACTACCCTCTCCGGCTGATACATTGGAGAAGATATTACCTGCGAGCTGCATGCCGTCGCCGGAGTCGCCCGAGAATCGGACCACTACCCGGTCTAAGGTCTTGACGTTTGTGCCTGGCAACATAACGGTTGGAGTTGTTTAGTCCGGCCTTGTGGGGATTTTTTAGGCTGCTCCCTCTCCCGATGCGCATCGGCTTAATGGCGCACCGGTTAATGGCCGTTGGAAATTTGGGATTTAAGGTTAACCGATAGCCTTTCCCGACATTTCATCCACCCCTTTCTCCCTCTCGAAAAGGGGGAAGATATGGACATTTGTCAGCCGATGCTTTCCATCGGTGGCTATCCACGCGCAAAATTACAAATAATTTCCAACACTAAAAACTTTCCTCACTCCAAATTCATCGGTCCTCCCCAAAAATAGAGCCTATATGTAGAAATGACGAAGTCGGAGATTATGCACAGCGCTGTGCATAATCTCCGACCGGTGTTATTGTATGCGGGGAGGGGGTGATTACCGTCAGGGGAGCATGACCTTTACGGTGTTGCGCCCCTCTACGCGGATGTAGAGGCCGGGGGCTGTGGGAGTGCCGTTGAGGCGCAAGCCCTGGATGGTGTACCATTCCACGGTCTCCGGTGCGGGGGTTTCTGCCGCTGGTATCCGGTCCACCCCGGTCGGGTGCTGCTCGCAGCGATAGAGGTCGATGGCCTGCTGGCTGGAGGTGTAGATGCTGAAGCGGGGGGAGGAGGCATTATACTGGAGTGTGCCGTAGGTGGAACCGAAGTCTATCTTCACATTCCCGGCGGAGGCAAGACTGATTTCGGTGCCCATCCCCTCTTGGCCTATGAAGCATTTCTTGGCGGCATTGGTCCAAAGATAGCCGCGAGGCTCAAGAGCGAGGTCGCACACCTGCACTAACCATTCGCCGCCACCGGCGGGCTGCAGCTTGAGCACTGCCGTGCCTTCGGGGAGAAGGTTGATTTTGCCATCGGTCAGCTCTACATTGCCGGAGGTCTTGACATAGTTGGACGACGAACTGGAGCCGGTCTCGAATCCCATCACGGCGTGAGCCTTGGTAGCCACGGCCACATATAGATCCTGTTCGTTAATCTCGCTCATGGCCTTCACTTTCTCCCATGTGGCATGCATAAAGTCGGTGGTGCCTTCGCGGAATGCTGTCAGTGTGAGGGTGCTCACGGAGCTGCGGTAGGGTGCGCCGCAGAGAGTGGTCTCGGCATATGCGCGGATTGTGAGGCTCTCTCCGGCTTCGGCGGCGGCAGCCACCTCTATTCCATCCTCGTAGGGGCGGAACTCGCCTGTTTCACCGGTGGCCCAATATATTGCGGTCCCTTCGGGAGCCGAGAGCTGCAGGTCGAAGGCATCCCACCAGCGGCCGCTCCATGTGTTGACTCCGGCCAATGTATAGTCGCCGAATGTCGGGGCGTCGGGTCGGTTGGCCACGGGGGGCGTCATAGCCTCTTCAAGGGAGAGGGGCACATCGCTGAGTTCGCCCCATATATGGGCGGCCAGACCGGGAATCGCCACGAACGGATTCTCATTCTTCTGCACTCCGGCCACTGCGGCGTTGCGCCCGGCCTCGCGCTCATCGACCGGATCCTGAGCGGCCCAGTCGAGCAGCATGGAGTAGGCCCAGGGCTGGAGGGTGGGCCATGCGGTGAGCTCATACATGCAGGCCGGCGAGGCCTGCCATGCTATATCATCGTAGAGGGTGAAGATATAGAAGTAGGCACGGGCGAAATCGCCTTTGAACTCATCGGCCGGCTCAAATACGGTTGAGGCGCCGCCGCCATAGCCGCTCACCGGCGCGCCGACGGTGGAGAGGCCGTTGCTCCATGTGGTGCGGCCTACGGGTGCGAGCGGATGGTTGCTCTTGCGTCCGTTGGCATCGGCATCGGAGGGGTTGAGATGATGCAGGTCTTTGTAGGCGGCGTTCTTCTCGCCTCCCCACCATGAATTGGCCACGGCATGCTCGATGTTCATGCCGGAGTGGCCGTTGGCCACCCATACCAGCCGATTGGAGTACATGTCGAACCATGCCTCCTTACCATTGATCACCCTCACATCGGCCACCTCAAAGGCCTCCCATGTGGCATCGCCATAGGCGATCTGGGTGTGGGGCAACGCTATCTCTTTGACGGCCTCTTTGAGGCTCGCCCCGCAGAGACCTTCGAGCTGCGACCAGTCGGTGGCGCCTGCCCCGAGAGTCACTGCCGAAAGGAGAGCGGCAGGGATTATCTTCTGAATCATGTGTCAGTCTGTTCGATATTTTTAACTAAGCAACTGTTACTTAAGCAGCTGCCAAGAGTAATTGATTATCTGCTTTGGGAAATCAGATTATTATCTTCACCGGGCATGCAAGCTGCGGTGAGGTCACCACGTAGATTCCGGCCGGAAGGGGGATGAAGTCGCCATGACGAAGCGAGGTGTACTCTCCTACCGTGCGTCCGGCAGCGTCATACACGCTGAGCTGCTCCACTTCGCAATCTGCGATGATGGTGATACCTCCCTCGCCGCGGCCTATGATCAAGCTCCCTCCGGCATGCAGGGTCTCCACTCCGGAGGCCTCGATGGTGATGGTGTTCGACATCTCGGAGAGGAATCCCAACCGGGAGCTACACACTTGATAAGTCTCCATCACCGAGGGATTGCGCCCCTCGATACGCAGCGATGTGCCGGAGGCCTCGAACTGGTCGGTCTCCACGCCATCGGGGAGATAGCGGGTGCGATACACCACATAGTAGTCGACCGTCTCACCCTCCGGAGCACCCATCCATTGGGCGGTATAGGCATAGTCGGTGATATCGGCCGGGGGAAGCGCCTGAAGTCGCGAGAGCTGAGGCACAGCACACCCCTCCCCTTTCAGAGTCACACCTACGGTGGTCTCCATACCGCCGTCGTAGATACCGAGTGTGGCGGTATGGGTGCCGAGTGTGGTGGGGGCATATTCTATGGCGAGGAGATACTCGCCAGTGATATTGATTGAGGAGGCCGGGATGGTGCGCACCGGGAGATTGAACATATCCTTGTCGGCCCCACCCACACGCACACTCAGGGGCTGGGTGAAGTTGCTGCCACGCAGCACCAGATAGGTGGTCATGGCACCTCCCACTGCAGTCTGACCGAAATCGAGCGTCTCACCGTTGACGGGCATCGTGAGCTCCGGATCGCCGGTGATGGGGGGCGTGACGGCACCTCCCTGCTCGGCCACATAGAATACCTCGGAGGTGCGGGTGCCCCAGATATACTCGGCCAGCTCGGGGAAGTCGACAAATGGATTGCGGTTGCCCTGCGATTTCTCCACGGCATCGTTGCGCAGTATCTCTTTCTGGCTCACCGGATCCTGACGCCCCCACTGCAGGAGCATCTCGTAGGCCCAGGGCTGAAGTGTGGGATAGGCCGCCTGTGTAAACATCCAGTCATATTGCGGTGCCCAGGCGATATCATCGTAGACGGTGGCCATGTAGAAGAATCCGCGGGCGAAGTCGCCTTTGTATTCATCGGCCGGCTCGAATACCGCCGAGGCGCCGCCGCCATAACCCGGCTCGGGGAGACCCACACGGGTGCAGCCGTTGTCGAAGTTCACACGGTCCACTATACCGAGCGGATAGTTGCTCTTGGCCATATTGGCGCTGCCGTCGGAGGGATAGAGATTCCACATGTCGGAATAGGCCGGGGTGTACTCCACATCGTTATTGCGTTTCCACCATGATTTGGGCACACTGTGCTCGCGCTGCATCCTGTTGGCCGAGAATGAGGAGCGGGCCGACTGCCCGGCGCGGATGAGGTAGATTTCGTCGGAATACATCTCCCACCATCGTTTCTGGCCATCTACGAGTTCGGGATATACATCGGAGTATTGCCAATACGAGGGCAGATCGGTATAATCGAGTCGCTTGTGCGACTGCACGCATTCTTTTGCAGCCGCTTTCAGAGCCTCGCGTTTCTTCCCGTCCATGCGGGAATAATAGTCCGCATCATACTCGGCGCTCGCAAGCGCCGGGCATGATGCGGCTATAAGAAGGGTTATCAGAAGTCGGTTCATTCTATTTCCTTGAGTTCGGAGATCGACGACACACCGATCTGGCCGTATGTGCTTATATCGCCAATGTTGCAGAGCATCTTGACATGCACTCCCATTTTGTCGGGATTGCGGTTCAGACCATATTTCGAACGGAATGTGCCGGAAAGCACAACCGGGACGGCCTCCGATACAGAATCGGTATCTTTCGACACACCGAGCAGTATATTGGCTCCGCTATAGTCATCGCCCGACTGATAGGGGCGGAATGTGGCGCCGGACTCTACCGAAGATCCCTGCACGAAGCCCACGATATACCCCTCTACCCAGACTCTCTCCTGAGGTTCGGGATTGTTGATGATATAGGCCACAGTGTAGGGATCTTCCTCGGTGCCGGAGCCTGCATCGGTCACACCGGAGATGTCGAGCCCCTCAAGTTCAAAGTCGGAGAATCCGGTGCTCACATCGGTCACGGCGGGCATGCCGAGCCACGTGAGGAGCGAACCCTGCACCTTGAGTGAGCGACCGAGGGCCTGCGGATTGTCAAGAAGATTGACATATTCACGGATTTTGGAACCGGCCGGGAGGTTGACCACCATCATCTCTTCGAGGGGGGCATCGGCCGACTCGGCGATAACCACATTGTTGTCGACCTCAGCATCGGCGGCATTGAAGATAATCTGGTCTCTGGAGGTGACTTCGGTCACACCGAGGCGCACCGAGCCGATCACCTTGCCCTCGACCCATGCCACACGGCCGTTGCTGTTCATGGCGATGGCCTGCGGCACTGTGTAGGGTTCCGACTTGGAGCCTTCGGTGGTGAATATCACATCCTCCATGCCGCGCAGCAGGAGCTGCCACGACCCATTGTAGACGGTCAGAATGCCGCGCACTGTGCCTGTGCCTGTGGGGAGAGGCTCATTCCAGAATGAGCTGTAGCCGGAGTTGCGCACGTTGAGGGTGTTGCCGGCGGCATCGCGGATGTAGCGGTCGCAGGTCTCCTGATAGGTGGCGAATGTCACCGGAGGCTCTTTGCCGGCATCGGAGAAGCTCACATTGGGTATCTCCACAAGCTGGCTCATCATGTTGAGATAGCTCGAGCCATAGGAGGGGACGGTCTTGAGTGTGGCCAGATCGAGAATGATGCAGTAGGGATTATCGGCCGGAGCCTCATTGCCATAGCGCACATACTTGAAGTTCTGGTCGGGCAGACCGTTGAGCTGCGACTGCCGGCAGAAAAGTTCGAAGGGCATGAAGCCGAGCTGCGGATTGCCGTTATACTCGCTCAGCGAGCCGATCTGGAAATATCCGGCATACTGTCCGGCCCACAGGTCGGTGACGTTGATCACCAGTTCCTGGCCGAGACGATAGTCGATATACATGCTGGCGCGATTGATCGAGAAGGCCAGAGCGGCTGTCTCGTCCTGAATCACGAGCGATTTGTAGATATTGCCCGAGGCATCGCTCGACACCACGCGCCCCTTGATGATATAGGGGGTCTTTGTGGCCTCGTCCTTATAGGGGATTCTCACGGCGATTTCATCGCCGAAGAGCTGTTTGAACTCGCTCAGTGTGGTATTGGCCTCCATCGTAGCCACGGGATCCTGAAGTTCGGGAGCATCGTAGGAGTCCTGACAGCCGGTGAGGGCCGTCGGTGCAATCATGGCGGCTGCCATCAGAAGGCTCTTGCCCAGCAGCGATGCTATTGCTTTATATGCTGTGGATTTCATTTTCTGTGATTTGAGGGTTGGGGTGGTTTATTCCTGAAGCAGATAGAGCGTGGGGCCCGTGCCATCGTAGCGTGATGACTCCACGGTGGATACGTTGCCATAGTCGGGGGCATAGGAGATGCTCAGGTCGCGCTCCACGTTGGTGATCTTCCATGAGCCGTCGGCCATATGCTCCATATCCCAGAGATAACCGCTGTCGGGCTTGGCGAAGCTCATCTGGAAGCTGGAATAACCCGGGAGCATATAGAGATAGCGGTCGTAGGAATCTTTGATCACGTAGTGGCCCTCAGCCGGGGTGAAGGTGAAGGCATCGGTGCGAGAGCCGGTGAATGCACCATCGGTGATGCTGACTGTCTTTACGGAGAGATAGCCATAACTGTAGCTCTCGGGGAGGGGCTCGAATATCTTCGAGTCATACACCATAGCATATTGGCCGCCATCCTTGAGGGCTGTGGCAAGATGGAACTCCCCTATCGATGCGGGATCCACCACCTCCCAGTCGGCCGGATCGGCTCCGCCGAAGTTCACGTCGGTGACGTTATATTCCACCTGTGCGCTCGAACCGCCATGCTCGCTCTCGAATCGGAATCCGATGTAGACCACGCCGCTGAATGATTCGAGGCTGATGATGCCGCTGTCGGCCCAGTTGCCATAGCCGGTGTCGGCGGGAGTGGCCACCACGCAATCCAGCTCAATGGGCTCGCAGCCGGAGGGATTGCGGGATGTGAGCAGATACACTTTCAGACTGCCGGGATTGGCGTAGGCACCACGCGAACGGAAACTGAATGTCTTCTCGCGTGCCAGGTCAAGATTAAAGGCGGGGGTGATGAGCCAGTTCACATAGGGTCCGGCATACTCGGTGCCGTAGTAGGATGAGCATGTGGCATAGCTCAGGCCGTTGTTGCTGTAGACCGACCATCCGTCGAGGCCGCCGTGCTGCATGAGGTTGCTCCATCCGCGCTCGATATAGTAGTTGATGTCGAGGCTGGGGGAGAAATTGCAGAAATAATCGGCTCCGACAGGCTCTACCGGGGGTTCATATTTACCCTTGTCGCCCCATTTGTAGTCGGCCACGGAGCGCACTGCATAAGCGCCGAGGTATTTGTTGCCGGTGATACCGCGCAGCGACACCATGCGGTTGAAATTGGAGGGGTTCTGGTCAAGCTGGAGTGCCTTGCGCACAGTGCCGGAGGGGAGCTGGACGGGGACACAGTCTTCCCATGTGTAGCCGATTCGCTCCCATTCCTCCTTGTCGTAGGGGATCTGAGCGAGAATGATTGTGTTGTAGTTGACTGTCGGCACTCCGAAATCGGCCGAGAGTTCGCTATATGTGGGATAATCGCGGTTGATGGAGCCTACGATGTAGCCGCACACCCAGTTGGATGCTCTTCCGTCGATTGTTGTGCCGACAGCGGCCTGCCACACCTGCAGGGGGCGCTCCCATGAGCCGTCGCCAATCACGGCGTCACCCTTGTCGGGTATTGTCACCGGAGGCTGTACATAGTCCTCATTGCACGACACTGCGGCCACTCCGGCCGCCAGGCTGAGCGCGAGGGTGAGGATATAGGATGAGATACGTTTCATTGTAATCTTCAGGATTGTGAAGGGGAATTTCTGTTGTGATTTCTAATCTCTTGGATTGCCTGCGGATTCAGACTCCGACGATGCTTCAGAAGCGGATGCCGAAGTTGAAGAATACGCGGATTCCCTGCGCGTAGTAGTAGCGGTTGGGGAATTTGCTGAGGTTATAGTCGGTGTAGTCGAGCTTCGACTCCTGGAAACCGCCGGTCTGGATGTTGCGGTTGTTGAGGAGGTTGTTGACACTGAGGTTGAAGTTGAGGCTGCCGAACTTGGTGTAGATGAGCTTGCCGATGGAGAGGTTCATCACGAAGGCGTCTTTGAGGCGGTCTTGATGTGTGTACTGAGCCACCTTGTCGGTGTATTCCTCGACCGTAGAGCAGTATTTCCAGAGGCCCTGCAGATATTCCACTTCATGGCGTGTGGGAGCGAGGTCTACATAGCCGTCGGTGAAATAGTTGGCGTTGATCTCGAAGAACCACTGCTTCGGGGCTGCCCAGTTGAGAGCCAGACCATATGCCTGCTGCGGTGTGCCTCCGATGTGATAGTTCTTGAGATATGTGATGCGTGTCACATCCTCCATCGCACCGTTCTGAGCCGAGCGGATGCCTGTGGGGTTATTCTTGTAGTTATAACGGGTGAATGCGCCGGTGGCCTTGATGCTCAGTCCGTTGAGAATCTGATATTCCATTCCGAGTTCCACACCCTTATACTCTGACTGCACGCCCGAGAGGGTATAGGTCATCATTGTGGCCAGGTCGAAGTCGTAGAAGAAGCGCTGCGACATGCCGTCCCAAAGTTCGGTCCAGAAGCCGGTGAGGCTGCCGCGGAAGCGATTGTAGTTCCATGTATAGGAGATGTCGCCCGAGAGGAAGCGCTCTGACTTGAGGTTGCCGACGGCGGCATCGCGGATGCGGGCGTTGATATAGGCGTTGCTGATGAGCGGTGCGCGGCTGCCATAGCCTGCATGGGCTGTGATGTAGTTGCGGCCGTTGATTTTCCATGTGGCACCGGCCTTGATGGCGGCATTCACGAAGTTGTGGCTCTCACCCTTGCCGAGCGATGAGTCGGGGAATCGGCCGTTCTGCATGTGGCCTTCGCGCCAGAAGTTGGTGTTGCTCACCTCGGCGGCGTAGTTGAGGTTCCAGTGAGTGGTGTTCCATTCGTTCTGGAGCCATGCGCGGGCTGAGATGGCATGGATGTCGTAGTTGTAGCCATATATGTCGCCCTCGCCCACCTTGCGGTTGGGATAGCGGATGTCATTCTGCAGCTTATCGGGGTCGCCGGCGAAGTCGCGTTCGGAGAAGTTGTCGACATCGCGCCAGAACTCACCTCCGAGCAGATCTTTTACTGTCTGATAGTAATGAGCCTGCGTGTAGTTGAGGTTGACACCTCCCTGCAGAGTGAGAATGTCGGAGAAGCGGTGGTTGAGATTCGAATTGAGCATCCACACCGACTGGTTCTGGTGCTCATCCTTGAGGATATAGGATGACTGGCCTTTCAGACTCGGGTCGCGGTCGAAATATTCGCGGTTGAGGAGGTTGGTCTGATAGATGGAGTTCCAGTCGATCTGACGAATACTTTCATCGGTCTGCCAGAGATTCACCATATAGTCATACATCTCCTTCTGCGAGAGATAGAGCTGCGACTCGTAGCCGTAGGGGTCGTCGGGATTATATACGGCTGTGGGGAGGAAGTAGGAGGGGAGATTGCGGTAGTAGTTCGGACGCGGGTCGGTTGCCTGATACCAGTCGAAGCTCGACCGCTGATAGGCGTTGTGGCGGAAGGCGAGAGCGGTGTTGAGGCTCGTGCTCATCGAGGGGCGCCATAACCAGTTGAGCATCACCGAGGGGTCGAATGTCTTATAGACGCGATCGGATTTCTTCTTGCCGTTGAGATAGCCCCAGTCGGGGTTGTAGAGGTTGGAGCCGGCAAGGTCATAGGCCTCCTGGGTGGCGGCGTTGTTGCCGGCCCGCTCAGTGGGAGCACCCCAGGTGGAGAGGTTGAGCGAATGCCGGTCGTTGAATACCTTCTGCACCGAGATGGAGTATCCCAGAGAGTTATACCATGTGCCGGGGATTACACCCTCCGGAGCGTATCGGCCTATGATGGATGCTGAGAATGCCCATCCCTTGTCGTTGAGACCGGTGGAATACTGGAGCATGGCCCGGAGCATATAGTTGGAGTTGGTGTAGCTCAGGTTGCCACGGAAACCGGGGGCATACTGCGAGGCATAGGTAGTGAAGTTCTGTGAGCCTCCGATGCCTCCGAAACCGTAGGCCGAGGAGGAGAGGCCGATGTCGGTGCTCTTGTTGCGGAATGCGCTCGATGTCATGCCGCCCAGTCCTGAATAGTTGAACTGGCCGCGCATCAGGTCGTTGTAGTTCACACCGTTGATGTAGCCCTGCTGCCAGTTGGAGGCCAGGCCGCGCATGCGGTAGCGCACGGTGCTGTATTGATAGCTGGCCGCCTGATAGAAGATGTCGTCGCTGGCGCCCTGAATTGTGCCTACACTCTGCTGGGCACTCTCATCGTCGTTGATCTGATCTTCATCAAAGATGAATGAGTCGGAATTAATCTGCGAGCCGTTGTAGCCGCTCGGCGACATTAGGAGGTCGCCGATGTTTTTTACAATGTCGTCCACAATCTCTACATCCACATAGAGATCGGAATAACCATAGGCCACCACCTGCAGTTCATCTGAGCCGGGAGCGGCATTGGAAATCTGGAAATAACCCTGGGCATCTGAGTTTACCATTATGCCCTGGTCATTGAGGAATAGGCTTGCATTCCCGATGGGAGCGGATGTGCGTGCATCGAGCACCTGCCCTTTGAGCCCTGTGGGAGCGGCCCAGAGCACTGTCGGGGCAGCCGCCATCAGGAAGAGGGTAATAATTCTGTTCATATCTGATATTGGGTATCGTCAGTAAGAGCGGGAGAGAAACGGGGTAGTGTGTATCTATCTTAGAAACCGGTCACCTCCTTGACGAGGAAAATCTCGGTGGGGAAATGGTCGGAGAAACCTCCGAGCCATACTCCGCCGGAGAATGTGCGGAATGGATAGCCTTTGTAGGCGCCTTCGGTCTGCTTGAGGAAGTCTTTGTTGAATACCATTGCCTCTTTGAATTTGAGGCCGTCGGCTCCGGTCAGGAGATTATGGTTGATGATTATCTGGTCGAAGAGGTCCCATTTGCCACGATAGACATATGAACCTATGCCATCATCGAGTTTCTTCCAGAAGGGGTTGTAGAATCCGCCAGGCTTGCAGTCTTTGGGATTGCGTACAGCGCCGAGAGTCTCCGCGCAGCTTTTGTCGTGGGGATCGTCATTGAGGTCGCCCATGATGATGACTCCGATTTCGGGATGAACCGCCATCACGGAGTCGGCTATTGAACGGCTCAATGCAGCTGCCGCCTCACGCAGATAGCTGCTCTGCTTCGAACCTCCGCGGCGGGAGGGCCAGTGGTTGACTATAACCGCCACACGGGAGCCGCCAAGCAGACCTACCACACACATCTGGTCGCGGGTCTTGAAGTTGGGAAGCTCGGGTATTACAAGCGTGTGATTGGTGACATTCTCGGGCTGGAAGAAGCGGGGATTGTAGAGCAGTCCGACATCTACACCTCGCAGGTCGGGACTGTCATGATGAATCACCTGAAGATGCCATTTGCGTATCTCCTCACGGCGCACAAGGTCTTGAAGCACCGATTCATTCTCAATCTCGCTGCATCCGATTATAGCCGGACCCATCGGGGTGGCGGTGGTGCTCATCTGCGAGATGGCATAGGCGAGGTTCTTGAGTTTGGAGTTGTATTTGTGGCCGTTCCAGTTGTTCTTACCCTGGGGTGAGAACTCAAGGTCGTATTTGCCGTTGTTGTTGATGGTATCGAAGAGATTCTCAAGGTTGTAGAAAGCCACGCCATACATCTGGAATTGCTTCTTCTGTAATTCCGGAGCATTTTGGGCGCGTGAAAGACCTACGCCGCTGATTGCGGCGATTACGGCCAGCACTGACAGGAGCAGGAGGCTTTTGCGTTTCATGACTTTATTTCTTAATGCAGGGGGGGTATCTGAAAAGCAGAAGGGTCGGCTATGCCGGGTCAATTCGGCATAGCCGACCCTTTATGACTTCATTATAGAGATGATTGGGAATCAGAAGAATTTCACATCTTTACCCTCCATCACACTCAGAAGGCTATTGGCAAGTGAGGACGCTCCGAGGCGGAACAGGTCGTGGGTGAGCCATTCGTCGCCAAGCACCTCTTTTACTATGGCATAATAATTCAGTGCATCTTCGGCAGTGCGGATGCCTCCGGCAGCCTTGAAGCCTACCTTGCGTCCGGTCTTGTTATAATATTCCTTGATGCACTGACACATCACCCAGGCTGCCTCGAGCGAGGCTCCGGGGTAAATCTTGCCTGTGGAGGTCTTGATGAAGTCGGCGTCTGAGTACATTGCCAGCACCGAGGCCTTGCGGATATTCTCGGCTGTGCGCAGGGCGCCGGTCTCAAGAATCACTTTCAGGCGGGCATCGCGGGCTGTGTGCTTCAGCTCCACAATCTCATCGGTGAGACTCTCATAGTCCTCGGCCAGGAATTGCCCCACATTCATCACGATATCCACCTCCTGTGCACCTCCGGCCACTGCCAGAGCCACATCGGCCACCTTCACGGCCTGGAAAGTCTGACTCGAGGGGAAACCTCCGGCCACTACACACACATCCACCCCATCCACATCGAGCACCGTATTCACGACCTCGGCAAAGTTGGAGTATACACATATGGCGGCCACATTAGGATATTGGGGATATTCGGCATCGAAGGCATTCACTCGCTCGGTAAAGGCGGCCACACTCTTGTCGTTGTCTTCCGACGAAAGGGTGGTCAGGTCGATCGAACTGAACAGATAGGCATATACCTCGGGCGAGGCATACTCCGGTGCCTTTTCAACTATCTTACGTACCTCTTCGGCTACAGCAGCATCATCGCTGAGCACATGGCTTGAGGCAAGCGCTTCTTGGTATTTATCCATGGTGTTGTTGAATATTGCTAATCAGAAGGTGCCAAGCCTACTCCAAAAGGGAGAGGGAGAGGGAGCAGGAGCTACATAATCCTCGCGGATGTATTGCTAACGCTATCACACTGAAGGTGATTATATATCACCGAGGCTATACACTCTTCTAAAAGGCAAATTTATAGATTTTTATGGTTCTCTGCAAATTTCCCGCCCGATTTTCTTGCATTTCCCTCGCTGCAGGTATTAATTTTGTGGTCAGAATATGGATCCACAGGTTAAGAAATACGAGCGAGTGATCATGGGCATCGACCCGGGCACGAATGTGATGGGCTATGGCGTGCTGGGCATCAACGGCAAAACACCCGAGGTGGTGGTGATGGGAGTAATCAAACTCTCGAAGTTCGAGAGCCACTATCTGCGCCTGCGCCGCATCTTCGAGCGCGTCACCGGTCTGGTCGACCAGTATCTGCCCGACGAGCTGGCCATCGAGGCCCCTTTCTTTGGCAAGAATGTGCAGTCTATGCTGAAGTTAGGGCGCGCACAGGGGGTGGCGATGGCTGCCGTGTTGGCACGCGACATCCCTATAGCGGAGTATGCTCCGCTATCTATCAAACAATCGGTGACCGGACGCGGTTCAGCCTCGAAGGAGCAGGTGGCCACAATGCTGCAGCACATCCTGCATATACCGCAGAATGAAATGCCATCGCTGCTCGATGCCACCGATGCCCTGGCCGCAGCCCTGACCCACTTCTATGAGAGCGCGAAGCCGGCCATCGCCAAGGGGCCATCATCGTGGGCACAGTTTCTCGCACAGCATCCCGACCGCGTGGCCCCGCGCCGCAAATAAGACCGCGCTCTTAGAATCTCTCAGAGATTCACTTCCTCCAGAATCGTGGCGAAGCAGAGTGCCTTTTCTGCACCGAATCGGAGAGTGTATTTACCCAATACCGGTTGCAGATAATCCTCCGCCCACTGCCGGGCCTGCAGAAGGTCAGGGAATTCCACCTGAAAGGCAAACGAACAGGCATCGGCGCCAAACGACGGGTCGCCGGGCACCTCAGCCACCATCGTCAGCCGCGGCTCACGCGCCGGCGACTCCGCATTCACCAGAGCCGGCAGTCCCTCGGTGCGCATCCACTGCAGAAAACCCTCTTTCTCCAGATGCTCCACCAGAAAAGTCACATTGTAGATATACATAGTAATTTCAGTTTATTACACATTTTCTTTTCCCCCCACGTCACTCCCAATTCCCCTTCCCCTCCATAACACCAACGTCCCATCCCCCACATAATATTACAAGCCACCCTGTTTTTATTAAGCCACCACCCTGTTAAAAAATGCTAAGAGCGCGTCCTTAAGAACGCGCTATAAAATTTCAGGGCCGTAGGTCTCGCAGCCTTGGAGTGGAAATAGTAGAAATAGAGAAATAGAGTCAAAAATCAGTTTGCATTTTACGTTATAATGTTGTAACTTTGTAGATTATCGTGATGGGTGAGAAAGTCAGGAGACTTACCATTGTTTTCGTTGCGACAGCTCACCCTCTACACGATAAGACACATTCACTTCCAAAACATACACCCATGCAGCGACCATTGAAATATCCGGTTGGAATACAGACTTTCTCTGAAATTATCGATGAGAATTACATCTATGTCGATAAGACTGAGTTACTGTATCAACTCGTAAATAGCTATAAATATGTGTTTCTGAGTCGTCCACGACGGTTTGGCAAGACTCTCTTTGCCTCAACTCTGGAGGAATACTTCAGTGGCAACCGGCAACTCTTCAAGGGGCTTAAACTCGACCGCCTGGAGACCGATTGGGTGAAACATCCGGTGCTGCGCATGGATCTGAGCGGAGTGAATTATGAGAAACCCGGAGCACTGTCAGCTATCATCACGCATCAGTTCGCCATCTGGGAGAAACTATATCCGACCGACACACCGGCCGATTCGGATATCCCGTGGGGATTGCGTTTTGAAATGATCATCCGACAGGCCTATCGCACTACCGGCAAAAAAGTCGTGGTGATAATCGATGAATACGACAAACCTATCCTCGACGTGATTCATCTGGAAGATTCACGAAATCTCCACATGGCCGATCTGAGAGAATTCTATTCGGTGCTGAAGAAGTCGGATGCGTGTCTTAAGTTCGTGTTTATCACCGGGATCACTAAGTTTGGTCAATTATCGGTGTTCAGCGGACTCAACAATCTTGCCGACATCTCATTTCATCGCCGCTACAACGCCATATGCGGCATCACGCAGCAGGAGATGCAAGAGGTGTTTGGCCCTTCGGTCGCCGAATTTGCCGAGGTCAATAATATGGAGGAGTCGCAGGTATGGGATGCCTTCAAAGCCAACTTCGACGGTTATCACTTCTGCGCCAACGGCGCAGATATCTACAATCCTTTCAGCGTATTATCAGCTTTCGCCGCCCAAAGCATCGACGACTATTGGTTTGAGTCGGGCACACCCCGCTTTCTGGTCAAACTCATGCGCCGCGATGAGTTCCACCTCGGCAGTCTCGAAGGTCTGCGCCGCACCAAACGCGGTCTGACCGATCTCATTGACCTCTCCGGCGACTACGTAGCCCTGCTTTACCAAAGCGGCTACCTCACCCTAAAAGGCTACGACCCAACCACTGAAGAATACCTACTCGGATTCCCCAACAAAGAGGTCTCTAAAGGGTTTTGGGACACACTCGCCAAAGAATATTTCGACAATCGCTTTGAGAGAGAGAATTTTTCTGTATTAGCGATGGCGCGCTTCCTGCGCAAAGGTAAGATTGAAGACTTCCTTGCCACATTGAAGTCTCTCTTAGCCTCTGTAAGCAGCAAAAGCGAGCCCAACAAAGAATTACATTTCCAGAATATGCTGGTGATAATAGTGAGAATGCTTACAATGGAGGTCGATGCCGAGATTGAATCGGCTATGGGCAGATGTGATGTGCGCATTCTCACCAACGATTATATCTATATCATAGAATGCAAGATAGATAGCACTCCCGAAGTGGCTCTCAATCAGATAAAACAACGCGGATATGCCACACCGTACCTCTCCGACCATCGAGAAAAAATCCTCGTAGGTTTAGATTTCTCCACTATCTCTCGTACAATCTCCGCCTACCGCATAGAGCGCCTGAAATAGTAGCCGCGCTCTTAGCATTTTTGTAGGGAGAGGGAAATAGTCGAGAGGGATGGGTTCAGGAGGCTCAAGGAGGGGATAAAAAAACGGCATGTTTGTCACAAACACGCCGCCAAAACAAAATTATGAAAAACATTCAACGCTTATGCTGCCTTGCGGCAGCACCTTTCATTTATCCTATTGTTCTTTCTGATTGCTCCATGCGCTTCACAGCGGAGAAAACTTCTTTTTGGCGATGCGAATGCACCGCTAAGATTGAGAATGGATGTCCTTGTACTTTTGAGCCTCTTGTCGGATTCGAACCAACGACCCCGAGATTACAAATCACGTGCTCTGGCCAACTGAGCTAAAGAGGCAAATGGGCGAGCTCACTGCATCGCAGTGCTCAAACTCCTACCGCTGCTTCGGTCAAGATCTGACGGATTTCAGAGCGTGCTACTCGTGCAGCACTCACCCGACTACAAAATTACATATTTCCCCCGATTCCTCCAAACTTTTTCACCAATACCACTCAAAAAACGACCAAAAAATTAAGTCAGTTTAAGTAATCGAACAGTATTCCCCTGCTTTTTCACCTAATTTACGGCCTCATCAGCCCGATTTACATGAATGCCACAACTGTGACCACAAAGAGCACAGCTATGAGCAGAAGCACCGTCTTGGGATATTGTTTCACTGCCCCACGGCGATAAATCCAATAGAGGATATAGAGTATCACTATGTCGACTGCCAATGCGGCTATCTGAAGCACAATCCCTATCGCCTTGACGGCAAGGATTATCCCGATTATCACACCCAGCAATCCGACTATTCCTATCAGATATATCACTATCCGGCCAGGAAACTTGAAATTCTTGAAGTCTGCCATATCCTACTTTTTTTTGTGTCAATATTTTTTCTAACACGATTCCCATAAATTTGGTTCCGGATTGGCTGAATAATGAGGTATAAAGAGATACCCGGCGGAGGCTATTCTTCAATAGTATCCGCCGGGTTGGATATTTCAGATATCGCCGACTCGAGTCAAGGCTGTTGGTCAGAGATGCCTGTCAGGGCTGTCTTAGTCTCTATTCGATTTGCGCTGACGCTTACCTTTCTTGCGGCTCGGATTGTTGCGGCCGTGGCTGCGGTTGCGTTCGCGACGCGGTTTGTTGGGATTACCCTCATCTGAGATTAGGGCGAAGTCGAGCTGTTTGCGGTCGAGATCGGCGCGTGCCACCTGCACCTTTACGCGGTCGCCAAGGGTATACTTGTTGTGATGCGACCTTCCGATAAGGCAGAAGTTCTTCTCGTCAAGTTCGTAATAGTCATCGTCGAGATCGCGCACAGGCACCAGACCCTCACACATATTCTCATTCAGCTCCACATAGAAGCCCCATTCCGTGACACCGGATATCACGCCATCGAAGGTCTCCCCCATCTTATCCTGCATGAATTCCACCTGCTTGTAGCGGATAGAGGCTCGCTCGGCATTGGAGGCCAGCTGCTCCATATCGGATGAATGGCGGCATTGGTCTTCAAGTTTCAGCTTGTCGGCCGAGCGTCCGCCTTCGGCATATTTGGCCAGCAGACGGTGCACCATCATATCGGGATAGCGACGGATGGGCGATGTGAAATGAGTGTAGTAATCGAGTGCCAGACCGTAGTGGCCCACATTGTCGGTTGTATACACAGCCTTCGCCATCGAGCGGATGGCAAGAATCGAGAGCATATTCTCCTCTCCCTTACCCTTCACATCGCGGAGCAGGCGGTTCAGCCCCTTGTTGACCTCGCGGGCTCTCCCCTCGGGATTGATCTTATAGCCGAAGCGGGAAGCTATGAGGGCGAAGTTGGAGATCTTCTCAGGGTCGGGATTGTCGTGCACGCGGTATACGAAATTCTTCGCCTTTTTCCCGTTGGTGACTTTACCGATCGACTCTGCCACGGTAAGGTTGGCCAGAAGCATGAATTCCTCGATGAGTTTGTTGGCATCTTTCGATTCCTTGAAATAGGCCTTGATAGGTTTGCCATTCTCATCAATCTCGAAGCGCACTTCAGCGCGGTCGAACTCCAGGGCGCCGGCATCATAGCGGCGGCGGCGCAGCTGCTTGGCGAGGCTGTCGAGGGTGAGTATCTCGTTGGCATATTCACCCTCTTTCTTTTCGATTATCTCCTGCGCCTCCTCGTAGGTGAAGCGGCGGTCGGATTTGATTACGGTGCGCCCTATGCGGTAGTTGATGACATTGGCATTCTTATCGAGTTCGAAGATGCAGGAGAATGTGAGTTTCTCCTCATCCGGGCGCAGCGAACATATACCATTCGACAGATGCTCCGGGAGCATCGGGATGGTGCGGTCCACGAGATATACGCTCGTGGCGCGTTCGCGAGCCTCCTTGTCGATTGTGGAGTTTGGGGTCACATAATGGGTCACGTCGGCTATATGCACACCCACCTCCCAGTTGCCGTTGGCAAGCTGACGGATGGAGAGGGCATCGTCGAAGTCTTTTGCATCGCGGGGGTCGATCGTAAAGGTGGTCACACCCCGGAAGTCCTCGCGCTTGGCCACCTCAGCCTTGGTGATTCCGGCATCGATCTTGGCTGCGGCCTTCTCTACATTTTCCGGATAGCGGTACGGCAGACCGAACTCTGCGAGGATAGCATGCATTTCGGCCGTATTCTCACCCTTGCGACCCAGGATATCCACGATTTCGCCACGCGGATTCATCTGGTCGTCGGTCCACTGTGTGATACGCGCTATCACCTTATCGCCCGATTTACCACCGTTGAGTTCCTTGCGTGGTATCACGATATCAGCGGCGAGGAATTTTGAATCGGTCACCACGGCGGCGTAATTCTTCTCCACATTCAGGGTGCCGATGAATACCTGGTCTTTCACCTCCAGAATCTCCAGCACCTTGGCCTCAGTCTCCTGGCCGGCACGTGCGGCCGAGACCTCCACGCGCACTCGGTCGCCATTGAGGGCATGCATCGAATTGCGCTCTGCCACCATGATCTGCACATCGTCGATCACCACGGCATTGCGGCCGTTGGAGCGGCGCACAAACACACCCTCGCATTCCGACTTCACCACCTCCGGCGCACGGTATTTACCGAGCTCCACCTCGATGATCTGTTCGGAGGCCACGAGCTCATCGAGCAGATTGAGCAGGTCATTGCGATGGCTTTTGGATGTGAGGTCGATGCCGAAAGCAATCTGTTTGTAATTGAACGATTGATTTTTTCTCTGGCCGAGGAAATCAAGCACACGGGCTTGAAGGTCGGCTTTCTTAAGGCGTGTGGAAGGCGCCTTATCCTTTATCTTGTTTTTCATCTTGAATAAGTATCTCGTCTGAATTTACAGCCATCCCCTATTTTAATCTTCACATCGTTTTGACGCGGTCTCTGACGGGATGGTTGCTTTGGGTTATTATTTTCCTTTCATGAAGCCTGTCTCTCCCGGGGTGGATAGATAGAGAGACATTACAGCCTATACTCTGCGGCTTTATTCTATAACGCGACTTCGGGCACTTTTTATCTTTACCACGCTCCTAATTATTTATTTTATTGGCAAAATATTCGAAGATTACGCGAGCTTTGGCCTGCCCCACGACTTGCGCCATCTCATCGACCGATGCCTCCCGAAGCCTCTTGAGGCTCTTGAAATGCTTCATCAGGAGGGTCTGTGAGGCCGGTCCGATTCCCTTTATCGCATCGAGTTCCGACACCACCTGCCCCTTCGACCGGCGGTCGCGGTGGTGGGTGATACCGAAGCGGTGGGCCTCATCGCGCATATGCTGGATTACCCGCAGCGAGGGTGATTTCTTGTCGATATAGAGAGGGAGCGAATCACCCGGATAATAGATTTCCTCAAGGCGCTTTGCGATACCCACCAGCGTCACCTCTCCTCTGATTCCCATCTCATCGAAGGCTTCGACGGCGGCGCTCAGCTGCCCCTTGCCACCATCCACCACCACCATATCCGGCAGCTTATCACCCTCGGCCATCATGCGGGTGTAGCGCCGATGCAGCACCTCCTTCATCGATGCGAAATCATCGGCTCCCACTACAGTCTTGATGCAGAAATGGCGGTAGTCGCGCTTGGAGGGTTTGCCATTGCGAAACACCACACAGCTCGCCACCGGATTGGTGCCCTGAATATTCGAGTTGTCGAAGCATTCGATATGGCGCGGTTGCACCGGCAGATGAAAATCGCGTTTCATCTGCTCCATCAGATTATCCACGCTGCGCTCCGGATTGAGTTGCTCGCGTTGCTTCTCGCGGTCGGTCATATACTGCCGGGCATTCTTCTGCCCCACTTCGAGTATCTTCTTCTTGTCGCCCCGCTGCGGGATGATAAAATTCACACCCTCAAATTCATCATCCTGCTGATACGGCAGGAATGGCACGATGATTTCACGCAATGCGATATCAAACCGGCGCGATATCTCACCGATGGCCAGAGCCAGAATCTCCTCGGGAGTCTCCTGCATGGTGCGGCGGAACTCCAGATTCACACTCTGCACCACCGCTCCCCTATGCAGATGCATGAAGCAGATATAAGCGGCCGAAGGATTATCCACATATGCCAGCATATCCACATCCCCCTCCTCGGCCCGCGCTATCACCGACTTGGCATTATAACGCAACACCGCCTCATACTTCTCCTTGACCACCTGGGCCTCCTCGAAACGCCACTCATCGCTGAGGCGCTGCATCTCATCCTTCAGGTGATGCTCCAGCAGCACCGTCTCTCCATTCAGAATCTGGCGCACCTGAGCTATCACACGCCCATAGTCCTCCTGATTCATCAAGCCGCGACACATACCGCCACACTTCTTTATGTGATAATCAAGACACAACCGATATTTATTCCGGGCTATCCCCTTTTCATCCAGATAATGCCGACATGAGCGTATCGGGAATATATCGCGGATGAGCTGGAGCACCACCTTGGCCGACTGCGCATTGGAATACGGACCGTAATAGCGCCCCGTCTCACCCTTGGTGCGGGTCATAAACACGCGGGGGAACGGCTCCTTGGTCACCACAATCCAGGGATAGGACTTGTCATCCTTAAGCAGCACATTATAACGAGGCTGATACTGCTTGATCATCGCATTCTCCAGATGCAGCGCATCCTCCTCCGTGTGGACCACTATAAAGCGCATATCCACTATATTACGCACCAGAAGATTGGTGCGCACAGAGTCGTGGATACGATTGAAATAGGAGCTCACACGGCGTTTGAGGCGTTTGGCCTTCCCGACATATATCACCTTCCCGTGCCGGTCGAGATACATATACACCCCCGGTGCTTCCGGCAGGGCAAGTATCTTTTGCCGCAATTGCCGGCCGGGGCGATTGCTGCGGATATCCTCCGGTGTGCGATCCGGGGTGATTTCTATTGTAAAACCACCTGTCTCATCGATTGTGCGGCCTGACCCCACAAGCATTTCATCTATTTTCTGCAATTGTCCTGCCGATGGAGTATCGGGATTGTCGGGAATATCGTGATTCATTTCCAAGGATAAATTGATTTTGCACCTCTGTCAGCGACTCAATCTTAGAGCGTTCGTTACTTAACAACGCAATAATGGCGCCGGAAATATCTAATCGATGTTAAAAAAGGAGCGGTGCGCTCCCCCTTGTCGTAAGAGAAGAGCCACCGCTACCCTTTAGAGCGCCATCACATGCGGAGATATTTTGCCGTTGGATCATCCACGAGAATTCAATATTTGAGTAGAGAAGTAATCTCGCAGTCTTTCGGCAGATTCTCACGACCGTGGAGGTCGGTGAGTTCGACGATGAAATTGATGTAGATCTTTTTCGGGTTCATCGACTTCACCAGATTGTAGCAGGCATTCATAGTGCCTCCGGTGGCCAGCAGGTCATCATGGAGCACCACCACATCATCAGAGGTAATGGCATCGCTATGAAGTTCGATGGTGTCGACACCATACTCCTTTGCATAGCTTGCCTTGATAGTAAGCGAAGGGAGTTTGCCGGGTTTACGGGCCGGCACAAAACCTGCGCCAAGCTCATAGGCGAGAATACTGCCGCCGATAAATCCACGGCTCTCGATACCCACCACCTTAGTGACACCCTTATCGCGATAGAGCTTGGCCATAGCCTCACTCATCACCTTCAGAGAATCACCATTCTTAATCATAGTGGTCAGATCACGGAATATAATCCCCTTCGAGGGGAAATCAGGCACATCACGTATGGTGGCCTTCAATGCTTCAAGTTGCATAGTCTTGTAGATTTTAGTTGATTACTTATTAACGGAGATTCCGGAGTGTTTCACGTGCGGCTCTGAAAAATTCTCATTTCTGCGGGCGCACACTCCTTATTATATATATAAGGCGGAGAGGGATTGTTCCACGTGAAATACTAATTGTTTCACCCCATAACACTCAAAATCCTCGATGAAATCGGGATTTTTCGGGCGGGATGTTCCACATCCCGCCCCACCACAGCCACACTGCTCCACGCGCCTGCGGCGCGTATAAGGCTATGAATAAAGCGAATGCGAATGTTCCACGTGTAACATTTTTCACCTCCCCAACATCATCAGCAATATATTCACATCGGCCGGAGAGACGCCCGGGATACGCGATGCCATACCGATTGTGGCCGGACGCTGACGAGATAGCTTCTGACGCGCCTCAGTACTCAACGACTGCAATCGCTCGAAATCGAATCCCACCGGGATGCGCACATTCTCCAGCCGCTGCGCCTTATCGGCCAATTCACGTTCGCGCCGTATATACCCCTCATACTTCACCAGTATCTCGGCAGCCTCCACAACCTCATCGCGAAGATCGGCATCTATGCGGCCCACTTCACGAGCCAGACGCGGGAAGCCGCCAATGAGACGCGCCATATCCAGCTGCGGACGTTTCAGAAGTTCCACCATGCGCGTGCCCGCCGTCAGAGGAGCAGTGCCCCACTCCACGAGCAGCGCATTGACAGCTCCATCCGGACTCACCTTCTCACGCTCCAGGAATGCCATCAGACGATCGCGCCACTCACGCTTCCGCATCATCACCTCATAGCGATGATCCGACACCAGACCCACCCGGCGCCCTATCGGAGTGAGACGCATATCCGCATCATCCTGCCGCAGCAGAATGCGATACTCCGCGCGCGAGGTAAACATGCGATAGGGTTCGTCGACACCCTTCGTAACCAGATCATCGATCAGCACTCCGATATAGGCCTCATCCCGACCAAGCACCAGAGGCATCTCCCCCTTCGTTGCCAAAGCCGCATTTATACCGGCCATCAATCCCTGCGCAGCAGCCTCCTCATAACCGGTAGTTCCATTCACCTGTCCGGCGAAATAGAGTCCCGCCACGAGGCGCGTCTGCAGATCATGGCCCAACTGCGTAGGCGGGAAATAATCATACTCTATCGCATAACCCGGCCGGTAGAAATGCACATTGCGCAGAGCCGGGATACGGCGCAGCGCCTCGAGCTGCACCTGCCACGGCAGCGAACTCGAAAAACCGTTGATATAATACTCATCGGTAGTCTCACCCTCCGGTTCCAGGAAAAGCTGATGACTCTCCTTATCGGCAAAAGTCACAATCTTCGTTTCGATCGAAGGACAATAGCGCGGGCCGATACTCCGTATGTCGCCATTATAGAGCGGAGAGTCGGCAAGATTATCGTGAAGCACCTGATGCACCTCCGGCGATGTATGAGTGATAAAACATCCACGTCCCCTCAGAGTGCGCTTCACCTCCGGAAGGAAAGAGAACTTATGCGGATCACGACGCGATGGTTCCACGGCCTCCGATGAAATCGGAGAAATATCATCATCGCCACCCTGCATCTCACACAAAGAAAAATCGACCGACCTTCCCGAGATACGTGCCGGAGTCCCGGTCTTCATCCTCCCGGTCTCAAAACCGAGTGCGACAAGCTGTGCCGTGATACCCTCCGACGAAGGTTCGGCGATACGTCCCCCCTTCACCTTCGTGGCTCCGAAATGCATCAATCCTCCCAAGAAGGTACCGGCAGTCAGAATCACCCGAGGCGCCCTGAACTCAAAACCGAGCGCCGTCGACACACCCTCCACGCGATAACGCGCCTCCGATGAAATCGGAGAATCAGCGGAGTGTTTCACGGATTGGTCGGGATGTTCCACGATGGAATCGGAGATTTGCATTCCTGTCACCATATCCTGGAAAAGCGCCAGATTCGGCGTAGAGTCGAGCACACGTCGCCACTCATCGATAAAGCGAGTGCGATCACTCTGCACTCGCGGCGACCATACAGCCGGACCCTTCGACCTATTCAGCATTCTGAACTGAATAGCCGTAAGATCAGCCACGATACCCGTCATGCCACCCAACGCATCAATCTCACGCACGATCTGCCCTTTCGCGATACCGCCGATAGCAGGATTGCACGACATCTGCGCCACCCGGTTCAGATCCGGAGTAATCAGCAGCGTGCGCGCACCCAGACGCGCAGCGGCCACTGCCGCCTCGCAACCTGCATGGCCAGCACCCACCACAATCACATCATAATCGAACTTCATAGCCTACATCTCCCCCATTTCATCGTAAAGCGACAGCGCCCGATTCTCAGCCGCCTCCATCTCCTCACGCTCCCCGGGCAGCTTATCATGCAAGCCACAAAGGTGGAGCACTCCATGCACAATCACACGAAGCAACTCCCGCTCATACGGCACACCTAACTGCGCGGCATTCGAAGCCACCGTATCGAGCGAAATCAGCAGGTCGGCACCCACCTTACGTCCGCGCGTATAGTCAAACGTTATGATGTCGGTATAATAGTCATGTTGCAGAAACTCGCGGTTTGTCTGCAAAATCACCTCATCCGAACAGAAACGATAGCAGAGATTACCCAACAGCCGATCATAGCTTCCAGCCACTGCCGTAAGCCAGCGGAATATACGTCCATCATCGAGCAGAGGCATCTCAACCGAATCAGTCTGAAACTCTATCATAGTGATTTATCATTTAATACAAACTACAAAAGTAGAAAAAAATCTCAACATCGGCAATAGCACTTTTCAGCGCCGCCCACTCGGCTCATCCCACAGCACAAAACAGCCCATCAGATACATATCAATCTGATTTACTGTCGTTTAACATCATTTTAGAATCATCCCAAGGCGCTGAGAATAAGAAATTCAGTCAAATCCCGCCCGGAGCACAGCCAATTTTTCCTTTTCGATTCTCAATAAGCCAGCAAACAGACGATTCACCACACATCTATACCGCACACGCGTGGTATTATAAATTGCGCACGCGTGAATAAAACTTTTTTTGAAATTCCGACCAGGTTTTGCGTGTTATCTCATCATTTTTCACTAACTTTACATGATATTAGTTTCGCGCACCGATTCAGGCTCAAATCGCCACGGCAGCCGAGACTTCACACATACCGACTTCACAATGGAAGAATACACTTCAATCGATATACCCTATCACACCCCGGCGCTCCTTCCCGAAGCTATCGAGGCTCTTAATATCCGTCCCGACGGAATCTACGTCGACGCCACTTTCGGCGGTGGCGGCCATTCCCGAGGCATCCTCGCCCAGCTCGGTCCGCAAGGGAGGCTCCTCGGGTTTGACCAGGATCTCGATGCATTGGCCAATGCTCTCCCCGACGAGCGATTCACATTCGTGAGATCCAATTTCCGCTATATCCCCAACTTCCTCCGATTCCATGGGATCGATAAAGTGGATGGCATACTGGCCGATCTCGGAGTGTCGTTTCATCACTTCGATGATGCCTCACGCGGATTCTCCTTCCGCGCCGACGCACCCCTCGACATGCGCATGAACCGCTCCGGGGGTCACACCGCCGCCGAATACCTCAACGAGAGCAGCGAAGACCAGCTCCGCACAATATTCGCCATCGGTTGCGACCTCCGCAACACCTCCAGAATAGTCCGCGCTATCATACAGCAGCGCAGCAAAGCACCCATCCTCACCACCACCCAACTGGCCGATGCAGTGCGTCCGCTCCTCAATCCGCGCAACGAAAAGAAAGACCTCGCCCAGATATTCCAGGCACTCCGCATCGCCGTCAACGCCGAGATCACAGTGCTCGCCGACTTCCTCACCAATGCCGCCAAGGTGCTTCGTCCCGGCGGCCGACTCGCCATCATCACCTACCACTCGATCGAAGACCGAATCGTGAAAGGGCTCATGCGCACCGGCAATATCGACGGCGAGATAGAGAAAGACTTCTACGGCAACGTCAAGACTCCCTGGCGACTCATCACCCGCTCCGCCATCACTCCCACCCAGGAGGAGGTGATGCGCAATCCTCGCTCGCGAAGCGCAAAGCTCCGCGTGGCCGAACTCATCTGACACCTCACCCCCACCCTATCATCCATCCCACGCAAAAATGGCTGCAAAAAGCAAATCCGACCGCAACACATCGGCCAAGGAGAAGAACTCAAAGAAAAAAAGCGATTCCAAAGGAGCCCGGAAATCCACACCGCTCCACCGGCAATGGCTCCAGGACCTGCGCCACGGTCAATCGCTATCGATTGAATTCTTCACCTACAACGCCTGGATTCTGGTAGTGGTGCTCGTGGCGGTGCTCTCTCTGATTGGTCTGCGCTACAAGACCAAGACAAAAATGGCCGAAATCCAGCGCCTCTCCCATCAGCTCGAACTCGCCCAGAGCGACAAGCTCCGCGAGCAGGCAGCCTACATGTCGCTGGTGCGCGAGACGGAGATGAGGCGACTCGTGAGCCAGAAAAACCTCGGTCTGATATTCCAGGAGCAACCCCCTTATGAGGTAGAGCTCACCGACTGAGCTCACCGACTGAGCTCACCGACTGAGCCCGCCGACTGAGCCCGCCGCCGCCGACACAGCATAGTCTCCCCGGCCCCTCTCTCAATCTCTCTCCCCCTCTCCCCGCCCCAAAGGATTCCCAAGGCTATCCGGCTCCCCGACTCCGCCGCTACCCACCTCTCCACATCCTCTCATCATAAACCAGAAAAAGAAATCTCAAGCCGCCATGGCAGCTTCCAAAAATAAAAACAATAAGAACACCATCCTCTTCCGCTACGGCGTGATCAGCATACTCTTCGTGTTATTTGCTGCGGCCGTGGTGTGGTGTCTCTTCCGCACTACCATAATCCAGGCGCCGGAATGGAACGAGAGGGCAAAAAAAGACTTCTCCCGCATCGACACCCTCAAGCCCGAGCGCGGCGACCTGCTGGCCAACAATGGCAATATCCTGGCCTGCAACCTCAAGGTCTACGATGTCAAAATCGACCTGCGCCACAACAAAGTGGCACGTCGCAAACTCATCTGGGCCCAGATCGATTCCCTGGCCGACTCGCTCGACCTCTACTATCCACGCCGGGCCAATCTCCAGAGCCTCCACCCCGACACAATCAAGAAATACTCCTGGCACACCCGCCTGAAGCGGGAATTTGAAAAAGCCTCCGACAAGCGCACCCGCGCTCTGCGCATCCTGAAAGGGGGCACTCTCGAAGACTTCGCCCGTATCAAATCCTTCCCCTATCTGCGCGACTTCAAAGGGAAAGGATTCCGCAATCCGGTATATGTGCAGGAGCGAAATGTGCGCATCTACCCCTACGGCCATATGGCCTACCGAAGCATAGGGCGAGTCAACGAAAACTTACGAGGCGAATTTCACGGCTACTCCGGACTTGAGAAAGACCTCGACTCCCTCCTCTACGGCAAAGAGGGCTACGCCAAAAAGGTCACCCTCAACTCCGGCATGAGCAACTGGGTGACACAGCCCACACGCCGAGGCTACAACGTGCAGACCACCATCGACATCGACCTCCAGGACATGCTCGAAGAGCAACTCCTCCAGATATGCCGCGAAGCAAAAGCCGAATGGGGCACAGCCATCCTCATGGAGGTGGCCACAGGTGAAATCAAGGCCATCGCCAACCTCGAAAACATCAACGGCGAATATGGCGAAGCCCTCAACCGCGCTGTGCGAGGCTTCGAACCCGGGTCGGTCATGAAGCCGATCTCGATGATGATCGCTTTTGAAGACGGATTGGTGAAAAGCGTCAACGATGTGATCGACTGCTCTCCATTCCAGCGCACATCCGACCCCCACGCCCCCACCGTGAAATCGATGAAACAGGTGATTGAAATGTCGTCCAACACCGGTATCGCACGCGTAATCTTCCGCGGTTACGCCCACGACCCCGCACGATTCTACGACCGGCTCGAGCAGATCGGTTTCTTTGAGCGGATGCACTCCGGTATCGGCGGCGAAGACACGCCGAGAGTGCGCCGGCTCGTGGGTAAAGACTCCAAAGGCAACAACATCACCATGACCGCACGCCACCTCGACCTGGCGCGTCAGGCATATGGCTACAACACCACCGTGCCACCGCTCTACACGCTGGCCTACTACAACGCAATCGCCAACGGCGGCCGCCTCGTGCGCCCCCACCTCACCAAGCGCCTTCTGGCCGACGGCATCGACTCGGTGCTCAAAATCGACTATATCCGCGAGCAGGTCTGCTCGCCCGAGACGGCCGAAAAGGTGAAGCAATGTCTGCGCGAACCCGTATGGGGCGACCACGGCACTGCCCGCGCTGTGCGCGACGAACGCGTGATGATCGCCGGAAAGACCGGCACAGCCTATCCCGTGCATGAGCACGGCGGTGGCTACGACACCTCCCGCCGACGCTACGCATTTGCCGGATTCTTCCCCTATGAGAATCCCAAATACTCCTGCATGGCCCTCATCCTCGCTCCCAGCGGCACCAGCGCCAACCGCACTTCCGGACAGGTGGTGAAGAACATGGCTCTCAAAATGTACTCCCGTGGACTCCTCGACAATGCCTCCACATTCACCCACACCCGGCTCGACGAGGCCCCCATAATCGCCGCCTCGCATGGCGGCGGCGCCACTTCGCTGGCCAAAGCCGTGGGCGCCTCGAGTGCCAAAACTATCAAGACCGAAAACCCGGGCCACAATATCTCCGTTAAAGCTATGCCCAACGTCATGGGTTACGACGCCCCGACAGCCCTGCGCATCCTGGAGCAGCAAGGGGTAAATGTGCGCGTGCAGGGTGCCGGACGCGTGGTGGCTCAGTCGATTCCCCCCGGTGCCCAACTCGCCCAAGGCTCGGTAATCACCCTGACTCTCAAGATATAACCTCCCTAATATCACAAAAAAATAACGAAAACCCCTCATACCTATTCACAATGATAAAACTCAAGACTCTACTCGGTGCCATCCGTCCGATCGAGATAATCGGCGACACCGACAAAAATATCCTCTCGCTCGAAAGCGACTCCCGCAAGGTGGGGCGCGACGCTATGTTTGTGGCCGTGCGCGGTGTGACCACCGATGGTCATAAATACATCCCCGTAGTGGCATCGGCTCATGTAGGGGCAATAGTCTGCGAGGAGCTCCCCGCATCGCTCACACAGGGCATCACGTATATCCGCGTGGCCAACTCGGCCGAGGCTCTCGGCCATCTGGCCGCCCAATGGTATGGCAACCCCTCCCACAAGCTCAAACTCGTGGGCGTGACCGGCACCAACGGCAAAACCACCACAGCCACTCTGCTCTACGAGATGGCACGCCTCGAGGGCTACCGTGCCGGATTGCTCTCCACGGTGTGCAACTACATCGACAACGAGGCTGTGCCCACCACCCACACCACCCCCGACCCTCTCACTCTCAACCATTTGCTGGCTCGCATGGTAGAGGCCGGTTGCGATTATGCATTCATGGAGGTATCTTCTCATGCCGCCGCACAGCACCGCATAGCAGGTCTGAAATTCGCCGGCGGTATCTTCTCCAACCTCACCCGCGACCATCTCGACTATCACCTCACGGTAGAGAACTACATGAATGCCAAAAAGGCATTCTTCGACATGCTTCCCCCCGACGCTTTCGCTCTGGTAAATGCCGACGACAAGGCCGGCGCCTACATGGTGCAGAACACCCGCGCCCGCAAATACACCTACTCCCTGCGCAGCGATGCCGATTTCCGCGGCCGGATCCTCGAGACCCGCCTCGACGGCACCCTGCTCATGCTCAACGGCCATGAGGTGGAGGTGCAATTCACCGGCCGATTCAATGCCTACAACCTCACCGCCGTCTACGGCGCGGCCATACTCACCGGATTCAATCCGGAGGAGGTGCTGGTCAATATGTCGCGTCTCGTGCCGGTGGCAGGCCGATTCCAGGCATTCCATTCCACTACGGGTGTGACCGCGATTGTGGACTATGCCCACACCCCCGATGCCCTGATCAATGTGCTCGACACGATCCGCGACATCGTGCGCCCCGCCGGTGGTGAAATCACCACTGTAGTGGGCTGCGGCGGCAACCGCGACCACGGCAAGCGTCCCATGATGGCCCATGAGGCCGCTCTGCGCTCCGATCATCTCGTGATCACATCCGACAATCCCCGCGACGAAGACCCCGCCGATATCATCAATCAGATGAAAGAGGGTCTCACTCCCTCCGAAATGCGCCACACCATCTGCATCGCCGACCGCCGCGAGGCAATCCGCGCCGCCATCCAGGCAGCCAAGCCCGGCTCGGTGGTACTCGTGGCCGGCAAAGGCCACGAGCCTTATCAGGAAGTGGCCGGTGTGCGCCATCACTTCGACGACCGCGAAGAGGTGCAGGCAGCACTCGCAGAGCTCTCCTGAGCCCCGCCCGGAGAGGGCTATCACCCCGATCCTGCTGCCCCTACGGCACGTCTCCTCCTCTCCTCATACATGACATCTTCATTATAAACCATCCAAATTCATTCTGAATTAGCTATATACGGCTAATCTACACGATGTTTTATTCGATTGTACAACGTTACCTCGAATCCTCCGACTTCCCGGGAATCCATCTGATGGATTTCATATCGTTCAGAGCAGGTGTAACCTTCGCTCTGGCTCTGCTCATAGCCCTCATCTTCGGCCAGCGGGTGATCCACCGCCTGCAGCGCATGCAGATCGGCGAGGAGATCCGCGACCTCGGGCTGGCCGGACAGATGGAGAAACGCGGCACCCCCACCATGGGCGGTGTGATTATCATCCTCGCCATCCTGCTCCCCTGCCTGCTGGTAGGCAATCTCACCAACGTCTACATGATTCTCATGCTCGTGGCCACTGTATGGATGGGTTCCATAGGATTTCTCGACGACTACCGGAAGATCAAATTCCACAACAAAGACGGCCTCAAAGGTAAATACAAAGTCACAGGCCAGGTGGGACTCGGTCTGCTCGTGGGAATCACCATGTGGCTCTCCCCGCAGATTGTGATGAGCGAGAACACCGAAGTGATGAACCTCGAACTCAAAGAGACCGAAGTGGTGCACTCCCCCATCTACGAGAAGACACCGCAGACCACCATCCCATTCGTAAAGAACCATAACTTCAACTACGAGTGGCTCACCAACTGGATCAGCGACCCCGAGGCCGCACAGACCATGGGATGGATTGTATTCGTGGCCGTGGTGATTATGGTGGTCACCGCAGTGAGCAACGGTGCCAACCTCACCGACGGGCTCGACGGGCTCTGCGCCGGAACCTCCGCCATAATCGGAGTGGCGCTGCTCATAATGGCCTATCTCGGGGGTAATATCATCTACTCGGGATATCTCAACATCATGTATATACCGGGTAGTGAGGAGCTTGTGGTATATGCAGCCGCATTCATCGGCGCGTTGGTGGGCTTCCTGTGGTACAATGCCCCTCCGGCACAGGTTTTCATGGGCGACACCGGATCGCTGATGCTGGGCGGTGTAATTGCGGTATTCGCCATCCTGATACGCAAAGAGCTCCTCATACCGCTGCTCTGCCTGATTTTCTTCCTCGAGGATGTGTCGGTAGTGCTTCAGGTGAGCTATTTCAAAGCCACACGGCGAAAATACGGCGAGGGGCGACGCATCTTCAAGATGACCCCGCTCCACCATCACTTCCAGAAGGAGGCACCGGCCGGATCGCATGTGCTGCTTAAATTCCCCCGCATTCCGATTCCGGAATCCAGAATCGTGATCCGCTTCTGGATTGTGGGGATTCTGCTGGCAGTGCTCACATTCGTCACCCTGAAGGTGCGCTGATGCCCGATAAAACATGATTATCAACCTGAAAACAGCTTTCAAGTAAAGACAACGATGGATATTGAAAAGATAAAGAGTCTCGTCGTGCTCGGTGCCGGCGAGAGCGGCGTGGGAGCCGCCATCCTCGGCATGGCCAAGGGGATGGATGTGCTCGTGAGCGATGCCGGAAAAATCGCACCGAAATACCGTGCCATCCTCGAGGAGCGCCACATCCCCTTTGAGGAGGGGGGCCACTCTCGGGAGCGCGTGCTCAGCGCCGACATGGTGGTGAAGAGCCCCGGCATTCCCCCCACAGTGCCTCTGGTGAGAGAACTGATGGAGAAGGCAACTCCTGTGGTGTCTGAGATTGAATTCGCCGGCTATTTCACCGATGCAAAGATGGTGTGCATCACCGGCTCCAACGGCAAGACCACCACCACCCTCCTCACCTACCATATCCTGCGTGAGGCCGGACTTGATGTGGGGCTGGCCGGCAACGTAGGGCAGAGTCTGGCACGCCAGGTGGCCGAAGATCCCCACGACTACTATGTGATCGAGCTCTCAAGTTTCCAGCTTGAGAACATGTATGAATTCAAGGCTCATGTGGCCGTGATACTCAACATCACCCCCGACCATATGGACCGCTACGACCACCGCATGGAGCTCTACACGGCCGCCAAATTCCGCATCCTGCAGAATCAGACCAAAGCTGACTACTTCATCTATTGGCTCGGCGATCCGGTGGTGGCAGAGCAGATACGCCACACCCAGATCGAGGCCCGCGTCCTCCCCTTCAGCGAGAATCCGGAGAGCGGTGCCGCCGCATGGACCGAAGATGGCATCATCCACTTCAAGACCCCGCAGGAGGTCTGGGAGATACCCCGCGACACCCTCTCGCTCCCCGGGCTGCACAACCTCTACAACTCCATGGCCGCCGGGCTCTCAGCCTCGGCTCTCCATATCTCGCCCGAAATCACCGGCCGCGCCCTGGCCGATTTCGAGGCTGTGGAGCATAGACTGGAGTTTGTGAAAGATGTGGATGGTGTGAGATATATCAACGACTCCAAGGCCACCAACGTCAACTCCACCTGGTATGCCCTCGAGAGCATGACCGCACCCACAGTGCTCATACTCGGCGGTAAAGACAAGGGTAATGACTACTCAGAAATCCTCCCCCTCGTGAAGGAGAAGGTGAAGGCTATCGTATGTATGGGTGTCGACAACACCAAGCTCCTCGACTACTTCACCGGCCATGTGGATCAGATTGCCGACTGCCACTCTCTGCAGGAGGCCATCGAGGCATGCCGCCGATTCAGCACCGAGGGCGACACTGTGCTCCTCTCACCCTGCTGCGCGAGCTTCGACCTCTTCAGCAGCTACGAAGACCGCGGACGCCAATTCAAGGCTGCCGTGACCGCTCTATGACCAATACCGGAGTATGATCTGACATTCAACACTTATGGCAAACAACGATAAAATCCTCATACGCCAGACCATCGATGGTGTGGCTGTCGACCCTCCCCTCTCCTCCCGAGGGAGCAACGGGGGGGCTGCCTCCTCCCGGCGCGGAGAGACCACCGCAGTGGTTGGAAAGCGCCGGCGCCCCAAGCCCGACCGATTCCTCTGGGGCATCTATCTCGCTCTGCTCTTCATCTCGGTGATCGAGCTATTCAGCGCCTCCTCTTCCGAGGTGAGCGGCAGCAATGTCTATGAGCCTCTGATCCGCCACTGTATCTTCCTGGGGATCGGGCTGGTGCTCGTAATCTGGCTGCAGAGCATCCACTTCGGCTATTTCTCACGATTCGCCTCTACAATGGCCATACTGTCGCTGGTGCTATTGGTGATATCCTCATTCTTCGGGGCGGAAATCAATGGCGCCCAGCGAGCCATCCGGATAGCCGGATTCACAATCCAGCCCCCGGAGATCGTGAAACTCACCGTGATCATCTGGCTCGCCACCATCCTGGGCAAGAACCAGAGGCCGGGAGGTGTATCGACATTCGCGGTGATCAAGGTGGCCGTGATTGTGGTGGTATTCGCCGGTATCCTTTGGATCAATGGTCTGACCAATACGATTCTGATGATGGGTGTGAGCATCTGCATGTTTCTGATCGGTGGCATCCAGTGGAAGAAGCTTCTGGCTGTGGCTGTGGTCTATGGTGTGGCTGCCGGTATGCTATGGGCGGTGAAATATGTAGGGGGCACATCTACTGAGTTTGACAGCGCCGGCGGTGTGCCGGTAGAACAGACTTCCGACCTCGGCCGACATCACACGCAGAAGGGGCGTGTGCAGCGATACCTCGAGGGGGTCAACCCCGCCGATCCCATCGATGACTTCAACCGTCAGGTGATTTTTGCCAAGATGGCCCAGGCCAATGGCGGCATCTTCGGCCAAGGTCCGGGCAACTCCCGCGAGAACGCCCGTCTCCCCCTCGCCTTCTCCGACTATATCTACTCGATTGTGGTGGAGGATACCGGATTTGTGGGTGGGGTGCTGCTGCTCCTGCTATATCTGCTCCTGCTGGGGCGCGCCGGATCGGTGGCCTATAAATGCAACAGGGCTTTCCCGGCCTTCCTGATCATGGGATGCGCGGTGCTGATAGTATTTCAGGCGCTTGTGCACATGGCAATCGTCACCGGACTCTTCCCGGTGAGCGGACAGCCGCTGCCATTCATCTCTAAGGGTGGCACATCGGTGGTGGTGATGTCGATGGCAATCGGCATCATGCTCTCGGTGAGCCGATTTGCCGTGACAAGCACCGACAAGCGTGCCAACCAGGCCGAGCTCGACGCCCTCCCGGAGGATATGCAGGCGGCCAACTATGCCAACCAGGATTAATCACCATCCAAGACTGAATTACCATGCCACAGAAATATAAAATTCTCATATCCGGAGGGGGCACCGGCGGCCACATCTTCCCCGCCCTCTCGATTGCCAATGCACTGCAGCGACGCATCGATGCCGAGATACTCTTCGTAGGTGCCGAAGACCGTATGGAGATGGAGCGCGTGCCGGCCGCCGGATATCCCATCAAGGGATTGCCGGTGGTAGGCTTCGACCGCCGCCACCTGCTCAAGAATATCAGCGTGCTTCTCAAGCTCCGCAAGAGCCTCTCTATGGCTCGCGATATAGTGAAGGATTTTCAGCCCGATATCGCCATCGGTGTGGGGGGATACTGCTCGGGACCCACTCTCAAAGCGGCCCAGAAGGCCGGAGTGCCTACTCTGATCCAGGAGCAGAACTCCTATGCCGGAGTGACCAATAAACTCCTGGCGCGCCAAGCCCTGAAGATCTGTGTGGCCTACCACGATATGGAGCGCTATTTCCCGGCCGAGAAGATTGTGCTCACAGGCAATCCTATCCGCAAAGACCTCATAGACCATGCCATGCAACCGGCCGAGGCACGCCGCCGCTTCGGTCTTGATGAGAACCGCCCCACAATCCTCGTGATCGGTGGCAGCCTCGGCGCCCTGACCATCAATGAGAGCATGGAGGCCGGTGTGAAATCGCTGGCCGATGCCGGATATCAGGTGATCTGGCAGACCGGCAAATCATTCATCCCCCGCGCCCGGGCTGCCGCCAAGGGGCTGAAGGGGGTGGTGGTCACTCCTTTCGTGGCCGATATGGCCGCCGCCTATGCGGCCGCCACTCTGGTGGTGTCAAGGGCCGGTGCCGGCTCGATCTCGGAGCTGGAGGTGCTCGGACTGCCGGTGATTCTGGTGCCGTCGCCCAATGTGGCCGAAGACCATCAGACAAAAAATGCTCGTGCCCTCGAATCGCGTGGCGCAGCAGTGCTGATTCCGGATGTAGAGGCGCGCCAACGCCTCGTGACTGAAATACAGCGCATTGCCGCCGACCCCGACCTGCTCGCCGAGATGAGCCGGAATATTTCCAAACTCGCATTGAGAAAAAGCGATGAGAAAATTGTGGATGAAATTGTTAAGATACTGTATGAGCTGCGATAATACCAATCTGCTGCCTCAGGCCATTCGCTAAGTAACTATGATGACTGAACTCGACCAGAGAATACTCCGGGGGCAGAACCCGGAGAAGATATACTTCGTGGGAGCCGGTGGGATTGGCATGGCCAATCTCGTGAGATATTTCCTGAGCAAAGGCTCCCGTATTGCGGGCTACGACCGCACTTCCACCCCTCTGACCACCGCTCTGCAGGCCGAAGGGGCCGATATATGTTTCGACGACGATCCCGACCTAATACCCGAGGATTTCCGCAATCCGGCCACCACACTGGTGGTCTATACCCCGGCCATCCCCGACGACAACCGCATCCTCTCCTACTTCCGTCAGGGTGGATTCGATGTGGTGAAACGCGCACGCCTCCTGGGTATCATCACCCTCCACGGACGCGGCATATGCATCGCCGGCTCGCATGGCAAGACCACCACTTGCTCCATGACGGCCAATATCCTGCGCCACACCCATGAGGGGTGCAATGCCTTCCTGGGTGGCATACTGCGCAACACCGGCTCCAATTTCATGCTGTCTGACCATTCCGACCTGGCCGTGATCGAAGCCGATGAGTATGACCGCTCTTTCCATCAGCTCTCACCCTGGATCGGCGTGGTGACATCGTGCGACCCCGACCATCTCGACATCTACGGCGACGAGGAGCATTACCTCGAGGCTTTCTCCAAATTCACATCCCTGATACGCAGCGGCGGCTATCTGCTCATGCACACCGGCCTGAAGATGAAGCCCGATGTGCGCCCCGGAGTGCAGATCTACACCTATTCCGGCTCCTCTGCCGGCGATTGGCATGCCGAGGATATCTCCTATGGCGAAGGGAGTCTGTCATTCACTCTGATCGGCCCGGAGGGATTGCGCGTGGAGGGTATCAGCCTCGGTGTGCCGGTAGAGATCAATATCGACAATGCCGTGGCGGCCGCAGCCGCCTCATATCTGGCCGGTGCATCCCAGAAGGCCATCCGTGAGGGGCTCGCCGACTTCAAGGGGGCTCGCCGCCGATTCGAGGTATACATGGATGGCTCCGACGGCCACCCCGTGCTGATCGACGACTATGCCCACTCCCCCAATGAGGTGAAGGCCTCTATCCAGTCGGTGCGCAAGCTATATCCCGGCAAGAAAATCTGCGTGATTTTCCAGCCCCATCTATACACCCGCACCCGCGATTTCGCCCCGCAATTTGCCGAAGCCCTCTCTGAGGCCGACCGCGTGATAATGCCCGAAATCTACCCCGCCCGCGAACTTCCGATACCCGGAGTAGACTCAAATTTGATTCTAAAAGCCATAAACTGCCCCGATAAAACATATTGTGAGCGAAAAGATTTGCTTGATCTCATAAAAATTAGTAATTTTGAGATATTGATGACCCTGGGAGCCGCCGACCTCGACGTGATGCTCCCCGAAATCAAGCAACTCCTGCTTCAGAAATAAGCGGGAGCTTGCTGCATATCCGATACCCTATGAGCCCTACGGTAAAGAACATATTGAAGTACTCAATCCTCGCAGCGCTGCTGGCCTACGTGGGTTGTATCTGGGTGTGGGCTCAGGAGGAGGCCGACCGCCATTCCTGCAAGGGGGTGATCGTGTCGATGGGCGACCGTGGTCTCTCCGACACTATCACCGTGCGCGGTGTGAAAAGCGAGCTCATGAAGTATCCCCGCAAGATTGTGGGGGCCCGCACATCAACCATCAATACCCTCGATATCGAGAAGTATCTGATGCGACTCAACAATTTCGAGAATGTGCAGTGCTTCCTCTCTACCAATGGAGTGCTCAATGTGCGCATCACCCCGATGATACCGGAAATCAGGGTTTTCGACGGCAATCGCTCCTACTACGTCAACAAGGATGGGAAGCGCATCGACTCGAAGGCTGAATTCTATGCCGATGTGCCGATCGTGACCGGACGATTCTCCGATTCCTTCACCCCGCAGATGGTGCTGCCGGTGGTGAGATTCGTGCAGAAAGACCCGGTGCTCAATAAGCTCGTGGCAATGTATGAGGTCAAGGATGCCGACAATATCATGCTCGTGCCCCGCATCACAGGCCATGTGATCAATTTCGGCGACACTACCCGAATGACCGAAAAACGACGCATGATAATGACCGCCTACAAGAATATCATCCCCTACAAGGGATGGAATGAATACGACACCATATCGGTGAAATTCCGCGGCCAGATCGTGGCCACACGCCGCAACAAGGCTCCCCTCTACCCGATTGAGACATTCATCGAGGAGGAAGACCCCGAAGATGCCACCCTCCCCACCGAAGGGCTGGCTGCCTCGGGCACCACACCGGCGGTGGACAGCAGCAAGCTGCACCAGAAGCCCCTCCCTCCTCCCTGACATGAATCCTCCCTCTCCTTCCCC
>JAIDKG010000024.1 GCA_029051525.1 Muribaculaceae bacterium
TTCCCATTCAGACTTCCCCCGCTATAAAATAACAGGATTTTCGGAAGCACAAGACTTTTTTAAATGAAAGAGCCGTGCGCCAGAGTTCGCCAGAGTGCAGAATAATTATGTGATGCGGCCAAAAATGATTATATTTGTAGTCGGAGAGTCTCTATGACCGTGTAGGGGGGAGCCTCTCCGATTATTTGATCAGACACTTATAAACATGGGAAAACAGGAATATATAGAGAAGAACCGGGAGTGGCTTCGCGCCAAAAGCGGCGAGGAGGGTGTGCGGATGCTCGACAAGGGAGTATGCTACAAGGTGCTTCGTCAGGGGGATGTCAAAAAGCCGTCGCCCGGACGGCAGAGTGTGGTGACGGTGCATTACACCGGCAAGACTATCAATGGGAAAACATTCGACAGTAGCCGTGGAGGTGTGGCTCCTGCGTTCCGCCTCCGCGACCTGATACCCGGCTGGATAATAGCATTGCAGCAGATGCATCCCGGCGACCGCTGGGAGGTCTATATCCCTGCCGAGCAGGCTTACGGCCGACTCAATCAGCCCGGCATACCGGCCGGCTCGACACTGGTGTTTGACATCGAGCTGGTCGGGGTGGCCTGACACTTGAGGTATGCTTAGCGCGCGTTCCTTAAAATTTCGGGGTCGTAGGGGCTGCGATTATTAAGGAACGACAAGCTCAATATGAGAATAAAGAAGTCCGGGGCTGAAGCAGCGCTTCAGTCCCGGACTGTGTGTTTGGGATATGTGGGGGGGATATCAACGGCCCGACTGGTGGATCTTGTCGGTCAGTGCGGCGTTGAAAGTGCGCTGAGAGCGCAGGTCGGCCACTGTGAGGTGCATACGGTAGCGCCAGTAGTGGGTGGGGTTGGAGGGTTCGTTGATCTGCTCCTCCTGCGGGTTCTGACGACGCAGTTCGCCATCGGCGCTGAGCCAGTCCTGAAGGGGGATGATGCAGAGCATAGAGGGGCTGGCGAGCTGGAGCCAGAGGATTTTGTCGCAGATCCACGGCTCGGCATAGAAGGGTGCCTGACCGAACTCATGGAGCACATTGTTGTAGAAGCGCTGGCTCTGAGCCGGGTCGCTCTCCCACCATGCGCGGATGCCGCCCATGTCGTGGGTAGAAGATGTGCAGACAGAGAAATAGGGGTAGTGCCAGGTATCGCCAAATTCCGATTTCGGATCCTTCGGCATACGCTGAATCTCAAGCGAGAGAATCTCAAGCTGGTGCATCACAGCCGGCACACAGTCGGGAATCATGCCGAGATCCTCGCCGCAGGCCAGCATTCCGGTGGCATCGAGCAGCGGGGGAAGTTTCCACATAGCCTTGCCATACCAGAAGTCGTTGTGACGATGGTAGAAGAAGTCGTTGTAGAGGCGGTTGAAGCACCACTTCTCATAGTCGGTAAGGTTGCGGAACTGATATGTGAACTGAGCCGAGATGCGCGGGTGATAGTGACCCTTCTGATAGGGATCCTCAATGAAGAGCACATCATCGATCAGCCCCATCAGGGCATTCTCGATGCGGGCGTTGCGCTCATTGCGGTCAAGACGGGCGAAGTGGTCGCGCACTTTCACCTGAGTGTCGACATGGCTCTTCAGGCGGTAGCGGCCATTGCCGATATGCTCGAGATAGAGTTCCTTAGCCTCCTCGAGGGTGTCGCCGAAGAAGTCGGTGAGCATCCACTCCAGGATGAGCGGACGTGCCTGCACTTCCGGATCAATCCAGAAGTCGTAGTTATTGCGCAGCTCATCGGGCGAGAAGGGGAGAGCTGGGTTGAAGTAACCCAACAGACCGTGGAGGGCATCGAGAGGAATCTGCCAGATGCGGAAGAAGCCCAGAATATGGTCAATGCGGTAGGCATCGAAATAATCCGACATCTTGCTGAAGCGAGATTTCCACCACTTGAAACCGTCGGCGGCCATCACATCCCAGTTGTAGGTGGGGAAGCCCCAGTTCTGACCGAGCACCGAGAAGTCATCCGGCGGCGCACCGGCCGAGCAGTCCATATTGAAGAGGTGGGGGCTCTGCCATGCGTCGACGCTCTGACGACCCACACCGATAGGTATGTCACCCTTCAGCACCACGCCGTGGGCGTGGGCGTAGTCGCGCACCTCGCGCAGCTGACGGTCGAGGTGATACTGCACGAAATAGAAGAAGTCGATGCTGTCGCGGTGAGCCTCGATAAATGCGTTAACGCGGGCCTCATCGTAGGTGGCGTAGTCGCCCCAGAGGTTATTGTCGGGGGTATGGTATTCATCGCGCAGGGCGCACCATGCAGCGTAGGGGCGGAGCCAATAATCGTTGGTCTCCACAAACGTCAGATACTCCTCGCTCTTCTTGGTTTTGGCCCAATCCTGACGATAGATTTCATGGAGATATTCATTCTTGGCATTATTGACAGCCTCGTAGTCGATCTCGGAGAGCTGGTTGAGATGCTGCGCGAGGGTCTTGAAATGCTCCATACGCTTCTTATCGGCGAGGATACCCACCTTCTCAAGGCGCATATACATCGGGTGAAGCGCGAATGTGGAATTGGCGCTGTAGGGGTAGGAGTCGACCCAGGTGTATGACTTTGTGGTGTCATTTACCGGGAGGAGCTGAAGCACCTTCTGGCCGGTCTCCTCACACCAGTCGACCATCTGCTTGATATCCTCGAAATCACCCACACCGAAATCCTCATCTGTGCGGATAGAGAATACCGGGATAGCAGTGCCGGCACCCTTCCAGTTCTTATTGGGATTGGCGAAGCGGAGGCCATCGACCACGATTCGCTCGGCGGGAGTGGAGGGTTCGATGCCGAAGATACGGTTGGATGCATCTTCCCAACCACGCACATCGTGGTGCTCCTTGCCGAGGATGAGGAATTTATAGTCGAAGGGTTCGTTGACTGCCTCCAGAGGGATGTTGCACTCCCAGAGGGGGTAGCGGGCATCGTTGAGCACGAGAGCCTTGTGGGGATTCCAGTTGCCGAGCACATCGGGCTGTCCGGCCACTGCAAGCACCTCGTCGGGACCGATCATCGGTGCCCATATTTTCAGGCAGATAGTGCCCGGGAGAGCCTTGAGGGGCTCATCGCGGTGCTGGCGGCAGAGCATACCGTCGACAAAGGCTGAAGAATAGTAGGGTTTGTCGGCCGGCATATCCTGCCAGGAATCGAAGATATTGTAGAAGCGGATACCCTCGCCCGGTTCGAAACGGTGGGGAGTGCCCCACTCAAATCGCCAAGCCTTGTCGGCGGCCTTCACTACGAAAAAGTAGTCGAAGGCCGGAGTGGTGTCCGGAAGATCTATTTCGAGTTCCCACGCGTCGGGGGCGGCGAGTTTCATCTCCACAGCCTCACGGGCATCGGAATTGCCCAGCTGGGGGATACCACCGCAGAGGTAAAGAGCTTCACCCCAGAATGTGTGGTAATTGATATGAAATTTGACTTTCATGTGTATAGAATTTTAGTTAAACTTCTGATGATGTTCCCCCCCCTGCGCCGCCCCGAGGCTTCAGCGTGCGGCGGTGGGGGAGGGATGGTGGAGTCTGCGCCTCGGCGCGGCTTATCCGCATCGGGATGTGCCGCAGTTCTTGCAGATGAGGCACCCTTCCTGATATACCAGTGCCTCCGCGCCGCAGTTGGGGCATTTCACTCCGGCGGCATCGGTGCCGTTGGGTATATACTTCTTCAGTGCGCGCTCCACACCATTCTTCCAGGTATTGATGCTTGTGGAGTCGAGCTCGAGCTGGCTCACCAGTTTCAGCACCTGATCGATTGGCATGCCGTAGCGCAGCACGCCCGAGATGAGTTTGGCGTAGTTCCAGAACTCGGGGTTGAATTTTTCGCTGAGTCCCTCGATGGTGGTCTTATAGCCGCGCTTATTGATAAACTGGAAATCATAGCGCTTTCTGCCATTCTCATCGAGAGTCTTTATGATTTTACCGTGGCTTACCGACTTCGGACAGAATATGCCATCCTCATCGTCGGCCAGACCGGTGAATATCTCATATGGTTTGCCATCCACCAGCCCGATGAATGCGATCCATTTCTCCTTACTGTTCTGGAATCGCACCACATCGGCCTCCAGCTCCATGGGGCGCTTCAGCAGATGCTCCGGATTACGTATAATTCCGGCCTCATGGCGCTCGGTGCCGCTTTTGCGCTTCTTGTCGGAAGCGAGCGACTCCAGCACATTATTGCGCGACCCGTCGCGATACACCGTGCAACCCTTGCAGCCGGCTCTCCAAGCCTCCACATAGAGCCGGCCCACCATCTCCTCCGTGACATCGGCCGGCAGGTTGATGGTGACAGATATGGAATGGTCCACCCATTTCTGCACGGAGCCCTGCATATGCACCTTCTCCATCCAGTCGATTTCACCGGCCGAGGCCTTGTAGTAGGGGGAGAGGGCCACCAGTTCTTCGATCTCCTGAGCGGTCATATTCTTTTTCGGTTCATGGCCATTGACGCGCATCCACTCCAGGAACTTGTGGTGATACACCACATACTCCTCGAAAGCGTCGCCCACCTCATCTACGAAATCGATCGTCACATTGGCATCGTTGGGGTTTACCTTTCGGCGGCGCTTATAAATCGGGGAGAACACCGGCTCTATGCCCGATGATGTCTGTGTCATGAGCGATGTGGTGCCGGTCGGGGCGATTGTAAGGCAGGCGATATTGCGCCGGCCAAATTTCTTCATATCCTCATACAGCGCCGGGTCGGCCTCGCGGAGGCGCGCGATGAAGGGATTATCCTTCTCTCGCTCCGGGTCATAGATCTCGAAAGCTCCACGCTGTCGGGCACATTCCACCGATGCCCGGTAATAGGCCAGAGCCAGTTCGCGGTGCACGGTCGTTGAGAAATCGGTAGCCTCGTGGGTGCCATATCTGAGTCCGAGGGCTGCGAGCATATCCCCCTCGCCGGTGGTGCCGCAACCGGTGCGCCGGCCGCGCAGGGTCTTGGTGCGTATCTTTTTCCAGAGATTGAGTTCGGTGTGTTTCACCTCCTCGGTCTCCGGGTCGTTTTCAATTTTATTGATGATCAGGTCGATCTTCTCCATCTCCAGATCGATGATATCATCCATGATGCGCTGAGCCAATCGCATATGGCGGCGGAAGAGATCGAAATCGAAATCCGCCTGCGGAGAGAAGGGATTGCGCACATAGCTGAAGAGATTGATAGCCACGAGTCGGCAGCTGTCGTAAGGGCAGAGGGGTATCTCGCCGCATGGATTGGTGGAGATGGTCTGGAATCCGAGATCTGCATAGCAGTCGGGCACCGACTCGCGTGTGATGGTATCCCAGAAGAGCACGCCGGGTTCGGCGCTCTGCCAGGCATTATGCACGATCTTGTGCCAGAGCTGCCGGGCATCAATCTCCTTGGTCACAAGGGGAGAGGTGGAGTCGATGGGGTAGGTCTGGTGATAGGGTGTGCCATCCACGGCTGCCTGCATGAATGCATCGTCGATGCGCACCGACACATTGGCGCCTGTCACTTTACCTTCCACCATCTTGGCATCGATAAAATGCTCGGAATCCGGATGCTTGATGCTCACCGTGAGCATCAGTGCTCCACGCCGGCCATCCTGAGCCACCTCGCGGGTGGAATTGCTGTATCGCTCCATGAATGGCACCAGTCCGGTGGAGGTAAGAGCCGAATTCTTGACCGGGCTCCCCTTCGGGCGGATATGCGACAGGTCGTGGCCCACTCCGCCACGGCGCTTCATGAGCTGCACCTGCTCCTCATCGATCTTGATGATGCCGCCATAGGAATCGGGTTTGCCATCAAGGCCGATTACGAAGCAATTCGAGAGCGAGCCCACCTGACGGTCATTGCCGATACCGGCCATCGGGCTACCTTGAGGCACAATATAACGGAAATCCCGGAGCACCTCGAAAATCTCATCCTCGCTGAGGGGTTCGGGATATTTGCGTTCGATTCGGGCCAGTTCGGCGGCCAGACGGCGGTGCATATCATCGGGGGTTAGCTCGAAGATAGTGCCATCGGAATCCTTCAGGGCATACTTACTGGTCCATACGCGGGCCGCCAGTGCATCGCCATTGAAGTATTGGAGTGATGCCTCGTAGGCCTGGTCATAGGTATAATGGGGTTGTGCCATCGGGTCAGCTACTTGATATTTATGGTTCTCTTGTAATGGGTTATTGAGTTGATAATGAGGAGTATCTGTGAGCGGCAATGAGTCGCGTCGCGAGGGCAACACGCTCTATCGACGCGCCGGCCGATAAATAGCCGGTGCTTGCAACGCAAAGTTAGCGAAAAATTTTCTAACTTTGCAGAAAATACCCGTGGTAAAACTCTGCGCCATGACCTTAAAATTTGTTAAAACCGGAGGGCAGGCACTCTAATGTGTTGATGGCGTGGAGAGTGGTTTCATTCCGCCCCGATTCGGGGTGGGGCGGAACCGAAAGAGCGCAACGTACATTTGTAAAACGCGCTCTCAGGGTAGTGTAATTCATATACCGAAAAACATGAAAGAGATCGACAAGACTTACTACAGCTCTCGCCGCAGCATACGCCGCTTCACCGACCGCGAAGTCAGCTCCGAGATGCTCAGCGAAATCCTTGAGCTTGCCGGGCGTGCCCCCACATGCGGCAATATGCAGCTATATTCCGTGGTGGTGACTCGCGATGCAGCTGCACGTGCTCGCCTGGCCGAGCTTCATTTCAATCAGCCGGCCTCTACAGGTGCGCCGGTGCTGCTCACCATATGCGCTGACTTCGAGCGCTTCACCCGTTGGTGTGAGATCGGGAAGGCCGATGCCGCCTATGGCAATTTCCTCTCATTTACCTCCGCCTTTGCCGATGCCATGATTCTCTCGCAGCAGATAGTGACAATCGCCGAACAGATGGGTCTCGGCACCTGCTATCTCGGCACCGCCATCTACAACGCGCCTCAGATAGCCGAATTGCTCAATCTGCCGCCGCTGGCCATGCCGGTGGCCTGTCTGGCCATAGGGTGGCCCGATGGTGAAGGTGTGGCTACCGAGCGACTTCCGCTTAGGGCCTGGGTGCATGAAGAGAGCTATCGGGCCGACACCGATGAGGAGATAGTGGATCTCTACAAGGTGAAGGATGAATATCCGGCCAATCAGCCTTTCATCGCCGAGAATGGCAAAGAAAATCTCGCACAGGTATTTGCCGAGGTGAGATATCCCCGCGCTATGAATGAGGAATTTTCGCGTAGACTGCTGGAGTATATGCGTGGCCGCTGGATGTGATACTCACTCCCCCCCAAAAAAAATAACGCAATCGCCCCAGGTCGGGTGATTGCGTTATTTTTTTTGGGGGGGGAGAGGAGGGCCGGATTGTGTAATCGAGAATTGGGTGATTAAATTTGATCAGGGAGGGGGAGTCTCTCTCCTCAGCTGAAGCTGTTGCGGTAATCCTTGGGGGAGATTCCGGTGGCTTTCTTGAAGTATTTGCCAAAGAAGGATTGCGAGGGGAAATTCAATTCCTCGGCAATCTGCTGCACATTCAGATTGGAGGAGCGGAGCATCACCTTAGCTTCGAGTATCACATAGCGATTGATCCAATCCACTGCCGACGACCCCGTCTGCTGCTTGATGGTGCGCGACAGGTGCTTGGGGGTGATGTCGAGTTGGTCGGCATAGAAATCGAGAAATCTCTCATGGCGGAAGTGTTCCTGCACCAGTCGCAGGAAGCGGTCGGCTATTCGGTTCTGCACCGACGGTGCTATGGATTGCCTGAAATGCTCATAGTATTTAGCGAAGTGATGGAAGAAGAATGCCGCAATCGAATAGGCCACAGTCTCGAAGGGATAGTGCTGACTGGTATCGGCTGTGATTGCCTCCATCTCATCGTAGAATCGCTGCAGCAGTTCGCGGTCGCGGTCGGAAATCTGCACTATCGGGTGCAGCCCGATGGTGGAGAATATCGAGGCATCCTTCATCAGATATATCAGATGGTCGGTGAGATGCTGCGAGAATACGGCAAACGAAGCGTCGAAATCATCCGAAATCCAACGAGGAAACACGATATCGCCCGAGCCGATATTGAGCACACATGGACCCTCTATGCGATGATTGATGAGGTTTATTTCTGCTTCGGCTGTGCCGCGCTGCACGAAGATAGATGTAAATGCCGAAAACTTCACCGGATTGGTCACAGTGCGCACCATTGCCGGTGCTACATGCTGGAGAATCCAGAAATCGAGTTCCAGGATATCACTTACCTTCTCGGGGAGGTGGATGTCGTTGTAAAGGATTTTTTCCATGTCGTAGCGTATTGAAGCAGAATATATTGCCCCTCTCTCTGTGTTGAGGG
>JAIDKG010000025.1 GCA_029051525.1 Muribaculaceae bacterium
AAGATCGTCGGCAGCGTCAGATGTGAAAAAGAGACAGGAGGGGCGAGGGGTCAGAGGAGGTTGGCGGTGAGGCGGGAGAGGGTCTGGCGGATGGTGTCTTCGAGGCGGACGCGGGTCAGCATGCGGTCGTAGAGGAGGGTCGTCTCGGTGTAGTAGGTGGTGAGGGATATCTGGCCGGCGTCGAGGCTCTTGCGGTAGAGGGTAAGGGTCTCTTCCATGAGGGAGAGGTCGTAGGTGGCCAGGGTGGCTGTCTGGATCTGTAGGGCCGCTATTGATTCGGCTATGCTGCTTTCTGCTTCGGCTCGGGCGGCCTCCAGGCGGAGCATGCCGGCGTTGAGGCGCGCTTTCGCGGCGCGGGTCTTGGCCGGTGTGCCGAAGAGCTGAAGGGAGATGCCGGCAAGGAATCCGTTGGCCGATTCTTTCTCTTCGGTGTTGCGGCGGTAGCCGAGTGTGATGGATGGCAACCATCCGCTGCGCGCTACGCTTACACTCTGGCGGGCGGCTTTTACGTCGGCTTCGGCTGCCAGTACGGCGGGGTCGGCCTGGAGGATTGCCTCTATTCCCGGAAGTACCATCAGGTCTTCGGCGGGGATGTCGTAGTCAAGGCCGGTCAGGTCGAGCGGACGGTCGGCATTCAGACGGCGCAGTGTGGCCGTGAGTGCGGCGCGGTCGGCATCGTTCTGCAGAATTTCTCTCTTCATGTCTTCATGTTCCAGTTTTACCCGGTTGAGCTCTAAGAGAGTGGCTTTCCCCAGTTCGAGACTGCGTTTATAGGCTTCGAGAAGCATGGATGAGTCGGAGAAGCGGCGGTCGAGTATATCACGTTCGCGATTGAGGAGCACCAGTTTCAGCAGTGTTTCTCGCGCCTGGAGGAGCATGTCGCGGCGCTCTACGGCGCTCTTGGAGTCAAGGGCTTCCCGTTCGAGCGATGCCTGGCGTGAGCGCGAGGCATAGAGGGTGGGGAAGTCGAATTCCTGCGACACCACGAGTTCGGAGCTTGCCACTCCGTCTATGCCGCTCCGGAAGAAGGGGGAGTATTCCACCGATGTGGCCGGCAACGTATTGTCGGAGCGCATCTCAAGTTCGGCGGCCTCATTCTCGGCGGCTGCGGCGCGCAGCGAGAGGTTGTTGCGCTCTATCTCTGCGAGCGTCTCTGTTATGGTGGCGCCGCTCATCATGGCCGGGGAGAGGAGCAGCAGGGAGGGGAGTATGTGTGAAAGGATATGTTTCATTGTGTAGCTTATACGGTCTTGCCGGCATGGTCATTGCGGTGCAGACGCAGATACATGATAGGGATGATGTAGAAGTTGAGCAGGGTAGAGGTGATGAGTCCTCCGAGAATCACCATCGCCATGGGCGACTGAATCTCGTTGCCGGGGAGGTCGCCGCGAGCGGCGAGCGGAATCAGCGCGAGGGCAGATGTGAGGGCTGTCATCAGGATGGGGTTCATGCGGTCGGTCGATCCGTGCATCACACTGTCGTGCAGACTCCGGCCCTCGCTGCGCAGCAGATTGTAGCGGGTGATGAGGAGCATGCCGTTGCGTGTGGCTATGCCGAAGAGGGAGATAAAGCCGATGATGGCCGGAATGCTCACCTCGCCCGATGTGAATCGGAGCACGAGTACGCCTCCGATGAGGGCAAACGGGAGATTGAGCAGAATCACTGCGCTCTCCTTGACATCGCGGAATTCCATATAGAGGAGCAGGAATATGACGAGGATGCTGAGTATCGATGTCACCAGCAGTGTGCGTCCGGCAGCCTGACGGCTTTCGAACTGGCCACCGTATTCTACATGATAGCCCTCCGGGAGGTTGACGTTGCTCTCGATTCGGGAGCGTATGTCGTCCATGACCGAGCCGAGGTCGCGTCCGGCGGCATTGGCCGAGATTACTATTTTGCGTTTTACATTCTCGCGGCTCACAGAGTTAGGACCGCTCGACGACACGATTTCGGCCACATCCGTCAGCGGCACATAGCCCGCCACGGGGGAATAGATGGTGAGGCGTTTGAGGGCCTCCATCGACTCGCGGGCCTCGCGGTCGGCGCGCACCACGAGGTCGAAGCTGCGGTCGGCCTCAAAGATGCGTCCCGCCTTTTCGCCTCCGAGCATGACGGCTACATATTCGTTGAATTCGGGTTCGGTGATTCCGAGTCGAGAGAGCATCATGGGTTTGGGGACGATGCGTATCTCCGGGCGTTCGATCTGCTGCTCCACATTGAGGTCGGCCACACCCTCCACATCGCTGATGCTCTCCTTGATTTTTTCGGCAGTCGAGAAGAGGGTGGGGAGATCCGGACCGAAGAGCTTGATGGCTATTCCGGCGCGGGTACCGCTGAGCATGGCGTCGATGCGGTGGCTGATGGGCTGGCCTATCTCTATATTTGCCCCGGCTATCTCCGAGAGGCGCTGACGCACGTCGGCAAGCAGTTGGGCATGTGAGCGGTCTTGAAGTTGAAAGGGGGCTTCGATTTCCGATACGTTGACGCCGAGGGCATGTTCGTCGAGCTCGGCGCGGCCTGTCTTTCGGGCCACGGTGCGTATTTCGGGTATTTCAAGGAGTATCTTTTCCGCACGGCGGCCGATAGCCTCCGACTCTTCGAGCGACACCCCGGGGAGAGTGCTCACATTGATAGTGAACGATCCCTCATTGAACGGGGGGAGGAAGCTGCTGCCAAGGGTGAAGAAAATCACGAGTGACCCTACGAAGAGTGCCAGTGCGCTCCACATCACCGGCCGGCGGTGACGGAGCACCGCTTCGAGCGATCGGGCATATAGGTCTTTCAGATGGCGAGAGAGCCATGAGTCGCGCTGCTCCCGGTCGGAGTCCTCTTTCCCGGCGCGGTGGGTGAGAAGATAGGAGCAGAGCACGGGGGTGAGTGTCAGGGCCACAATCGTAGAGGCCAGCAGGGCTGTGATGAAGGCCACACCGAGCGGGATAAGCATGCGTCCCTCCATGCCGTTGAGGAAGAAGAGGGGCACGAAGCTCACGATGATTATCAGTGTAGAGTTAAGAATCGGGAGTCGCACTTCGCGCGATGCCTCAAACACCACCTGACGGTGGGGCATACGGCGGTCGGGAGGTAAGAGCCGGTTCTCGCGGAGCCGGCGCCATACGTTCTCCACATCGACGATGGCATCATCGACGAGCGATCCTATGGCAATCGCCAGTCCGCCGAGGCTCATGGTATTGATGGTTTCGCCCAGATAATTGAGCACCATCAGCGCCACGAGCAGCGCCACCGGGATGGTGACGAGCGATATGAGAGTGGTGCGCACATTGCCCAGGAAGAGGAAAAGGATAAGCACCACGAATATGCCACCCTCGATAAGCGATGTGCGCACATTGCCGGTGGAGGCATCGATAAATGATGACTGGCGGAAGATGTCGGTGCTCACCTCCACATCGGCGGGGAGCTGGCTCTTCACATCGGCCACTACGGCCTCCAGGCGCTCGGTGAGGGAGATGGTGCCCACCTTAGGCTGTTTGGTGACGGTGAGCAGCACTGCATCGCGACCCTCGACCGAGGCCACGCCGAGGCGCGGCTCCTCGCCGCCGATACCGATATCGGCCACATCGGCCAGAGTCACCGGCCATTCACCCTGCATCTTCACCATAGCGGCTCCGAGGCGTTGGATCACGTCGCCTCCGGCCACACCGCGCAGTATGTATTCATTGCCATATTCATAGAGCACGCCTCCGGCAGGGTTATTGCCTATGCCTCGTGTGGCGGCCATAACATCGGCCAGAGTCACTCCGTGATGGCGCATTCGCGCCGGATCGAGGCGTATCTGGTATTCCTTCATCTCACCTCCGATGACCGACACCTGTGCCACACCCTCCACCGAGAGGAGTCGCGGCCGGAGGGTCCATTCGGCAATGGTGCGCAGGTCGAGCATGGAGGTCTCTTTTGATGTCAGGCCGATTATGAGCACCTCGCCGAGTATCGACGATTGCGGTCCCATCACCGGAGCGCTGACTCCGGCGGGCAGGGTTGAGGAGATGGCACTGAGTTTTTCGGAGACGATCTGTCGGGCCAGATACACATCGGTGTCCCAGTCGAAATCCACCCATACCACCGAGAATCCGGCAGTAGAGCTGGAGCGCACACGGCGCACTCCGGTGGCTCCGTTGACGGCCGTCTCGACGGGGAAAGTCACAAGCTGTTCCACCTCCTGTGCGGCCATTCCGTCGGCCTCGGTCATCACCACCACCGTGGGGGCGTTGAGGTCGGGGAACACGTCGACATCCGTGCGGTGTGCCACTAATATGCCTGCCGTGACGATCAGCAGCGAGAGCGCCACGATCAGCAGGCGGTAATTGAGAGAGAAGCGTATGATGCGGTCAAGTATGTTCATCGCGGGTAATCATGCATTGGGAAGATGGGATCAGTGTTCATGGGTATGGCCCGGAATCGCTTTCGAGGCTGATGCGAGGCGCACATGGGTGGCTCCGCGTGTGACGACTTTCTCGCCCGGGTGCAGGCCGGAGAGAATCTCCACATTCTCGCCGTCGCTGCGGCCTGTGGTCACTACCCGGCGTTCATATCCTTCGGCATCGAGCTGCACATAGACGCAGTATATTCCCTGCTCCTCGCTCAAGGCAGTGCGGGGCACCGATATGACCCCCTCCTGCGGGGCGCCGAGCAGATACACCTCGGCGTAGCTTCCGGCCACAATCCCCGGAGCATTGTCAAACTCGAATATCACCGGCACGAAAGTAGATCCGGGAGCAATCTGTGTGGCATGCGACACGATGCGTCCGTTCAGGTCGGCCAGCGAATAAGTGCGGTCGGCTCCGGCGGGGCGGAAGCGAGCGGAGATGATATTGCCGGTCTGGCCGTAGAGCCGCCCCGGGAGGTCGGCCTGCAGCTGCAGGCGGCGATTGGCGGTGAGGGTCATCAGCGGAGTGCCGACATCCACATAGTCGCCATCCTTCACGAGACATGCAAGCACGAAGCCCCCCTTCGGGGCGCTCACACCGGTGCCACCTTTGGCACCGGAGCCGGTAGCTTCGTAGGTGAGCCGTGCGCGCTCGAAGTCGGCGCGGGCTGTCTCGTATTCCTGTCGGGTCACGAGTTGGTCGGCATATAGTTTCTCGGTGCGCTCGAAGTCGGCTTTCGCCTTATGGTATTCGATTGCGGCGCGGCTGGAGACATTCCCCTCGGGAAGATGGGAGTTGGTGATGGTGAAGAGGTGGGCGCCGGCACCTACCGCCATGCCCTGAGTCCAGGGGCGGGCAAGGCGCACGATTCCGGCCTGAGTGGCCACGGCGGTCGATTCGGCTCCCGAGGCGGAGAGCACGCGTCCGGAAGTGGGGATTACCTGATGGAACGGTCCGGGTTTGATTTCGCTCACCACAACTCCGGCGGCTTTAGCCTGCGCCGGGGTCAGGATTATCTCGCCGGAGTGGCCCTCATCGGAGGCGTCGGAATGCTTATGATCGGCCGTATGGTCATGGTCGTGGTGATGGTCATGGTCGGCCGGGTCGTGATCGTGGGCCGGCTTGTGGTCGTGGTCATGGTCATGATCGTGGGTGGCATGGATCTCCTGCTCATCGTTGTGGTCATGGCTGTCTGAGCTATGACCACAGGCAATCGGGAGTGAGATTACTGCGCATGCCGTGAGAATGGGGACCATGCGTCGCACAGCGGAGAAGATATTCCGGATATGATAGGATTGTATGGGCATAATGCGGTAGATTAGGGGTGAAAAGTTATATTTTCCTACAAAGTTACATAAATAGATTTGCAACTAAGTGTTATTTGCACTATCTTTGTAATTGATTTCACGGCGCTAAGCGCCCAGGCAAACTAAACTTATATGACTATGATTAATTTTGGAGATGCAGTAAAACTCTTCTTCCACAATTACGCCAATTTCAATGGGCGCGCGAGCCGCTCGATGTATTGGTGGGTGGTTCTTTTCATCGCTATCGTGAGTGCGGCCTGTGGTATCATCGGGGCCATCTCCGGCAGTGATTCACTTTATAAATTCCTGATCGGAGCTTTCAGTCTGGCGGTGCTTGTGCCGAATCTGGCCATCAGTGTGCGCCGCATGCATGATATCGGCAAGGGTGGCGGCTGGATTTTCATCAGCCTGATTCCGGTGATTGGCTCTATCTGGTTTCTGGTGCTGTCTCTGACTCCGGGCGAACCCTTCGACAATCGTTTCGGTCCGGTGCCTACGGCAACTCCTCAGAAATATTGATTCTTCGGAAAAGAAAATTTGATTGCGGTGTCGATACCCTCGATGCTGCAATCAACTATGTGTAAGAGTCTGTAGATGAATCGTATGATACATCTCAATATAAAGACTACGTAAACAATCAAAATATAAGCAATGAAAAAGGTAGCAATGCTTCTTGTGGCTCTGGCAGCGGTATGTGCTCCGGCCACAGTATCGGCTCAGTTCAACCTGAAGAAGGCCGTGAGCGGTGCCACAAAGGCCGTACAAGCTCTGACACTCACTGATGCCCAGATGGCGGCTTATGTGAAAGAATCGGTAGACTGGATGGATGCCCACAATCCCGTGCCCGGGGAGGATGACCCCTACACAATCCGTCTGCGCAAGCTCACCGAGGGTATCACCGAGGCTGACGGCATACCCTTGAATTTCAAGGTCTATGATGTGATTGATGTCAATGCGTTTGCATGTCCCGATGGCAGTGTGCGAGTATTCTCCTCGCTGATGGATATCATGACCGATGAGGAACTCATGGGTGTGATAGGCCATGAAATCGGCCATGTGCTCAAGCACCATAGCAAGAACGCCTTCAAGACCGAACTCCTCACCGGCGCATTGAAGGATGCCGTGGCATCGACCGGTGGTGTGGCGGCTGCTCTTACTGAGTCGCAGCTCGGCACATTGGGTCAGGCACTTGTAAATGCGAAATATTCGCAGAAGCAGGAGAAGGAAGCCGACAACTGCGGCTATGATTTCCTGGTGGCCAATGGCCGCAATCCCTGGGGAATGGTGATGTCGTTTGAGAAACTCCAGTCGCTTGAAGGTGAGGGGGGAGCCGCCCCGAGTTATGTCGACAAGATGTTCTCATCGCATCCCGAGACCAAGGCTCGCATCGAGGCTATGACAAAGCGCTGCGTGAAGGATGGTTTCGAGCGTCCTGCCGCATCGGCTGATACAGCTGCTAAGTCGGCAAAATAAGCTTCTGTAATTCATACAGGCATCCGGAATAGAGTCCGGGCGTGAGGCGATTCCCTGTGAATCATCTCGCGCCCGGACTGTTTTAGAGCGCGTTCTTATCGTTCGGTCAATCGTCGGTCGGAGCCTTGCGGCGTGTCAGAGCGCGGCGCAGACGGAGCCATCCCTCTTTGCCGAGAATGAGGAGGGCGGTGTATTGTGCGGTTTTTGCCAGTCCGAAGAATACCACCCATAGCGCCCCTTTCATCCCGATGGAGAGTGGAAGCAGCATCTGGAGGAATGAGATGGCATAGCAGAGAAGGCAGACTCCGGCCACGATGCAGCCGGTGCGGAAGGAGAGGGAGGCAACCCATTTCCGGAGCCGTAAGCCGGAGGGTGAGTCGGATGTGGTTTGCATAAGTATTTTGTTGATTACCGTGTAGAGTGCAAAATTAGTGAAAAAATCTGAGATTCCGGACTTCTCCTGTCGGCATGTCTATGGGTTGGTCTGTGGGGTGGAGGCAGTGTCGGTGAGTGGGATGATGGGAACATTACGATGGGTCGGCGTGTTGTATGTTCATCAAAATTCATTTTAACTTAAGTTGATCTGACACTTAAATTGTCTTTATGGAAAAGAAACAGCTCACCTCTGAAAATGGCCGTCCGATAGCCGACAATCAGAATGTACGCACAGCCGGCCTGCGTGGTCCGGTGACCGTGACCGATCCGTGGTATCTTGAAAAGATATCCCACTTCGACCGTGAAGTCATTCCGGAGAGAAGAATGCATGCCAAAGGTGCCGGGGCATTCGGTACTTTCACAGTGACAAATGATATTTCCGAATTTACCAAAGCCTCAATCTTTGCCGAGGTCGGCAAGCAGACACCCTGTCTGGTGCGCTTCTCGACCGTGGCCGGCGAGCGTGGCGCGGCCGATGCCGAGCGCGACATACGAGGCTTTGCCATGAAATTCTATACCGATGAGGGCAACTGGGACCTTGTGGGCAACAATACCCCGGTCTTCTTCCTGCGCGATCCGCTGAAATTCCCCGACCTCAACCATGCCGTGAAGCGCGATCCGCGCACAGGAATGCGCAATGCGGCGAGCAACTGGGATTTCTGGACACTCCTTCCCGAGGCGCTCCATCAGGTGACCATCACCATGTCGCCGCGAGGTATTCCGGCCTCTTTCCGCCATATGCACGGCTTCGGCAGTCACACTTACAGTTTTATCAATAAGGATAATAAGCGCACCTGGGTGAAATTCCATTTCCGCACCATGCAGGGAATCAAGAATCTTACCGACGATGAGGCCGCCGCAATCATTGCCAAAGACCGCGAATCGCATCAGCGCGATCTGTTCGAGGCCATCGAGAGGGGTGATTTCCCGAGGTGGAAGATGCAGGTGCAGCTCATGACCGAGGATGAGGCCCGGGAATATCATATCAATCCGTTTGACCTGACGAAGGTATGGTACCATAAGGATTTCCCGCTTCATGATGTGGGAATCCTGGAGCTTAACCGTAATCCCGAGAATTTCTTCGCCGAGATAGAACAGGCGGCGTTCAACCCGGCCAATATCGTGGAGGGAATCGGTTTTTCGCCCGACAAGATGCTCCAGGGGCGACTCTTTGCCTATGGCGACGCACAGCGTTATCGCCTTGGAGTGAACCATAACCTTATCCCGGTCAACCGTCCGCGCTGCCCCTTCCATTCATATCATCGCGACGGCAAGATGCGCACCGATGATAATTACGGTGCCGCACCGACTTATGAACCCAACAGCTATGGCGAATGGCAGGATAATCCCGCATTGAAGGAACCGCCGATGGAATGCGGCGCGGAGGTCTACAATTACGATGAGCGGGAATATGACAATGACTATTACACGCAGCCCGGCAAACTGTGGCGCCTCATGAGTGAGGATGACCGTTGCGCTACGTGTCGTAACACGGCGGCTCAGATGGAGGGGGTGCCGCTATTCATCCGCCAGCGCCATGTGAGGGCTTGCCACAATGCTGATCCGGAATATGGCAGGATGCTCGCCGAGGCGTTGGGCATTGACCTCCGGGAGGCTCTTGTGGCCGAGGATCCGGCGCATCCGGCATGGGATAAGCGCGACTTGGCGAAATGATGATACTTATGTGATAGCTCGACGGCGTCGGCTCCCGGAGTGACTCCGGCGGGCGGCGCCGTTGCTTTGTGGAGGGGCTCCCGTTCGCTTGCGCTCCGGCGCGGGACCAGGCGGGAAC
>JAIDKG010000026.1 GCA_029051525.1 Muribaculaceae bacterium
TTATTCACCACTGCTTCCCCCCCGATTTTGACTCATCACTCTTCTTCCTCTCCTACCTCTCATCCATCTCCTTCCTCTCCTTCCTCTCATCCCTCTCCTTCCTCATTATATAACTTCAAATTTATCCTGACCAGTGAATAATAAGAAACTCATCAAGATAGGCCTATTCGGGTTCGGCACCGTAGGCCACGGACTCTACCAACTGCTGCATCGCGTGCCGGAGGCGAGTCTGGTGATCAGTCGCGTGTGTGTGCGCGATGTGACCCGCCATCAGGAGGAGACCCCCGAACTGATTTTCACCTCCAATCCGCGCGAGGTGCTCGACGACCCGGAGATCAACCTTATCGTGGAATTGATCGACGACGCCGATGCCGCCTACCGGATTGTGACCGACGCACTGCGCCGGCGCCTCCCGGTGGTGACCGGAAATAAGAAGATGCTTGCGCATCATCTCCCGGAGCTCATCGAGCTCCAGAAGGAGATGAAGACCCCACTGCTCTATGATGCCTCGGCCTGCGGCTCAATCCCGGTGATCCGCAATCTGGAGGAGTATTATGATAATGACCTTCAGATTTCGGTGAAGGGTATCCTGAACGGCAGCTGCAATTTCATCCTCTCGAAGATCTTCAATGAGGGGATGGACCATGCGGAGTCGCTGCGTCTGGCCCGGGAGTTGGGATTTCTGGAGTCGGACCCCACGCTCGACCTCGATGGCTGGGATTCACTCTTCAAGCTGGTCATCCTCGCCATGCATGCCTTCGGGGTATATGTGGAGCCTGAAAAGGTGTTCTGCTATGGTATCACCCATATGAACGACCATGATATCCGCTTCGCCCGCGAGAAGGGCCGCCGCTTCAAACTCCTCGGGCTTGCCGAGAAGCTCCCCGACAATCGCCTCACACTCAGCGTGCTGCCTCACCTCATCTCGCGCAATAAGTTTATCTATTCCTGCGAGGATGAATTTAATGGCGTGGTGATCAAGGGTCTCTTCTATGGCAAGCAGTTCCTCGTGGGTCGCGGCGCCGGAGGCCACCCCACTTCATCGGCTGTGCTGAGCGATATCTCGGCCATACGCTATGACTATTTCTACCGCTACAAACGCATGGAGTGTGCCGGTCCGCTCCCGCAATTCAGCAATGATATCTCCTTCCGTGCCTATGTGCGCTACAATACGGAGGATGATCTCGACCTGATGCAGTTTGAGGAGATCTATGAGCGCTATGTCTCTGATGATTACCACTATGCCGTGGGGCGGCTGAATCTGCGCCGCCTGCTTGATATCCGCGAGCATCTTGCGGAGCGGAAGATCTTTGTGGCGGCTTATCCGCCGGATTGATTTTTTACGGATTCTTAGAGCGCGTTCCTCCTCATCTTATCTCACCGCTTGATAATCCATATTACTTACCCCTTATCCCTATATACCAGTGGAAGCATTTCCTCATCAACTTGCCGACCGGATCATAGCCGGCGGCCGGCTCCCCGACCGTGAAGAGGCAGAGCGCCTCGCCGCGTGGGGCGACCTCAACCTGCTCTGCGATGCCGCCGACCGCATCTGCCGCGCACTGCAGCCCGACACTATCGATTCATGCTCGATCGTCAACGCCCGCTCGGGGCGCTGCAGCGAGAATTGCAAATGGTGCGCCCAGTCGGCTCATTTCCATACCGGTTGCGGGGAGTATCCGAATCTCCCTTATGCCGATGTGCTCGGGGCGGCACGCCATAACGAACGTGAAGGGATACGCCGCTTCTCGCTCGTGACGAGCGGCCGCACCGTAAGCCCTGCCGATCTGGAGTATTTCTGCGACCAGTATCGCCGCCTTTCGGCCGACACTTCGCTATATCTCTGTGCGTCAATGGGGCTGTTGGGCAAGGAGGAGATGCAGCGGCTGGCCGATGCCGGTGTGAAGCGATATCACTGCAATATGGAGACTTCCGACCGGGTGTTTCGCACCCTCTGCACCACCCATACCCCCGACGACAAACGGCGCACTATCGGCTACGCTCGCGAGTGCGGCATGGAGGTATGTTCAGGTGGAATAATAGGCATGGGGGAATCGATGGCCGACCGTATCGATTTCGCTTTCGAACTTCGTGAGCTCGACCCCGATTCGGTGCCGATCAATATCCTCTCGCCGATACCGGGCACTCCCCTGGAGCATACGCCGCTTATCAGCGAGGAGGAGGTGATACGCACCGCAGCCCTCTTCCGCTTCATCCTGCCGCGCCAGAGCATCCGATTCGCCGGCGGCCGCATGAGGCTCTCGGAGGAATCGATGGCCCGGATGCTGCGCGGCGGGGTCAATGGCGTGCTGATGGGCGACATGCTCACCACCGTGAGCCATCAGATAGCCGACGACCGCCGACTCTTCGCCCGCACCGACTGGAAGTTCTAACACAGCAACCCTTCAAACCTGCATATCACGAAGATATCATCATAAAGCAATGAATCTCTCAATCGTCATACCCCTCTTCAACGAGGAGGAATCGCTCCCCGAACTGACCCGCTGGATACAACGCGTCATGGCCTCACATGGCTATACCTATGAGATCATATTCGTCAACGATGGCTCGACCGATGCCTCGCAGAAGGTGGTGCGCTCACTGGCGGAGTCTGACCCCAATATCCATTCCATAGCTTTCGCCCGCAATTACGGTAAGTCGCCGGCCCTCAACGAGGGATTCCGCAAGGCGCAGGGTGATGTGGTGATCACCATGGATGCCGACCTCCAGGATTCACCCGACGAAATCCCTGAGCTCTACCGCATGATCACCGAGGAGGGCTACGACCTTGTGTCGGGCTGGAAGAAGAAGCGCTATGACCCGCTGTCGAAGACCATCCCCACCAAACTCTTCAATGCCACGGCGCGACGCGTGTCGGGGATCAGTAACCTGCATGATTTCAATTGCGGACTTAAGGCTTACCGCCGCGATGTGGTGAAGCATATCGAGGTCTATGGCGATATGCACCGCTATATCCCCTATCTGGCCAAGAATGCCGGTTATACCCGTATCGGCGAGAAGGTGGTGCAGCATCAGGCGCGTAAGTATGGCCATACGAAATTCGGACTGGACCGCTTCGTGAACGGTTATCTGGATCTGGCCACTCTCTGGTTTCAGTCGAGCTTCGGGGTGAAGCCTATGCATCTCTTCGGTCTGCTGGGCACTCTGATGCTGGTGGTGGGTTTCCTGGCCGTATTGGCTGTGCTGGTGCTCAAGGTGGTAAGCATGTGCAAGCCTGATTACCATTTCTTTGTGACCAATTCTGTATATTTCTATCTGGCTCTGGCCTGCATGATCATGGGTCTGCAGTTCTTCCTGACCGGATTTATAGGTGAATTGATCACCCGCAATTCGCCGGAACGCAACAATTATCTAATCGCCGAGGAATTTTGAGCAACCGATGGTATATGGCGGGGCTGATGGCCTCGATTTTAGGTGTGGCTTTCGCTATCCCTCCGGTGGGCCGGTCAGGCACTCCGGTGCCTCACCCTGCTCCTGCCGCTGCGCTGATTACCGGCGATACAGTAGTGCGGGTGGGTGAGGAGCCGCATGATGATGCGGTGGTGCAGATGGAAGGGATTCCGATGGATTCTCTTGCGATGGATTCTCTTGCGGTGGATTCTCTTGCAGTGGATTCGATTTCAGCTGTGCCGATGGCTATGCCTGCGGTGCCGGTGCCGAAGAGCACCCCCGTGGATATCGACCGCGAGGCACCGGCCACACCACCCATGCATTACTATGACCGCCACGGCGAACCGCTCCAGACTCCGGTGCGATTCCTCGCCGAACTCGACACCGTGACCAAGGCGAAGTCCGCCCCGACTTATCATGCGTTCAATGGCGTGAGCATCGGTGCAAATTTCTTCGATGCCATTATGATGGCTATAGGGCAACGCCGAGCAAGTTTCGACATCTCGGCCGACTGCTCTATCCACAACTGGTTTTTCCCCGTCGTAGAGGCGGGAATCAGCTTCGCCGATGCTCACCCCGACGATGGCCGCTGCCATTTCAAGGTAGCCCCCACCCCCTATCTGCGGGTGGGCATGAATTACAATTTTCTATATAAGAGCAATCCCGACTATCAATTCTATTTAGGTCTTAGAGCCGGATGGAGCACATTCGGATATGATATCTATGGCATTCAGGCCGGTTCGGAGTATTATACCTCCGACGGCCCTACCCAACGCACAGGACTGCGCTCCACCGCCTTCTACGGCCAGGCTCTGGCCGGGCTGAAGGTGAAGATCTGGCGCGGCCTGTTTATGGGCTGGAGTGTGCGCTATAATTTCAATATACATCAGTCTTACTCCGACCCGGATTACCCGGCATGGTTCACTCCGGGCAAGGGAACCTCCACACCGATCATGGCCACCTTCTCAATCGGATGCACATTCGGCAACCGCCCGCCACGCCCTGTGGTGAGCGAGGCGGTGGAGGCGCTGCAGGAGGCCGTGCAGCCGGAGGTGAAGGAGTGACCGCATCCATGCGGCTGCGTGTAGCCCCGGAAGCGATAGCCATGCCCTGACTCAGAACATCGGTTTGAAGCCGGCATCGGGGCACAGACGTGAGTTGGCATTGCCGATGAGTTGCGTCTCTTTGGCAGTGTCAAGACGCATCACCGATGCGCCGGGCTGAAGGTCGCACTGACCCAGATCGATATAGTAATAGCCGGGATTGGTCACGATATCGAAGTAATAGCGCAGGTCGCGCGTATCGGAGTAACTGCGCCATTGGGTGCTGCTGAGATTGGGTTCAGTCTCTACCTCGTAGGTATAGGGCACGCTACAATTCATCAATATGCTACGCGCTATCGACACTCCGAGATCCGTATCACCCGTCTTCTCCACATGATGTGCGAAGTAATTACCTCTCACGCAGCGGTCGGGCGATGACACGGTGCCGGGGAGTGTGTTCTGTCCCCCCTTCTTATTCCAATAGTCGATTATCGCGGTCATCGATTCCCATTGGGGATCATTGGTCATGGCAAGATAATCCCCCATTTCGTGGATCTTGATCACACCGTGGTCGAATTCGAAGATTATCGATTTTCCGGTGGCATCGGTCACACCCCAATGGAGGGTGGAGGCGGTGCCGCCGTCGAAGGTGGCGCCGGTCAGGGAGAAGGCATGTTGCTCAAGCACTGCGCGCACCTCATCGACCGTGGCATTACAATCGAGTAGCCACCCGATAAACATCGACATCGACATCGGCGCCCTTCCGGAGGTCTCGGCATTCTCATAGACGGTCCCTTTGCAGAACAGGCCGTTGATCACCAGCCCCTTCTCATTCATACCCTCGGTGATACCGCCATCGTAGCCCACAGCGTAGACGGCTCCATACCGAGAGGTCCACTCCACGGCACCCGGCTTGTCGGAACCCACCTTATGCATCCCTCGGGGATACACATAAAGATTGGTGGGAATAGGGGTTTTCCAATCGAGCGAACGCCCCACCACATAGAGCGAGTCATTACCCTCATACAATATCCGCGAGCAAGCCGACGCCTCCGAAGGCGCCGCAGCCGCTGCGATGGCCGCCAGCGCTATGCCGGCCGCCCATATCAAATCTCTTTTCGTATCCATACCACATCAACGCCCGCTCCCCGCCGATTGTTCCCCCCCGCTCATTGTAAAGCCGACAATAAAGAGTGCCCCTGCCTCTCAGCGAGAGACAGGGGCACGGAATTTCAGTTGATAAGAGGAGCGAGTTCAGTCGAAGGTCTGACCGCTATTAGAGCACAACCTTCTGAGCCTTGTTGGCCACGCGTACTACATATACACCCTTGGCAGCCTCCACATTGAGCGAAGTGCCCTCGGCAGCCTTCACGAGCTTGCCATCGAGAGTGTAGACAGCGATCGGAGCCTTCTCGGCAGTAGTAACTGCGATCTGACCGTCGCGAGCCACTACGTTGGCCTCGGCAGCTGCAGCTACTTCCTCTACTGCATCCCATTTCAGGTCACCCTTCACAGAGAATTCGTACTTGTTGGCGAGGTTTTTGGGATCGTAGTAGTAGTATACTGTGCTGTTAGGAGCTACGGCACGAAGAACCTTGTCGTAGATTGTAGCCCATTCCATCTTGAAGCCGTCGGTAGTACCCCAGGCAATTGATGAACCTTCACCGGTAAGTTCAGCATTGTTGTGAGCAATCAGAATAGTACCAGAGTCTTTCGACCATGAAGCAGTGAAACCCATCGGAACGAATGAGTTGATCTCGGGAGCCTCTGCGAGATAGTACTTGTCGGTACTTTCATCATATGCGGTCCAGGGATAGCGCACATTGAATATACCCTCAGTGGGTTTGAGCTGGGAATCTTTTGCATATTTGGGCTCACCAAAGAGGTAGCCGTAGAAAATCTGAGCATGCTCCAGAAGCTCGCCTTCAGGCACATCTACACCTGTATGATATACCTTACTTTCGTTGAATGCGCCCTCTTCGTCAACCTGGATGCCAAGATTCTCGTCACCACAGAAGAAGTAGAACTTTGTCATCTCGGGGAAGTTCTCAGTGAAGCCCTTGTCGTCACCAAGAATATCGGAGCTCACCAGGCCGGTATTGAAGAGATAGATATTGCCGAAGTTCGGAAGCATCTCCTCGACATGCTCGAAGCCCTCTACACGACCGGTACCGCTATATGTGATACGCAGTGCTGCGGAACGAGTACCCTCATTGGGATCCTGTTTGAGGGTGATACGAGTCTGAGTCTGGATAAAAGTCTCAGAGGGATCGTAGGCCTGGAAATCGATTGAAGAGCCATTCTGCGAGTACATGATCAGACCATCCCATTCTGATTCGATTCCAAGTATATCAGACGGCAGGATTGTCCAGGATGCGAGAGAATTGCCGCTTTGGTCCACGTTGATTACGCTCTGATTCTGGACGAAATTGCGCAGCATACCGGCGTTGTTGATGAGCTCATCAGCCGACACGATATCAGTATTGATCTCTGATTCGGGCATATCGACCCCACCCTGACTGTAGATATACTGGCTCGGCCATGCGAGAACGAAGTAGCCATAGCGAGTGACCTGAGACTGACCCTTCGGGGTATAGCTCAATGAGAGATCTGCCTCATAGAAGGGATACTCCGGGAAAGTATACTGGAACTCATTACCGTCTTTATCTTTAAAAGTCAGCGTCTCGCAAAGCTTCTGGCCGCGAGTTGTGAGCATGAGGTTCCAGACACCACCCTGGTTGTCGGTCCATGAGCGAGTGAGGCCGTTCTCACCCTCTACGCCGTTGACCTTCATATCGGCGAAGTTTGTACGCACCTTTTGCAGTCCTTCGGGAGTGAACTTTGCTGTCACATCCTCAAGTACTGCAGGATTGAAGGGGGCTGCCATAAGGCTGGTAGCGCCGAGGGCGGAAGCAGCCATTAAGGTAAAGATTTTCTTCATTGTCCTTTTGTAGAGTTAAGTTAAATATGTTGTTATTTTTTAGTTCGTTCAGTTGGCTCTTTTCATCCTACTCAATGCAATAAGTCATCGTTTCAGATTAAAGACAGTAGGCCATACACTCTTCAATCGCAAATTTGACAAATTTTTCTGAGATACGCAAGTATTTCCATGATTTTTTTTGAAATTGTAAGAAAGTTAAGAGCGCGTTCCTTAAAATTTCGGGGTCGTAGGGGCGGCGATTTTTGAGTGGATTTTGCGAGTCGAAGAAGGAA
>JAIDKG010000027.1 GCA_029051525.1 Muribaculaceae bacterium
GTCCCCGTCTCCCCCGTTCCCGCCTGGTTCTGCGCCGGAGCGCAAGCGAACGGAGAGCCGTCTCCCCCGTTCCCGCCTGGTTCTGCGCCGGAGCGCAAGCGAACGGGAGCCTCCCCCCGAGCCTCCACAAGCCGCACAGCCTCAATAATATTCCGCATAGCCCCGGTATTTACCTTATAAGTCTTTTCCGGATACCAATCGGCCATCGGGCTGACCATCCCCCCGACATGGAGCACCACATCAGCCTCACTGACACCACGCGCCACAGCCTCCGCATCAAGCAGGTCGCCCCATATCACCTCTACCCCCTTGGCTATGAAGGGAGCGAGCTTCGCCCTGTTGGCGGCAGAATCACGGGCCAGCACTGTAATCTTCAGCGGGCGATCGGAATAACGGGCCTGCGTGAGATGCCGCAGGCCCGCCATTCCCATCACACCGGTGGCACCGGTCAGGAATATTCTTCTCATTTGGATTTGGATTCACAATATACGCAGCGCCACTCTCCGGGATGGTCGGCGGCGGGGCGGAATATGGAGTCTACATTGACCTCCATATTGGATATGCAGCGCGGATTGCGGCACACGTGCTGATTGCGCACAGCCCCTTCGGGGATGAGCTGATTCTGCTTATCCTCACGGTCGGCCCATCGGAGCAGGGTGAGGATAAGAGCCATACGCACGAATTTGCCATTCTCCACCTGGCGGAAATAGGCCGCGCGGGGATCAGAATCTACATCGACTGCAATCTCGTTGACTCTGGGGAGCGGATGCAGGATACGCATTCCGGGTTTGGCGGTCTTGAGCTTCTCGGCATCAAGTATGAAGCAGTCTTTCACACGGTCGAACTCATCCTCATCGAAGAAGCGCTCTTTCTGCACTCGGGTCATGTAGAGCACATCAAGCTCGGGCATAACCTCTTCGAGGGTGGATACCTCTTTGTAGGGGATATTGTTGACATCGCATACCTCCTTCTTCATATAGTCGGGGAGGCGGAGCTGCTCGGGAGCGATAAGCACCACCTTCACGCCGCTGAAGCGGGAGAGGGCTTTGATGAGGGAATGCACGGTGCGGCCGAATTTCAGGTCGCCGCAGAAGCCGATTGTGAGATTGTCGAAGCGGCCTATCTCACGCTTGATGGTGAGAAGGTCGGTCAGGGTCTGGGTGGGATGCGCGTGCGAACCATCGCCGGCATTAATCACCGGAATACGACTGTTGAGGGCCGACACGAGTGCCGCCCCCTCCTCGAAGTGGCGCATGGCGATGATGTCGGCAAAGCAGTTGATCACCTTGGTGGTGTCGGCGCATGTCTCACCTTTGCTCACCGAGGTATTCTGCGCGTCGGAGAATCCGAGCACATTGCCACCCAGTTCCATCATGGCCGATGTGAAGCTGAGGCGGGTGCGTGTGGAGGGTTCATAGAAAAGTGTGGCAAGTTTCTTACCTTTGCACACTTCGGAGTATTTCTCGCGGTTGGCGATGATATCGAGCGCAAGATCGATTATCTCTTCGGTCTCCTCTTTAGTGAGATCGGTGGGATCTATGAGGTGTTTCATAAGAAAACAATAAGGGGTGCGAGTTTGGGTTGTGATGCTTTCCGGCCGAAGGATGTATTATTTCTGCATCCAGGACTCATCCGAAGGATTGGCCATGAATTTCTTCAGGCGGGCCTCATCCTCGGGGCGGATATACTCCTGCTCCACGGCCACCTCCACGAGGGTGTCGAAGTTGGAGAGTGAATGATTCTCGACATTGGCTGCGGCCAGACGCTCCAGCCCTTTCTTCATGCCATAGGTGAAGATGCTCACCACTCCGAGCACCTCGGCGCCTGCCTCGCGCAGAGCCTCCACCACATCGATGCAGCTTCCGCCGGTGGAGATAAGATCCTCGATCACCACTACCTTCTGTCCCTTCTCAAGGCGACCCTCGATGCGGTTGTTGCGGCCATGATCTTTGGCGCTGCCGCGCACATATCCCATCGGCATGCCAAGAAGATGGGCGGCGATGGCGGCATGGGCTATACCCGCGGTGCTGGTGCCCATGAGCACTTCGGCCTCGGGATAGTATTTCTTCACACTGTCGGCTATGGCCTGCTCTACGATATTGCGGGCCTCGGGCGAGGTGAGGATAAGACGGTTGTCGCAATATATCGGACTTTTGATGCCGCTGGCCCATGTGAAGGGTTCGTCGGGACGCAGAAACACTGCTTTGATGCCGAGCAGCTGCCCGGCCACTTTTTTGGCTGTATCGCTCATTGTCAAGTTATGATTGTTGTCGTGAATTCATTGTTGCCGAGGGAGAGGTGGTATCGGGGAGAGATAATAATATAGGAGAGTGCGCCACCGGCGTGGCGCACTCTTATAGGGGGAGATTATCCGCAGAAGTCGGCCACACAGCGTCGCCATGCGGCCACAGGGTCGGCGGCGGCAGTGATGGGACGACCCACCACGATGAAGTCGCTACCTATCTCGCGGGCACGTGCCGGAGTGGTGATGCGCACCTGGTCGTCGGCGGCCGAGTCGGCAAAGCGGATGCCGGGTGTTACAGTCATGAACTCGGAGCCGCAAGCCTCTTTCACGAGTCCGCCCTCAAGCGGGGAGCATACCACACCATCGAGTCCGGCCTCTTTGGCATTGCGGGCGTAGTGGGCTATCACATCGTTGATGTCGCCCTCCACACGGAGCTGTTCGTTCATTACCTGCTGCGAGGTGGAGGTGAGCTGGGTGACTGCGATAAGGAGCGGACGGGTGCCATCTTCGCGGGTGAGACCTTCGAGGGCGGCGGCCATCATCTCCTTGGTGCCTGAGGCATGCACATTGACCATATCCACATCAAGGGCGGAAAGCACCTTCATCGCCTTGCGCACAGTGTTGGGGATGTCGTGGAGCTTGAGGTCGAGGAAGATCTTGTGACCTCTGCGCTTCAGCTCGCGCACTATCTCATTGCCGGCGGCATAGTAAAGTTCCATGCCGATCTTCACAAAGGGCTTGCGCTCTTCAGCGGCAAACTTGTCGAGAAACGCCAATGCCTGTTCGGCTGAACCGAAGTCGCACGCTATGATTACATCTCTCTCTTTTTGCATCTCTTCTAATCTAAATATGTAGGATTATATATGTCAATCTATAGAATTACATATGTCAACCTATAGAATTACATCGTCATTATATAAGATTACATACATCAGTATATAGAATTATATATGTCAATCTATAGAATTACATATGTTCCGACACTCTCGGATTATGCGGGTTTGCAGGCTCCGATTATGTCGCTCAGGCGGTCGATGCCGAGGCGCTCCATCTCGGCGGGGAGGTCGGCGATGATACGCGGACAGGCGTAGGGGTCGCGCAGGTTGGCGGCACCTACCTGCACTGCCGTGGCTCCGGCCATCATCATCTCTATCACATCGCGGGCGGAGCTTACGCCGCCGCATCCCATCACGGGGATGCCGCAGGCATTAGTCACCTGATATACCATGCGCACCGCCACCGGGAAGATTGCCGGACCCGAGAAACCGCCCATCACGTTGGCCACCACCGGCTTGCGTGTCTTGACGTCGATTCTCATGCCGAGCAGTGTGTTGATCAGACAGAGGCCATCGGCTCCGGCCTCTTCGGCTGCACGTGCTATGGCCACTATGTCGGTGACATTGGGGGAGAGTTTCACATAGAGGGGTTTGGTGGTCACGGCCTTCACGGCGCGGGTCACCTCGGCCACACTCTCGCACTGGGTGCCGAAGCTCATGCCGCCGCCATGCACATTCGGACAGCTTACATTCAGCTCGATTATCTCCACCTGGTCGGCTCCATCGATCTTGGCGCAGCACTCCACATATTCATCGATCGAAAAACCGCTGATATTGGCAATCACCGGCTGATGAAATACTTCGCGGAGTTTCGGAAGTTCGTCGGAGATAACTTTATCGACTCCGGGATTCTGGAGTCCTACGGAGTTGATCATGCCGGCCGGACATTCAGCAGTGCGCGGCAGCGGATTGCCGTAGCGCGAATTGAGCGTAGTCCCTTTGAGGCTCAGGGAGCCGAGACAGTCGATGTCGTAGTATTCGGCCATGTTATAGCCGAATCCGAAGCATCCCGATGCGGGAATCACCGGATTCTGCAGTTTCACACCGCTCAGGCTGACGCTGAGGTCCTTGCCCCGGAGGGCTTCATTGTTTATTTCCATATGAGTTCCTCCTTTCTGAATACCGGGCCTTTCTTGCAGATACCTTTGGGTCCCTCTTTTGTCTGCACCACACAGCACATGCAGACTCCGAATCCGCAGGCCATGCGTGTCTCAAGACTGAGTTCGCCGTCGATAGCCATGCCGGAGCAGAGGGCGCGGAGCATCGGGAGCGGACCGCAGGCGTAGAAGTAGGTGCGGGCGGGGTCGCTACATGCGGGCACATCGGTCACGAAACCGCGTGTGCCGTGGCTGCCGTCGACAGTTGCCACATATACTTCGGCGCCGGCCTGACGGAATTCCTCTTCCCAGACCACATCCGATGCCGTATTGAATCCGAGTATCACCACCGGTTTCTTACCCTCGGCCACCAACTCACGGGCGAGCTGATAAAGTGGCGCCACACCGATTCCGCCGCCGAGCAGCAGCGGGGAGTCGCCTGCGCGCGAGGGGTCGAAACCGTTGCCGAGCGGGGCGAGCACATCGGCCTCGTAGCCTACGGGCCAGTGCGACATCTCAAGGGTGCCATCGCCCACCACGTCGTAGAGCAGTGTGATCAGGCGTCCGTCGACACCACATACCGATATGGGCCGACGGAGGAATTTACCCTCCACAGCCAGATTCACGAATTGTCCGGGAGCGGTGATAATCCCCGGCTCACCCTCAAGCACCATCATCCAGGTCTTGGAGGTAAGCTGGCGGTTATCCACCACGCGGAGCTTATGAGCTATATTTGTCATTTTCTCTGTTTAGTAATACTTTATCTGCCGTATTGTCAATATCTGCCGCATCGGTGGCCTATGGCACACGATGGCCGATTCTCTAAACCCAACAATCTGCGTCGCGCTGAAGTTGCGCTGCAGTTGTCAAACTTTGCTAATGCACAACCGGCCTATTTCTCCTCATCCTCGGCCTGACGGCAAATGGTGGCCACGGGCCAACCTTTGAGTTCCATCCCGTCGAAGGGTGTGGAGCGTCCTTTGCCATGGAAGCGGGAGGAGTCGACTTTGCGCACAGCGTTGAGGTCGACCAGAGTGAGCATAGCGGGATCACCCTCGGCGATGCCGCCGCTCTCGAATCCGGGCAGACCGAGGATGCGGCGCGGTGTGAGCGACATGAGTTCCACCACCCTCTTCAGGTCGGTGCGTCCCTGCTCCACGAGGCGGGTGTAGATGGCCGGGAAGGCCGTCTCAAGTCCTACCACTCCCATAGCGCTCTGGCGGAGGTCTTTACCCTTCTCCTCGGCGGTGTGGGGAGCATGGTCGGTGGCTATCGCGTCGATGGCCCCATCTTTCACACCCATCAGCAGGGCGCGTCGGTCATACTCGCTGCGGATGGGGGGATTCATCTTCCAGCGACCCTCGTTGCTGAGGTCTTCATCGGTAAACCACAGATAGTGGGGTGCCGTCTCGCAGGTCACAGGGAGTCCTTCGCGTTTGGCGCGGCGCACCAGTTCCACGCTCTCGGCCGTGGAGATATGGCAGATGTGGAGTCGGCAACCGGTCTCGCGTGCCAGATTGATATCGCGCTCCACCTCGCGCCATTCACTCTCGGAGCATATCCCCTTGTGATTGTTGAAGCGGGCATAGGCACCGTCGTGTATGTAGCCGCCGCGCAGAAGTTCGTTGACCTCGCAGTGGGCGGCAAGTATCTTTCCTGTGGTGGCCACACGTTTCATGGCGGCGCGCATCACATCTTCCGACTGCACTCCGGAACCATCGTCGGAGAATCCGGCCACCCACGGCGTGAGCTCCGCATAGTCGGCCAGAGTCTCCTCACCGATGCGCTGGCGGGTGATGGTGGCATATGGAAGCACCTGCACCTTATCCTGCGCGGCAATGGCGTCGAGCTGAGGCTGAAGATGCTTCAATGTGTCGGGAGCCGGCTTGAGGTTGGGCATCGTGCACACGGTGGTGAATCCACCGGCTCGCGCCGCCTCGGCCCCGCCAGCCACAGTCTCTTTATATTCAAAACCGGGCTCACGGAAGTGCACATGCAGGTCGGTGAGTCCCGGGAGCAATGTCAGCCCTTCGGCATCGATTATCTCCATCTGGTCCGTAGGCGTGATCTGATCCGCTATACGGGTGATGCGTGTCCCCTCCACCAGAACGTCGGCTTTGCGCAGACCTCCGGCGGTATACACGTCTGATCCCTTTACGAGTGTAGTCTTTCTCATCAGCTATTCATACCATGTTAAAGCGCCATTTGCTGGCTGTCGCCGCACCGCGATTCGCTTCGACGGCTGCGGCAGGATGCGGATGTATGGGCACACCTCACCCTTTCCTTACAAAATTACTTAATTTTTCGCAGCAATCCAAACACTAAGCTGATGATTCATCGTTTTTAATATGATTCAACCCTCCTCACTTTCGGGTGGAATCTTTCTATGATATATGAATAAGAGCATTTCGAATAGCAATATGTCGGCCGATTCGGTAATATCGGTCTCTCCACGCCACGTGCCGGCCGATATGGCGACCACTTCATCGGCACTACCACGCCAACGTGTGATTATCACCGGAGCCACCTCCGGATTGGGCAGAGCGCTGGCCGAGAGGTTCATTCTGGCCGGTTGGACGGTGGGGGCTGTGGGGCGCAATGCCGAGGCTCTTGAGGAGATACAGGCTTCGGCTCCCTCCCGGGTGAGCACCATGCAGATTGATGTCAATGATCCGGAGGCGCCCGACCGACTCGACCAATTAATCGCCGCCCTCGGCGGGATGGATATATATCTGCATTGCGCAGGGATACTCTCGGAGCAGGCCGTGCTCGACCCCTCGATGGAGGCGACTGTCACGATGACCAATGCCGTGGGATTCGCCAGGATGGTGTCGGCAGCCTTCAATTATTTCCGACACGAACACCGAGAGAATAGCCGTATCGTGGCTATATCTTCGGTGGCGGGGTGTCGCGGATTGGGCGACCTCCCGGCCTATTCAGCCTCGAAGGCCTATGATCAGGCATATCTCGAAGCACTTCGCCAACGCGCCGACGCTCTTCATCTCCCGCTGCGGGTAGTGGATATACGTCCGGGCTGGACCCGCACTCCCCTGCTCGACCCCGACCGGGATTACCTCTTCGAGATGCCCGCCTCGCGCGTGGCCGACATGATATTCAATGCCGCGCTTCATGCACGGCGCACAGCCACTATCGGCATGGTGTGGCAGATTCTTACCTCGCTGGAGCGAATCCTCCCGGCCGCACTCTGGCAACGCCTGCATATCCCGCTGTGGCGCAAGCGCCGCAAGGGTTTGCGGTAACTCTCTTCTTACACAAGAGCATAGAATGCCACAGCCGAGGCAGCGGCCACATTGAGGGAGTCCACACCATGGCGCATCGGGATGCGCACCACATAATCGGCATCATCTATCTCACTTTGTGCCAATCCATCGCCTTCGGTGCCCATCACTATGGCAAGTCGTTGTTCGGCTCGCAACCTCGGATCGTCGGGCAACATAGAATCATCCCTAAGCGCCATCGCGACGGTGCGGAATCCATAGGGTCGCACATCCGATGCTCTGTCCACCCAACCCCACGGCACAAGAAACACACTCCCCATCGACACACGCACCGCACGACGGTTCAGCGGGTCGCACGAAGTGCGTGTGAGCAGCACTGCATCTATCCCGAGCGCCGCCGCACTGCGGAATATGGCACCTATATTGGTGGTGTCGCTCACGCCGTCGATTACGCAGACCCTCATTGCTCCGGCCAATACCGTCTCCAGACCGGCCTCCTCTCTGCGCCGCATGGCGCAGAGCACGCCGCGTGTGAGGGTATAGCCCGTCAGGGCGGCCAACAGTTCGCGCGGAGCAGTGTAGACCGGCATATCCTCCGGAGCCATCGCGATGATTTCGGCGGCGTCGCCCTCGATATGTCGGCGCTCGCAGAGCATCGCCACCGGCTCCCACCCTTGCTGCAACGCCACCTTTATCACCTTCGGACTCTCCACAATCACCAGCCCCTCGACCGGATTGAGTCGGTTGCGCAACTGCGCCTCGGTAAGTCGGCTAAACGCCGCCACTCTCGAATCCTCAAGACTATCTATTTCAATAAGTTTCATATATATCGCTGATTTACCTCAGTTTTTTCCAACCCCAAAATTAGCAAATCCCGCCGCGACTCCCAAATCTCAGCCTAATTTTCAGCCCTTTCAGTTTCAGTCCGACCTGTCCGACCTGTCCGACCTGTCCGACCTGTCTGACCAGTCCGACCAGTCCGACCTGTCTGACCAGTCCGACCGGTCAGACCGGTAAAAAAGCTTAAACCATGTCGTGAAATTATGTTATAAAACATAAAAAGAATGCTAAATATTTGGTAGTCATCAAACTTTTCCCTAACTTTGCTGTTGAAGATAAGCATTTCGATGCATGATTCGATGGCTTATCTCCGGTTTTATGCGTGAGAAGCACTCACAATCGGACATGGCGTTGCACCTTCATCGGAGCTCCGGCCATACCGATTTCCTACACTACCTCCGCGACCCCTCGCTACCGCTCCCTCCGTCTCTTGCCAAGGCTTGAAACGGGAAGCCGGCTAAGGCAGGGCCGTCACGCTCACGCGATAAATCCGCCGGATCTAAGTAAGTAACCCTAAAACATTTTTGATTTTTATCATTCCCATGAGTGCGAACGGAGGGGGTGACCGGAAGTCATGATGCCGCGACGGCGCCGACTTCATCTCTGCAGGGAATGGATTTTGTTATGAGAAAGTTTATCATTACAATGATGATTGCCATCATGGGTGCAATCGGCGCATTCGCCAATACATCCGCCTCCTCTTCTCACCCCACCTATACCGAACATGAATTCGAACAGGCCGTGCAACTCATCAAAAAGTACGAGACTCTCCACTCCCCCCAACATTGGCCCCTCGTAGGCTACGGCCACAAGGTGCAGCCGGGCGAAAAATTCCGCAAGGGGGAGAAACTTTCGGAAAAACAGGCTGACGCTCTACTCCGCAAAGATCTGAAAAAATACGCCGACCTCTACAAGACTTATGGCAAGGATTCACTCCTACTTGGCGTATTGGCCTATAATGTAGGCCCCGGAAGAGTCAACAAATCGCCGGTCATGCAACTACTCAAGAACGGCAACCGCAACATCCGCGAAGCTTTCGAGGCCATGTGCCGCTACAAAGGGAAGGTACATAAGCAGATCCGAGCCCGCCGTATCGAAGAATTCCAAGCTCTTTTCAAGCACTGACCCCTCCCCTCTCCCC
>JAIDKG010000028.1 GCA_029051525.1 Muribaculaceae bacterium
ATTGGGCGCATTTACGCCGGTCGAACGCATTTGGTCAAGTGGCTTATTTTTATTCATAACTAATTGATTTGCAACTATAAAGTTACGAAAAATTGGTCACTTGACCAATTTTTTATACCACTTATTTTATTGAAAATCAGAGAAATGAATGCGAAAATCACCCTTCCCATTCAGACTTCCCCCGCTATAAAATAACAGGATTTTCGGAAGCACAAGACTTTTTTAAATGAAAGAGCCGTGTGGGAGATTTCTATTATTTGGGTGGTTATAGCGGTAGTTTGAAAAAAAAGCAGTAAATTTGCAGTCGGAAAACTATGTAAAAAACCTTCGATCACGATGCATGAAGTGAAAAATGCCTCACTCATCCTTGAGGATGGCACTGTATTTAAGGGTAAATCCTTCGGTTATCCGGGTTCGACGGCCGGCGAGGTGGTGTTTAATACCGCTATGACCGGCTATCCCGAGTCATTGACCGACCCCTCTTATGAGGGTCAGATTCTGATTACCACATATCCGATCTTAGGAAACTATGGTGTGCCTCCGCGCAGGCAGCAGGATGATGTGAGTGAGTATTATGAATCCGATCATATCCATGCCCGTGCTATTGTGGCTCAGGATTATTCCTGGAACCATTCGCACTGGCAGGCCGACCGTTCGTTGGCACAGTGGCTTAACGAGGAGAAGATTCCGGGTATCTACGGAATCGACACCAGGGCTCTTACGAAACTTCTGCGCGAGAAAGGCTCGATGCTTGGCAAAATCGTGGTGGAGGGTGCGGAGGAGCCTGATTTCTATGACCCGAACCATGAGAATCTTGTGGCTAAGGTGAGCTGCAAGGAGGTCGAGATTCATGGCCAGGGGGATAAGAAGGTGGTGCTGGTGGATTGCGGTGTGAAGCATAACATCATCCGCTGCCTGACGCGTCGCGGTCTGACTGTGGTGCGTGTGCCCTGGGATTATGATTTCAACACTATTGAGGCCGACGGTATCTTTATCTCCAATGGTCCGGGCAACCCCGATATGGTGGATGTGACGGTGGAGAATCTGCGCAAGGCGCTGCAGGGTGACCGCCCGATCTGCGGTATCTGTATGGGTAATCAGTTGCTGAGCCGCGCAGCCGGTGCGAGCACCTATAAACTGAAATATGGTCATCGCAGCCATAACCAGCCTGTGCGTCAGGTGGGTACCGACCGTTGCTATGTGACTTCGCAGAATCATGGTTTCGCCGTAGACGACAAGACTCTTCCCGCCGACTGGGAACCCCTCTTTGTGAATATGAACGACGGTACCAACGAGGGTATCCGCCACAAGTCGAAGCCCTTCTTCTCGGCGCAGTTCCATCCTGAGGCGTCGTCGGGTCCGAAAGACACAGAGTTCCTTTTCGATGAATTCGTGAAACTCCTTTAATCCATCACGCAAAGATGAAAGACGATATAAAGAAAGTGTTGCTCTTAGGTTCGGGAGCACTTAAGATAGGTGAGGCCGGCGAGTTTGACTATTCCGGTTCGCAGGCTCTGAAGGCTATGAAGGAGGAGGGTATCGAAACGGTGCTCATCAATCCGAATATCGCCACGGTGCAGACCTCGGAGGGTTTCGCCGATAAGATATATTTCCTTCCGGTGACCCCGGAATTTGTGGAACGTGTGATCGAGAAGGAGCGTCCCGACGGGATTCTGCTCGCTTTCGGCGGTCAGACGGCCCTGAACTGCGGCGTGAAGCTCTATGAGGGTGGCGTGCTGGAGAAGTATAATGTGAAGGTGCTCGGCACACCGGTGCAGGCCATTATCGACACCGAAGACCGCGAACTCTTCGTGAAGAAGCTCGATGAGATCGAGGTGAAGACGATCAAGAGTGAGGCGGTGGAGAGTGTGCAGGGTGCAATACGCGCCGCCGAGCGTCTCGGTTATCCGGTGATTGTGCGTGCGGCCTATGCTCTGGGCGGCCTCGGCTCCGGCTTCTGCGACAACGAGGAGGAGCTTGTGGCACTGACCGAAAAGGCTCTCTCATTCTCGCCGCAGGTGCTGGTGGAGAAGAGTCTGAAGGGTTGGAAAGAGGTGGAATATGAGGTGGTGCGCGACCGTTTCGACAATTGCATCACCGTCTGCAATATGGAGAACTTCGACCCGCTGGGTATCCACACCGGCGAGAGTATCGTGGTGGCTCCGTCGCAGACTCTCAGCAATGAGGATTACCACTATCTGCGCAAACTGGCTATCAAGATTATACGCCATATCGGCATCGTGGGTGAATGCAATGTGCAGTATGCCTTCGACCCCGAATCGATGGATTACCGTGTGATTGAGGTGAATGCCCGACTGAGCCGTTCGTCGGCTCTGGCGTCGAAGGCTACCGGTTATCCGCTGGCTTTCGTGGCCGCCAAACTCGGTTTGGGCTACGGTCTGTTCGACCTGAAGAACTCCGTGACCAAAGAGACATCCGCATTCTTCGAGCCGGCTCTGGACTACTGCGTGGTGAAGTTGCCCCGCTGGGACCTCGGAAAGTTCCACGGTGTGCGCCGCGAGATCGGCAGTTCGATGAAGTCGGTGGGTGAGGTGATGGCGATAGGCCGCACCTTCGAGGAGGCTATGCAGAAGGGTCTGCGCATGATCGGGCGCGGTATGCATGGTTTTGTGGAGAATAAAGAGATGCGCATCGAGGATATCGATTCAGCACTCTCGACACCGACCGACAATCGTATCTTCGTGATAGCCGAGGCCATGAAGCGCGGCTATTCAGTGGACCGCATACATGAGCTTACTAAGATTGACCGCTGGTTTCTCTATAAGCTCGACAATATCATGCAGACCGGCCGCGAGCTGGAGAAGTATGATTCGCTCGAGGCGCTGCCCGATGAACTGCTGCGTAGGGCGAAGCAGCAGGGTTTCAGTGATTTCCAGGTGGCGCGTTCGATATTCCGCGACAGCGAGGAATCGCCCGAGGCTCTCAGCCTGAAGGTGCGTGTGCATCGCAAGAGCCGCGGCATAGTGCCTGTGGTGAAGCAGATCGATACGCTTGCCGCCGAGTATCCCGCACAGACCAACTACCTCTATATCACCTACAACGGTGCGACCAATGATGTGAACTTCCTGCACGACCACCGCTCGATTGTGGTGTTGGGTTCGGGTGCGTATCGTATCGGTTCGTCGGTGGAGTTTGACTGGTGTTCGGTCAATGCGCTGATGACTGTCAAGAAAGAGGGCTGGCGCTCGGTGATGATCAATTACAATCCCGAGACGGTATCGACCGACTATGATATGTGTGACCGGCTCTACTTCGACGAACTCACTTTCGAGCGCGTGATGGATATCCTCGACATGGAGCAGCCTCACGGCACGATACTGAGTGTGGGTGGCCAGATACCTAACAACCTCGCCATGCGACTCGATGCCGAGGGTGTGAATATTCTGGGCACTTCGGCCAAGAGTATCGACAATGCCGAAGACCGCCACAAATTCTCGCAGATGCTCGATGATCTCGGCATAGACCAGCCCCGCTGGCGCGAGCTGACCTCGATGAGCGATATCGATGCATTTATCGAGGAGGTGGGCTTCCCGGTGCTGGTGCGTCCGAGTTATGTGCTCTCCGGCGCTGCGATGAATGTATGCTCCAACCATGAGGAGCTGGACCGATTCCTGCGTCTGGCGGCTAATGTGTCGAAGCAGCATCCGGTGGTGGTGAGCGAGTTTATACAGAATGCCAAGGAGATTGAGATGGATGCCGTGGCTCAGAATGGTGAGATCAAGGCTTATGCCATCTCCGAACATATAGAATTTGCCGGTGTGCACTCCGGCGATGCCACAATCCAGTTCCCGCCGCAGAAGCTCTATGTGGAGACTATGCGCCGCATAAAGAAGGTGAGCGGACAGATTGCCAAGGCGCTCAATATCTCGGGGCCGTTTAATATTCAGTTTCTTGCCAAGAACAATGACATCAAGGTGATTGAGTGTAACCTGCGTGCGTCGCGTTCATTCCCATTTGTGAGCAAGGTGCTGAAAATCAACTTTATCGACCTCGCTACGAAGGTGATGCTCGGATTGCCGGTGGAGAAGCCGAATAAGTCGGCTTTCGATCTGGATTATGTGGGTATCAAGGCGTCGCAGTTCTCATTCTCCCGTCTGCAGGGTTCTGACCCGGTGCTGGGTGTGGATATGAGTTCTACCGGTGAGGTGGGCTGTCTGGGCACCGATACGGGTGAGGCTGTGCTGAAGGCTATGTTGGCTGTGGGGCATCGTATCCCGAAGAAGGGTGTGTTGCTCTCTACGGGTAGCGCGCGCCAGAAGGCTGCTATGCTCACATCGGCGCAACTGCTTCACAAAAAAGGATATACGCTCTATGCAACACGCGGCACCCACGCTTTCCTGAGCGAAAACGGTATACCTGCGGTGCGTGTATACATGCCCTCGCAGAAGGATGAGCATCCGCAGGCGCTCGACCTGCTGCACCGCAAGGAGATCGACTTTGTGGTGAATGTGCCTAAGAATCTGACCAGCACCGAGCTGAGCAATGGCTATATGATCCGGCGTGCGGCGATCGACCTTAACATACCGCTGCTGACTAATACGCGTCTGGCCGAGGCCTTTATCCAGGCCTTCACTTCGCTGGATCTGAATGAGATAGAGATCCGCAGCTGGGACGAGTATTGATGCCCGGCTCCTCAGGCCTTGGGGCTGCTCGGCTCCGGCTTCCGAATAGATAACTGATAGCGGCAACCTTAGGTTGCCGCTATCAGTTATTTATTCGGAGGCTGTCCCTTATAAACATCT
>JAIDKG010000029.1 GCA_029051525.1 Muribaculaceae bacterium
GGGGGAGGTGGGGTGAGGCGAGGGTTATTTGTCCATTGTCACGAGGAGCTCTTCGTTGGTGCGGGTCATCTCCATGCGCTTTTTCATGAACTCCATTGCTTCGAGTGAGTTCATGTCGGCCAGGTAGTTGCGGAGGATCCACATGCGGCTGAGGGTCTCGTCGCTGAGCAGGAGGTCATCGCGGCGTGTGGATGATGCGATGATGTCTACGGCCGGGAAGATGCGCTTGTTGGAGAGCTTGCGGTCGAGCTGGAGCTCCATATTGCCGGTGCCTTTGAATTCCTCGAAGATTACTTCGTCCATCTTTGAGGAGGTTTCAGTGAGGGCGGTGGCGATGATGGTGAGCGAACCGCCGTTCTCAATGTTGCGGGCGGCTCCGAAGAAGCGTTTTGGGCGCTGCAGGGCGTTGGCATCCACACCGCCGGAGAGGATTTTGCCCGATGCGGGTGATACGGTGTTGTAGGCGCGTGCCAGTCGGGTGATCGAGTCGAGCATGATCACTACATCGTGGCCGCACTCCACGAGGCGCTTGGCCTTTTCGAGCACTATGCCGGCGATTTTCACGTGGCGTTCGGCGGGCTCGTCGAATGTCGAGGCGATTACTTCGGCATTGACCGAGCGGGCCATATCGGTCACCTCCTCGGGACGCTCGTCGATGAGGAGCATGATGATATATGTCTCGGGGTGATTCTCGGCGATGGAGTTGGCTATGTCTTTAAGGAGGATTGTCTTACCGGTCTTGGGCGGAGCCACGATCAGTGCGCGCTGTCCCTTGCCGATGGGGGCAAACATGTCGACCACGCGGGTGGAGATGTTGGTGGTGCGGCCTCGGGTGAGGTTGAATTTCTCATCGGGGAAGAGGGGCACGAGGTGCTCGAAGGGGACACGGTCGCGGATCTGTTCGGGAGCGAGGCCATTGACCGAAATCACGCGGCAGAGGGGGAAATATTTCTCACCTTCGCGCGGCGGACGGATGGAAGCCTCCACCACATCTCCGGTCTTGAGACCGAATTCCTTTATTATGTTCTGGGGGACGTAGACATCGTCGGGCGAGGCGAGATAGTTGTAATCGCTTGAGCGGAGGAATCCGAAACCTTCCGGCATAAGTTCGAGCACACCGAAACAATTGAAGATACCCTCGAAGTCATATTGCTCCATTTTCTGCTTCTCGAGGCGCTCCTGCATGCGGAGCTGCATGCGCTGCTTCTTGGAGAGGCGTTGGGGCTGGGGTGCGGGGGCTGCGATTTTGGGAGTCTGACTGTTGGCGCCGGGTTCGGCGATGATTACCGGTTTTGCGGCCTCGGCGGCTGCTGCCTCTTCAATTTCACGCTGAGAGCGGGGTTTGAAGGTCTTTCCTTTTGCGTTGGAGAAGAATGAATCGAGACCGGCATTGTTTTTCTTCACATTCTGCTGCGGGCCGTTGGGTAGCGGGCCATTGTGGCGGAATTCGCGTTTTCCCTGTTGGGGCTGCTGCTGTTGGGGTTGCTGAGCCGGGGCGGCCTGCTGCTCGGGCTGCTGGCCGAAGTCGGGGAGGGCGATGAGCTGCGGCTGGTCGTCGAAGAGGGGGAGCGATGGGGCATTGGTGGGATCCGCCTGGGCGGGTTGCAGATTCTCGGGTGCGGCCTGACCATTTTTTTCAGCGGCCAGGGCAGCGCGTGCGGCCTGCTCGGCGGCCTTCATGGCTTTTGATTTGCGGCCACGGCGGCGTGAGATTGCATCGAGCACTTCCGAGGGCGACATATCCTTGAATTCAAGAGGGAGAGATGGTTGCTTGGGTTCGGCCTCCATTGGCGCCGGATTCTCCTCGGCAGCGGCCGGAGCTGATTCCGCATCAGCTGACTGAGGGTTCTGCTTGGGGGCGGGTTTGCGCCCACGCTTTTTGGGCGCGGGATTATTAGCGCCTTCATCAGCGGGGGTGGCGGCAGAGATGGATTCGGTCGATGTTTCGGCTGAATCTTTCGATTTCTGATCTTTCGGTCCACGTTTCTGGCGTGGCTTACGTTCTTTTTTTCCGTTCATTGCCGAGGCTTCCGCTTTGGCGGTGTCGATAGCCTGATTGTCGAGGATGTAGTAGATTCGTTCCTCTTTTTCGGCTGCTGAGGGGTTTTTCATTCCCATGGATTCGGCGATGGCGGTCACCTGATCGGCATCCATGTCGATAAGTTCCTGTAGGTTATACATAGAGGGGTATATAATGCTTTGAGGGGCGGGCGCAATTATTTCCCGGAGGGGATATCCCATGAAGAGAGGTGAGAACCTTAAATTCGGATGATAGCCTGAAATCTTTTACCCCGAGTGGTTTGCACTATCTGTGAAATAGGGAGGAGCGGGGGGGAGTAAATGGCTAAGATTTTGGGATACGTGGACGGAGAGAGACCCGAATGAGCTGATATTCAGCAGATAGGGGCTGACCGTGAATTAATCGGGAAATTGCAGCCCGCGCCGGGCGAAGATACGCGATTTGAGATTTAAATATTGATTTAAAATCTGGAAGATGATCTTCCCGGTCGGTGGAAGTTTACATTGCAAAATTACAATTTTAATTTGAATTCTGCAAATATTTTAAACAGTTTAAACTCCAACCCGAGATAATCTATCACATAAACGCACGTGTATCTGATATTGTTTACCTCCGATTGGAATATGGATTGTAATATGGAGGGGAATATAATGAGTATATGGGGGATGGGGATATGGAGCGGGATTTTATGCGGAGTGTGGGGGGGAGGATTATTTATTGCGGGGGAGTCGCACGTGCCAGAGGTGCCGGGCTTCGGGGGTGATGAGGTGGAGCATGGCGCGGCGCAGGCCGGGGAGCCAGAGGGGTGTGTCGGCGGAATCGGCGGTGGCCAGCAGCCAGAAATGGGGTCGGTCGGATGATGCTATGCCAGCCTCTTTGAGCAGGTCGGTAATCAGTTTGGTCTTGCCATGGCCTATGGCGAAGCGTTCGCCGGGCCGGGGATGACGCCAATGGTATGACTTCGGGGAATTAGGTAGATACGCCTCGGAGGGGAGGGCACGGCGCAGGCGCTGCATCATATCGGCATCGGGGGCAGGGAGTTCCTCCCATTCCACTTCCGGGGGGCAGACGGCGCGGCATCGGGCTGCGCGACGCAGCCCGGCCGGGGTGACGGTAACTTCCCATTCCGGGAGCACCCATCGGGCCCCGGCACGGCTGCCGAAGGAATCATCGGTGGCCACGCCGGCCATTTCGGCAATCTGTGTGGCCGTAGCGCCGAGGGGCTGCAGCCATTGGCGCAGCAGCGAGAGAGGGGATGGAAATTGCAGAAGCAACTCCCGAGGCAACACAGAGTCGCATCCCTGCAAGGCGTGGCGGATGGCATATTCCACAATGCGGTTCTCTTCGTTCATAAGCCGCAGGGTGGTCTGCAGAGCGGTGTGCACACCCTCCCAGCGCTCACCTAAAAGCGGGATGACACGATGCCGCAGGAAATTGCGGCGGTAGTCGGCTGATAGGTTGGTGGAGTCGGTCACATAGGGTGGAAGTCCGGCCGGAAGGTCGGGCACTGATTGGAGCAATTCGAGTATTTCGCGGCGCGAGAGATGGAGCAAGGGTCGGAAAATACGCTCATTGAGGCGCTCCATGCCACGCAATCCGCGTGAGCCGCTGCCACGCAACAGATTGAGCAACAGAGTCTCCTCATTGTCATCGGCATTATGGCCGGTGGCTATGCGGGAGTAGCCATTGGTGCGGCAGAGGGTGTCGAACCATTCATGGCGCAATTGCCGGGCCCCCATTTCGATCGATATGGAATGGTGGCGGCAATATCGGGTGGTGTCGAAATCGGTGAAATGTGATTCGATTCCGGGGTAATTGCCGAGCAAACGTCTCACCATCTCCTCATCTCTCTGACTCTCCTCCCCCCGCAGATGGAAATTGGCATGTGCTATTCCGAAATGGAAATCTGTCCAACCCTCGGTGGCCATGCGGATGAGATGAAAGGCGGCCACACTGTCGGGGCCGCCGCTCAGGCCGAGCAGCAGACTGTCGATATGGTTTTCGCGCAGGAAGCGGCGCAGATTGTGGCATTCCTCTTTGAGATGTGTCATGACATTATGAAGAATCGGGTTGATTATGTGTGGAACAGGATGCGGAATCTGGTCAGACCGTCGGGGTCGGTGCGCAGAGAGAATGAGGCATCGTGACGGCGCAGTATCTCGGCTGTCATAGTAAGTCCGATACCCTGGCCTTCCGGTTTGGAGGAGAAGAAGGGGCTGAAGAGATTGTCGGCTATGGCGGGTGAAATGCCGCATCCGTTGTCGGTCACGGTGAGGCTTACGATGCCGTGGGTGGCGGGTGATAGTGATATCTCGATCCGGCCATCCTGATGGCCGGCCGAGCGGATGGCATCAGATGAATTACGGATGAGATTGACCAGTGTCTGGGCCAACATATCGGCATCGGCCCGGATTGAGGGAATATCACCCTGCACAGTGAGCGTCAGCGGCCAGGATGTGTTGGAGCGGAGGAAAGGGAGCTGGGCGGTGAGGAAGCTGTCGAGTCTGAGAGGAGCCGGCACCGGGGCCGGCAGACGCACCACATCGGCATATGCACCAATAAAACGCCCCAGCGAACTGCACCGGTCGCGCACACTCCGGATAAACTCCGACAGGTCGGCATCTGATTCGTGAGTCACACCGAGCAGGTCGAGGAGGGTGATGAATCCGGTCATGCTGTTGTTGACCTCATGAGCCATGAGCCGGATCACCTTGCCGTAGGCCTGCCGCTGGGCCTCCATCACTTCGCGCGTAAGACTCTCCAGGAGGATGAAGCGGCGCCGGAATCCCCGCTCCATGAATGATTGCATAGTGCAGCGCAGTATTGAATGGTCTTCCATTCGGAATGTGGCCACATCGCCATCGGTCATGGCGCTGAGTCGCGCGGCAAGCGGTGAAGGGAGTTTGGCAAGGGGGAGCCGATGTATAGGGCTCTCTTTTGCGATGCCTGCCAGGCGGATGAAGGCGGGATTGTAATGACTCACCAACCCGTCGAAATCGAGCATCAGCACTCCCATGGGAGAGGCCTCGATGAGGAGATGCAGGAAAGATTCCTGTTCCTGGAGCCGTATCTGTTCCTCATGGAGCCGGCTCATAAGGGTGTTGAAGAGATCGGCCACACGGTCGGCATCGGTCTGGCCGGTGTGGGCCAGGCGGTTGTTGGTGTCCTGCCCGGAGAGGAGTTCTATGCCACGGGTCACGATGCGTCGGGGGCGCACCACACTCTGCCACATCAGCAGGAGCAGCAGCGGCGATGCGATGGCCATGCATATGGTCGTGATAGAGGTCGGGGCACTCCGGAAAGCGAGCCATCCCAGAGAGAGCACACTCAGCAGAGTGAGTGGAAACAGGAGATGGCTTCCGGGTATCTTCAGTCGCTGGCGGAAGTTCATTTGCTAAGATTGAATTTCTCCATTTTGCGGTAGAGGGCCTGACGTGTGATTCCGAGCGATAGGGCCGTGGTGGTGAGGTTGCCGCCGTGGCGCTCCAGAGCATCGCGGATTGCATTACGCTCCAGATCGGCCAGTGTGGCGCCCGGGTCGGAGGCTCCGGAATGTGAGGTGTCGGCCGAAGTGCAGGCTTCCGAACGTGCGGCATTTTCAGCTTCAGTGCGGAAGGCATCGGCTTCTATTCGTCGCGACACATTGACCAGCATCGCCCTCTCTACCATATTCTTCAGCTGGCGGATATTCCCGGGGTAGGGGAGCCGGCAGAGGAGAGTCATCGCATCGGGAGCCATCTCCGGTTGGCTCACTCCATGGTGCAGAGCTCCTTCGTGCAGGAAATGATTCACGAGGAGCGGGATATCCTCGCGCCGCTCGCGCAGCGGGGGGAGCCGGAGGGTGATCAGATTGATGCGGTAGAAGAGGTCTTCTCGAAAAGAGCGGTCGGCCACGCGGGCCGAGAGATCGGCATTTGTGGCGCTCACCACCCTGAAATCGGCCTTGCGGGTGCGGGAATCGCCGAGGGGCTGGAAAGTGTGCTCCTGAAGCACACGAAGCATCTTCACCTGGGCAGAGGGGTCGAGGTCGCCGATCTCATCGAGGAAGATTGTGCCGCCGTCGGCCTCCTCGAATCGGCCGCGGCGCGAAGCCACGGCACCGGTGAAAGCCCCCTTCACATGGCCAAACATCTCACTCTCGAATAGCGCCGACGGGATACCGCCGAGGTTGACCTCCACAAACGGGCGCGAGGCGCGACGGCTGTTGATGTGCAGCGCGCGGGCTATGAGTTCCTTGCCGGTGCCGTTCTCGCCGAGTATGAGCACCGGGGCATCGGAAGGAGCCACGCGTTCCACTGTGGAGAGGAGCGATGTGAGAGCCGGGCTGCGCCCTATGATACCGGCCCGGTCGAATGGTGCGGCTCCGGGAGCCGCACTTTCGGAGGCAGCTGCCTCCGAAAGTGCTAATGCTGTATGTATCCTACTCAGCAGAAGCGCCGAGTCCCAGGGCTTGGTGATGAAATCGAAAGCACCGGCGCGCATCCCTTCCACGGCAAGGTCGATGCTCCCCCATGCGGTGATGAGTATCACAGGGAGATGGGGCATGAATATGCGGGCCTGACGCAGAAGGTGGAGCCCCTCCTCGCCGGTAGTGCTTCGGGAAAAGTTCATGTCCATAAGCGCCAGACTCGGTTCGCCGCGCCTGAAATATGGGAGAGCTTCATCGGGAGAGGCTACAGCCACGGGATCCAGCCCCTCGCGTCGGAGCAGGAATGTGAGAGTGGCGCGGATGGCGGAATCATCATCGACAATCAGTATCATGGTGCAAATTTAATCATTTTTTCAATATCGGCATCAATTGATGTGTCGGTTGCGAAGTCCCAGAGGGTGAGGCTGCGTATCTGGTAATAGTATAGCCAGAAGAGATAGAGCTCATTGATGAATGCGCGTCGGGCCTCATCCTTTTGCGAGCGGGAATCGTTGAGGTCGAGTGTGGATATGCGTCCGGTGAGGTAGGTTTCCACATTGGTGGCATAGCGGCGGGTGGAGATGGTGTCGGCGCGGGCGGCCAGTTCGAGCTGGCGGCGCTGGTTGGAATATCGCTCCACAATCACGTAGAGATCCTGGCGGAAGGTCTGCGCCTCCTGACGCAGGCCGGTGGCGGTGACATTGCGGGCGCTTTCGGCCACTTTCACCTTGCCTCGGCGGCGCCCCCAGTCGAGGATTGGTATCTCAAAACCAATCTCCACCAGTTGGTTGTCTTTCAGTGGATTGTAGGCTCCGTGGATGGTATGCGACGATCCCGTGAAGCCCACCTGAGCGAAAAGACTGATAGAGCGTTGGTCACCCTTGGCCACAGCCACAGCGTAGTCGGCCTCCAGCTGACGGCGCAACTGATTGTGGGCGAATTTATTATTGGCAAGAGCTTTCTCATATGCCACAGCGAAGGGAATCTCCACATCCGGGAGCATCTCCGGCACCTCGGGGGTGATATCGCCGGAATCCTCGAGGTCGAGGAATGTCTGGAGGCGGAATGTGGATGTGCGCAGGGCGCTCTCGCAGTCGGTGAGCGAAGAGCGGGCGTCGAGGAGGTTGAGTTCCATCTGCAGGAGGTCGTTTTTGCTGATCTGCCCCATGGCTCGTTTTTCCACAGCCACGGTGTAGAGTCGCTCGGCATGCTCGAGATTCTGGCGAGCTATTGCCACATTCTCACCATCCATGAGGAGCGAGAAATAGAGTTGGATTGCCGAGATGGCCACCTCTTCGCTTTCGCTCAGGAATGCGGCCTGGGCCTCGCGGTAGCGGGTGGGCTGGATGCGGCGGTCCCACCGGGTGTGGTTCACGCCGAATATGGGTTGGGTGAGTGTGAGGGCCACGGGGATCGACATGAAGCGGTTGTAGGGTGTGCCGCTGAATTGCCTCAGGTAGTCGAGCGAGGTGGTAAGGCCGAGGGTGCCGCCGGTGGGCCAGATGCTTTGGCTCACCGAGATTTCGCCCGAGAGTTGCATATAGTGATTGGCCACGAAAGAATACTCACCCTCCTGATTCATATAAGGGGAGTATTGCTTATGATAAGATGGGAGAGTGCCACGGAATGTGACCTCCGGCAGCAGAGAAGCGCGATAGGATCGGAATTCCCAATAGGATGTGCGCAGACGGTCGAGCGCCACTGCGGCGTCGAGACTCGAAGTGCGAGCCCGGGCTATGGCCTCTCCGAGCGTGAGAGATGTCTGAGCCCGGAGAGGCGCGATTGCCTGGATTGAGAATAACAAGCTTACAAGTATGATGAACTGTTTTTTTATCGACATATCAGAGCTACGTATTATGCTCTTAACTTATAACTTATATGGTCACGTGTGGAGAGGTTCTTATTCCTCTTTGAGTGCGATTGCCGGTTGGATTTTCATGGCTCTTCGAGCCGGGATGCCCACACCGATCAGGATCATCAGAGCCATCACGGCGAAGGTGAGCAGTCCGCCCAATGCCATATCCCAGCCCCATCCTTTGAAATAGGTGATTTCTCCGAAATAGGAGTCGGCAAGGCGTCGCACACCGTAGATCACTATCGCCACGGCTGGTATAAAGGCGGTCGAGAGGAGGAGCATCGCCTCGCTGAGGAAGCGGCGCAGTATGTCGGCATCGGTAGCGCCGAATGATTTCCTGACGGCGATTTCGGAGGTGCGCACGTAGACGCGAAACCAGAATGTGCCCAGCAACCCGAGGAATACGATGAAGAGAAGGAGCAGTACGCCGGCTATGATCGTGCGCTGGCGCACATCGCTGCGCCAATGTCGGGCCACACCGTCGCTCGCGAGCGACTGCATGCTGTCGATATATGCATCCCTATATCGCAGCAGGGCGGGATTCTCTTCGATTGTGCGCTCAAATTCCTTTTCGGTGCCGGGCCGCAGGCGGAGCAGCAGTGTGTTGTGCCAGAGGATCTCGGCCGAACCTTCAGTGACGGGGTAGATTACCGTGGCCGGTATGAAAATCTCATAGCGGTTGCGCTGTATACCATCAATTACGGCTCCTATCGTAAAGTCGGTCTCATAGCGGGAGCTGATGGCCGGCCTTCCCGCTTGCTCTTTCAGGTTGAGACCATCATTGATGGTCATTGCGCTCTGTCCGACTATCAGTTGGTTGTTGCGTAGCACATCGGCCAATTGGTCGGTGGTCAGACCGTTTACAGAATGCAGCCGTAGCACCTTGGCACATTCCGGGGTCATGAAGCGCTCATTGCAGAAAACTTGGATGGTGTCGTTTTTATTCGAGATTAATTGTATGTCGTTGCCATAAAAGTTGTAATTGTATGGCATGGCGTTGCCGCCGAATGCGGCCGATTCTACCATAGAGAGAGCCCGGATCTGCTCAAGGAGGGCTTTTTGATCTTGAAGATGCCGGTCAATCTCCTCTTCGGAGCACTCGCCGCTTCTGAATCGTTTAAGCCAGTCGTTGCCATCGGTATCGGAGTGGAGCACATCGGCGTAATATACCCCCTCCTCGTCGAAGCCGCGAGGATAGTTGTAGTTGCGAATGGTGCGGATGATAAATAGAGAGAGGGTCCAGATCACTACGGCCACGATCAGCAGTTCGATCACAAGCCATAGATTCTCTTTCCACTCATGAGATATCTGTGAGATTAATGCGCGTTTCATAGGGTGACGGGGGTTATTTATGGTTGTTGTCGCCGTTGAGGGCTTCGGCCGGATTGATTGAGGCTGCTTTCAGGATGGGGAGTCCGGCACTGAGCAGATTGAGGATGAAACAGAAAGCCAGCACCAGAAGGAATGCTTGCCAGCTGAAAAGCATTTCAAATGATGGTGTGGCCACCGATTGCTCGGGGGTGACGTAGTAGATATCGCCGTAGACCACGAAATAATTCGAGAATCCCATGATGAAAATAAAACTCAGTAGCAATCCTAACAGTCCGCCCAGCATGGAGAGGATGAAATTCTCGGTGAGGAGATTCAGTATCAATCGGCCTCGGGTGCAGCCGAAGGCGCGGAGCAGGCCGATCTCGCTCACGCGGCGGCGCATTCTTGCGCGGGTCATGCTGCTCAGGTTGATGGCCGGGATGAGGAGGAGGATGGCGTAGATGAGATATGTGATGTAGTTATTGTCGTCGGCGGTGATACCCGTGTTGGTGCTCACACCCCGGGCCATCATTTCGGTGGAATATGGCTGGCCGTGTGGTATCGCCTCGCAGATGGAGTCGGTTTTGGCCAGTTTTCGGGTCAGTTCATCGTAGCGGTGATTGATGCGCGGGCGCATGTCGCTGATGGTCACGCCGGGCTTGAGAAGCAGCACCGGACAATAGTCGCCGAAGTAATTGCACATTATATTCTGCGGCAATTGCATGGCGGTATGAGTGGGAAATACATCGGCCGAGGTGCGCGCGAGGAGCGGATTGGGTGTCTTCACGATTCCGCTCACTATGAAATCCTTATTGTTGATATTCACATGGCGCCCGATGGCCGGCTCTCCTTTGCCGAAGATATTATTGGCGTAATCGCGGGTGATGATTATGTTTTTCACACCGGCCTCCACCTCTTCGGGGGTGAAGGGGTGCCCCTCCTCGAAGGTGTAGTCGTAGATTTTCCAATAGTTTTGATCCACACTCTTCACTCGGGCGGGGAGGCGCTTGCCATTGTCGGCCACGGTAGTGAATGTGGTGTAGTCGGCCTGGGAATAGCTCACGCATTCCACCCCCTCGAGATTGTCGTAGATGAATTGGGCCGTCTCGAGCGAGGGGTTGCTGGTGGTGTGATTGTTGGGTTGGATGATATCCATGCCGAACCCATAGCATATCCGGGGACGGTTGGTTTCCGGCGCCACCTGCACTGAGTCGATTCTCCCGATCATGAAATTGCTCATCACGAGGAATATGGCCAGTGCGGTGCCTATGATGGATAGCCAGGTGACCAGCGATTGGTGTCGCAGCTCGAAAAGTATCTGGCGGATGAATTGCATAGTGTGTAGGTAATGATAATGTGGGATGTGGAATTTTTTTGGGGGGAGGAGGAAGGAGTGCTGACGGTAGAGAGGGTGTGAGGGAGAGGCTCAGAACACCTGTCGGCCGTCGAAGAAACGGATTATCCGGTCGGTCTGCCGGGCCTGTTCCTCATTGTGGGTCACCATCACGATGGTGCGCCCCTCGTTGCGGTTGAGGTCGTGAAGGAGTTCCATCACTTCGGCACCCATGTGGGAGTCGAGGTTGCCGGTGGGCTCGTCGGCCAGGATAATTTCCGGGTCGCCGGCGATGGCACGGGCAATAGCCACACGCTGGCACTGACCGCCGGAGAGCTGCGATGGGAAGTGGCGCAGGCGGTTGCCGAGCTGCAGGCGTTCGAGCACTTCGCGCACCCTTCGGCGGCGGTCGCTCCCCTTCTCGCCGCTGCGGTAGGTGAGGGGCACTGCCACATTCTGCATCACATTGAGCGAGGGGATCAGATGGAAGCTCTGGAAGATGAAGCCTATGTTGCGGTTGCGGAAGTGGGAGAGTTCACGGTCGCCCACATGGGTGAGGTCGTGTCCGGCCAGAGAGATCTCCCCTTTGGTGGGATGGTCGAGCAGACCGATGATGTTGAGCAGAGTGGATTTGCCACAGCCCGATGGCCCCATGATGCTCACAAATTCACCCTTCTCAATAGAGATATTTACATTCTCGAGGGCTACAGTCTCGATATCGGATGTGCGGTAGATTTTTTCTACGTTACGGAGGTTGATGATCGGCATGGTGATGGTAGGTAAAATAATATGAAATCTTGATTGTTATGACCGTTCGCTTGCGCTCCGGCGCGAGACCAGGACGGTGGGGGAGGAG
>JAIDKG010000003.1 GCA_029051525.1 Muribaculaceae bacterium
CTTGTTTGGATTCCATTATTCCTTTTATTTTTGTCATATAATTGGGGGTTATGCCGCCCCCTCAGCCGCTGCGCGGCTGAGCGGGCGGAGAGAAAAAAAGTCATTGTCTCTCCGCGCACTGCTCAGACTAATCGTCTGAGCAGTACGCGGTTAATATGCAGTGCAGTCGCTCCGCGACTGACCCTCAGCGAATCCGCTCTCCGAGCACTACTCGGGCTGCCGCCAGAGCAGTGCGCGGTTTATATGCAGTGCAGTCGCTCCGCGACTGATCCTCAGCGAGTCCGCCCTCCGCGCAATACTCGGGCTGTCGCCCGAGCAGTGCGCGATTGATATGCAGGGCAGTCGCTCCGCGACTGATCCTCAGCGAGTCCGCTCTCCGCGCAATACTCGGGCTGTCGCCCGAGCAGTGCGCGGTTTATATGCAGGGCAGTCGCTCCGCGACTGATCCTCAGCGGGACCGCTCTCCGCGTACTACTCGGGCTGTCGCCCGAGCAGTACGGCTTTATGCAGTGCAGTCGCTCCGCGACTGTGATAACCAGCCCGTGTCCGGCAGGCATACATACATCACATCCACTACATAAACCACATAAATCACATCCACCACATAAGCCACATCCACCACATAAACCACATCCCCAAAATATCCAGCAAGCCCCCCCCAAAAAAACTATCGGTACAGCTTCACGCCATAGGGCCGCCCCGACTCGCCGAAGATCAGGGCGAAGTAGAAGCCCGGCGGCTCGGCCTCGATGTTGATGTGTGCCAGTGGCTGGCCGGCATAGGTGGCGCGACCGATATGGGCACCGTTGAGGTTGTAGATCATGGCGAGGCGGGCGTTCTCGGGCAGGAGTATGTCGAAGTGGCCGGCTCCGGCGGAGCGGATTATCGGTTCGGTCTGTACTGCCATCCGGTCGGCCTCGGCGGCAGCGGCTTCGGCTGCCTGTTGAGCCATAAATGTGTCGTGAAATTCAAAGGGTCGCTCCTCTTCCTCCTCTTCGGGACGGGCCGTCGGCGCACTCAGCAGGGCCACCTGTCGCTCTCCCATGTATTCGGCAGGCATCAGACGCAGCAACCAGTCATTGGGGCGGTCGAAAGTGATTCGGTAATAGTCACCCTTGCGGCCATGCACCACTCCGGGATAGAGGCGTTTGCGGTCGTCGACAAATCCGATGGCCACATCCTCACCGCGACCTAACTGACTGTCGATCACGTCGGCCCATTGGGCGGGTGTATAGAGGGCTGAGAAGCAGCCGTCGGAGTCGGTACCGTCGGTGTAAAGCAATTCTTCAAGTCCGGCGGCGGCATCCTGCATGGATATGGCGGGGTCGGTGGCCTCGTAGGGGGCATCAAGGAGATTCACCAGATAACGCGGGAAATCCTGCCATGCGGCGATTGCCTCGGAGGGCACACGTGAGTCATAGCGTATCATCTCGATATCGCGGGCATACCCTTTGAGCCAGCCTTTCTCCTGCTCGCTGAGCCGGTCGGCATCAAAATTGCTCTTCAGGCTATAGCCGAGGATGGGGAATGCCTTGTTCTCGGCCGAGATTATCACAAAACCGCCGCGAGGCTGATTGTAGACGTAGAAGGGGGTGAAGAGTCGGTCGGTGGTGAGGCGTTTCCCGGTGTAGACAAGCTTTACGGGGGCTGTGGATTCATGGTATGCCTGATTGAAAAATTTCTGAGCATACTCTTTGGCTGATTTCTGGCTCACGGTTTCGGCCACGGCATCAGGCACCGCCGCAATCAGGACGGTGAGAGCTATGATGATATGTCGCAGTTTCCTCATGCTTATATAACGCCTTAGGGGGGATAAAAGTACATTCTCCTCATCCCTCTCCCCTACCCTACCCTATGGTTCATATTTTATGTACTGCGGATTCATGCCTCATCAGTTGCCAGGAGTTGATGATGTTCTGCCATGCGATGTAGGCGGCGGGGGCGATGGAGGCGATGGGATTCATGTAGGTCAATGCGAGCCAGACGGCGAGTACGGTGTTTTTCTGCATCAGCGACTGTCCGCCGCTGACGGGGTCGCCGAATCGGCGCCCGAACCGCCTGCCGATCACGAATTGCAGCAGGCAGGCACCCAGGGCACCGAGGCAGAGCCACACCATGGTGAGGGTGTTCTCGGGTCGCCACTGGAGGATGGCGAAGCTCACGCAGCTCCCCACGATTATAAAGAGCGACACGGCCCACAGATAGAATGACAGCTGCTGCACCCCGAGGATGCGGGCATGCGCTCGGGGGAAGGTATAGCGCAGTAGGAAGGCCAAGGCCAACGGACCGAGCAGCAACGGCACCACCTGCGACAATATCTTGAGCAATGAGCGCGTGAAGGTCATGTCGGGGGCATCGCCTATCCATGCCAGCGCCACCGGACCGATGGCGGCCACTACGAGATTGCAGAGCAGCGAGTAGGCGGCTACTTTCGAGATGCTCCCCCCGAGCATGGAGGTGATGACGGGGGCGGCTGTGGCGGTGGGTACGAAGATGCAGATAAACACACCTTCGGCCACGGTATGGTTCCACCACACCAATGCGGCGTAGACACCGATACTCAGCAACATCTGGAGTGCGAGCAGGAGTATCTCTTCGCGGGTGAGCCGGAAGTCGGAGGGGCGCAGTTTGCAGTAGGTGATGAAGAGCATCGCGAAGATGAGATAGGGGGAGAGAAAGGTGAGGTAGCCCATCCATTGATGAAATACCGCACCACCCACAAGCGCCACGGGGAGCATGAGGGTCTTGTTGTGTAGCAGATTGCGCATCGTGCCTGTGTGTTGGATTACATCCCCTCCTTGTGGTCGCGGGGAGGGGATGTGGGGAATCAAAGATGATTGAGGATGGTGGTGAGGGCGTGGAAGGTGGTCTCGGGAGCCTTGCTCCAGAAGTCTTTGTATTGTGAGATATTCTCACCCTCGCCGGGGGTGTCGCTGACCACGCGGATTATTGCAAACTCCACACCTTCGGCCACGCATGTCTGGGCGATGGCGGCCGATTCCATGTCGACGGCCACGGCATCGGGGAAGATGCTGTGGATGCGCTCTATCTCTTCGCGGCGGGAGATGAAGCTGTCGCCGGTGGCTATGAGTCCGAAGTCGGGATTGGCATCGGCCAGATGTTGGCGGGCGGTCTGAAGCACACGCTCGGAGGGACGCAGGAAGAGGTCGAAGCCGTCGGCGGCTCCGGGTTCGGTGCCGGGGCCGCACCATACATCATGGTAGGCTACACGTCCGGCCACAAGCAGACGCCCTATGCCGAGTCCGCCCGCACCTCCTGCCACTCCGGAGTTGATTACGAGTTGGGGGGAGTGGGCACGGATCACGCGCAGTGTGCCGAGCGCGGCGTTGACTTTACCTATGCCGCAGCGGGCCAGCACCACTTCGTGGGGGCCGATGCGGCCTTCAAGGCATTTCACCCCTTCGGCCTCTACGGCACGGGGATTCTCTATAAGTTTCTCAAGCAGGGCCATCTCTTTGTCCATGGCCGCGAGTATAGCTATCTTCATTTTACTATTCTGATGTTTCGCATCCGCTTGGGGCAGATCTGCTCCATGCGGTGGTTTCAGCCTGCAAATTTACAATTTATCAGCCGTTATAGCAATAATTTCGCTGAATTTGACTAACTTTGGGGTTACAAGCAAGTACTGATATGGATATAATCAAAATATGGAATTCGCGTCCGTCAGGCTCTCAGGCCGAGGATATCGCCGGGGCTATCGAGTCGGGGGCTCTTGCCATTCTACCCACCGACTCGGTGTATGCCATCGTCTGCGATGCTTTGAATCCCAAGGCTATAGCCCGGCTGTGCCGCATCAAGGGGCTGAATCCGGAGAAGAATAATCTCTCTATCATATGCGCCGACATCTCGATGGCGGCGGAGTATGCCCATATCGACGACCGGGCATATGCCATTATCAAGGATTACACGCCGGGAGCGTTCACGTTCCTACTGCGCGCAGGGCGCAATCTGCCGAAGGCTTTCAAGGGAAGGCGCACGGTGGGTGTGCGTATCCCCGACTCGCCGACGGCTCTGGAGGTGGCCCGCGCTTTGGGGCATCCGCTGCTGGCCACTTCGATAGAATTTGAGGATTCCGACCATGCGCGTGAACCGGAACTTATGGCTGAGGCCTACGACCGTCATGACGTGGAGCTGATTGCCGATGCCGGACCGGGCAATGAGGAGTATTCCACTATCGTAGACCTTACGGATTCAGCCTCGCCGGCGATAGTCAGAGTGGGGAAAGGGGTGATAAGTATCTGACCTATTTATTTTGTTGAAATTGTTGAACCTCTTAATTTGGCCGATTGACAAAAATTCAGTACTTTTGCACTGCAGAACTATACCTGACAATAACCCAATAAATAACCCAACTTAAACCATAATACCTATGTCAAAAGTAACAGTGGTTGGCGCCGGCAACGTGGGCGCCACTGCAGTCAATGTGATTGCTCTCCGTGAAGTAGCCGATGAGGTTGTAATGCTCGACATCAAGGAGGGCGTGGCCGAAGGTAAGGCCATGGATATGATGCAGACTGCCAATCTGCTTGATATGAATACCCGCATCAAGGGCGTGACCAACGATTACGAGGCCACTAAGGGCAGCGACGTTGTAGTCATCACTTCCGGTATCCCCCGCAAGCCGGGCATGACCCGCGAGGAACTTATCGGTGTCAACGCCGGCATCGTGAAGCATGTGACTGAGAGCGTGCTCAAATATAGCCCCGATGCAGTGATCGTATGCGTATCCAATCCGATGGACACTATGACCTACCTCATCCACAAGGTGGCCGGTATCCCCAAAAACCGTATCATCGGCATGGGTGGCGCGCTCGACAGCAGCCGCTTCAAATATTACCTCAGCCAGGCTCTTGAGGCTAACCCCAATGAGGTTGAGGGCTTCGTAATCGGTGGCCACGGCGACACTACTATGATCCCCATGAAGCGTTTCGCCACTCTGCGCGGTATCCCCTGCGCTACTATGCTCCCCGCCGAGACTCTCGACAAGGTGGTAGCCGACACTATGGTGGGCGGTGCTACTCTCACCAAGCTCCTCGGCACTTCCGCATGGTATGCTCCCGGTGCTGCAACAGCTGAGGTGGTTGAGGCCGTGATCCACGACCAGAAGGCTATCATCCCCTGCTCCGCTCTTCTGGAGGGTGAGTATGGCCAGTCTGACCTCTGCATCGGTGTGCCCTGCGTACTCGGCAAGGGTGGTATCGAGAAGATCATCGAGCTCGACCTCAACGAGGAGGAGAAGGAACTCTTCGCCAAGAGCGCTGAGGCTGTGAAGAAGACCAACGCAGCTCTCCCCTGCTAATCACAATTCAGGCATCCGCACCGGATGCCCCCCCCGACAATCAAACAATAGCCCCTTGCGCCACAGCGGCGCAAGGGGCTATTTCTATAATCTTACGTGTTCTATATTCTTACGTGAATCAAAGTCAAATCACCCTTCCACAGCCTCAACTTCCGATTCCTTAACCGCAGCAGATTCCGCCACGTTTGGAAGCTCGAGTCCAAGATGTTTCTTCTTGTCGACCACCTTAAGGTAAAGGCCGATGAAGAGGGCTGCCACACCAAGACAAGCAAGCATCACAAGCGCCCAGGTGTAGTTGTAGCTTACGGAGGCCTGAGCCTCGGTCATGGCTCCGGCGGCCACCTGAGCGGCAATGTCGGTATTGGTGGAGGTGAGCACCTTACCGATAAGCATCGGGAAGAGCCACAGACCGATGTTCTGAATCCAGAAGATCAGAGCGTAGGCCGAACCGATAATCTTGGCATCAACCAGTTTCGGCACGGAGGGCCAGAGCGATGCGGGCACGAGTGAGAAGGAGGCTCCGAGCACGAGGATGGTGACGTAGGCGATTGTCACGCCGCCGGCAGCATTACCCTTGAACATCGGAAGCACAAAGGCGAATGTGAGGTGGCAGGCGATGAGAAGCAGCGAACCGAGCACAAGCATCGAAGCCGCCTTACCTTTATAGTCAACATATTTACCGAGAATCGGTGTGATACCTACGGCCAGCAGCGGGAACACAGCGAAGATAGCACCGGCGCTCTGTGCCTGATAACCCATCCAGCAGTAGCCCACGAGGCAGATGATGGAGATGGCGAAGAGCAGTCCCTTCATACCTTTGTTTTTGGCGAAGTTGCCGGCAAAGGCTGTGGCTGCCACCACGAGCATGATGACATACTGGATATATGTCACAGCCTCCGAACCCCAGAAGCTACCCTCGGGGAGGGGCGAGAACTCGATGTTGCACTGAAGCATGTTGACCGCATATTTCTGGAAGGGGAAGATGGCGGAGTAGTAGAGCACACAGAGCAGAGCCACCAACCAGAATCCGAGACTGGAAAGAATCTTGCCGAGGTCGGAAATCTTGAAGGGATCATCTTTCTCTTCGGCCTCACCGGTCTGGGCATCAAGTTTGCGGTCCATGAAGAAGTAGACGATAAACATGATGAGGGCAATCATCAGAAGCACCACGCCGAAGGCTACAGAGCGGCTCACATTGACTGTGCCTCCCATCTCGGCAAACATCGGTGAGAAGATCATACAGGTGGCCACACCCAGACGGGCCAGTGCCATCTCCGAACCCATAGCAAGAGCCATCTCGCGACCCTTAAACCATTTCACGATACCACGGCTCACCGTGATGCCGGCCATCTCCACTCCGCAACCGAAGATCATGAAGCCTACTGCGGAGAGTTTGGCCGATGCGGGCATACCCTCGTAGAAGGGGGAGACACCGAGTTGCTCGAATACCGGTATATAATTAAGGTGGTTGGTAAACCACACATCAAGACTGCTGCCGATGAAGGCATCGGTGAGCGCATACCAGTTGATGGAGGCACCCACGAGCATCACGGCTCCGGAGAGCACGGCTGTGAAGCGCACTCCCATCTTGTCGAGAATGATACCGGCGAAGATGAGGAAGAAGATGAATACGTTGAGGAATGTCTCGGATCCCTGCATTGTGCCGAAGGCGGTGGAGTCCCAGCCACGTTCTGACTGCAGGAGGTCTTTGATTGGTGAGAGCACGTCCATAAAGACGTAGGAGCAGAACATTGCAAACGCCAACAGACCGAGCGCCGTCCAACGGGCCCATGCCTTGTCGCGAAGCAGTTCCTGCTTACCGCCCGTGGCGGCCATGGTAGAGGTTTGTGCCATTACGATATTAAGTTAGTTATTACGTTTATTCCAAGATAGTTGCATCACAACCGGATGCACCATGACGCGGCATTCGCTCTGCCCGGCATTATGCTTCCTCACAGCAAATCCGCAAATTTTTCCCAAATTTAGTGATTTTTTCCCAATATCGGCATCTCACCATTATATTTAATGTTATTCCGACCGGTCCGACCGGTCCGACCAGTCTGACTGGTCAGACCGCCCCGCCCGCAAAAAAAATCCCGCAGAGAATCTCTGCGGGATTTTTTTTGGGGTCGGGCGATATCAAATATCTTTGTTATGCTCAAGAAGCAGTGTCATCGACGGACGGTCGCAGATCTCGGAGGGACCGAAATACTGGATCGGGCCGGGATACTGATAAAGTGTGTTGAGGGCGAGTGTCTCGCGCATCGACGCATACTTCAGGTACGGACGGCCATTGAGGTTGACGAGTGCCTTCTGGATCACGGGCTTCATCTGACCGTGACGGCGCTCCATATTCATCATCATTGTGATGGGGATACCGCCGGCAATCCAGTTCTCGGTGTTGTCGGTGAGGTTGCGCACGCTCGACATGTAGCCGGTCAGACCTGCGTTGATCAGCATGGCGGCGTTGAAGCCGAGAGCATAGGTGTAGTCGGCATCGAAGTTGGTGGGATCGGCGCAACGACCCTCATAACCGAAGAAGTGGTGCTGGGCAGCGAACTTGCCGCTGTACTGACCATCCTCGGCCATCTCCTCAAGACGCTTTGCAACCATCTCGGAGAGAAGGCTCTCGGTCTCGATGAGCGACACCTGTACGTTGCCGTGGCTGTCGCGGTCGAGGCTGAGCTGAAGGGCGATGTTCTTGGGAAGTGATTTGTAGAGTGCTGCGCACTCGGGGCTGAGGAAGCCGTGGATGGCTGCGAGCTTGTCGAGCTCTTCAAGTCCCTCAAGCTCTTCGGCATGCTCCACGAGCACATCGTTGAGTTCGGAAATCAGACGCTTCATCGAGGGGATGAACTCGATCAGACCCTCGGGCACGAGCACTGTACCGAAGTTCCAGCCGAGTTTCGCACGCTCTGCCACTACGTAGCAGATCTGGCTCACGATGTTGTCGAGAGTCATGCGCTTGGCGGCCACCTCCTCAGAGATGATGCAGACGTTGGGCTGTGTCTCCAGGGCGCACTCGAGTGCGATGTGAGAGGCCGAACGACCCATCAGTTTGATGAAGTGATAGTATTTCTTGGCAGAGTTGCAGTCGCGCTGGATGTTGCCGATCACCTCGGAGTAAACCTTGCAGGCTGTGTCGAAACCGAAGGAGGTCTCGATCCATTCGTTCTTAAGGTCGCCGTCGATAGTCTTGGGCACACCGATCACCTGCACGTCGGCACCGTTGGCCTTGTAGTACTCGGCCAGAACTGCCGCATTGGTATTGGAGTCATCGCCGCCGATGATCACGAGAGCCTTGATGTTGAGCTCCTTGAGCACCTTCAGACCTGCGTCAAACTGATCGGGAGTCTCCAGCTTAGTGCGGCCAGAACCGATGATGTCGAAGCCGCCGGTGTTGCGGTATTCCTTGATATATGCAGCTGTCAGCTCCATATACTGGTGGTTGATAAATCCGGAGGGACCCATCAGGAAGCCATAGAGGCGGCATTCCTTGTTGAGGCTTTTGATACCGTCGAAGATACCGCTCACCACGTTGTGGCCGCCGGGAGCCTGACCACCGGAGAGGATGATACCCACGTTGAAGGGCTCCTCTACACGCTCAGGGTTGTCGTTAGGTTCAAACTCTACTACGGGCATACCGTAGGTGTTGGGGAAGAGGGCTTTGATCTCTTTCTGGTTGGCTACCGATTCAGTGGCCTCACCTACTGTGATTTTTACCGGACCCTGCAGAGCCTTGGGGAGTTTGGGCTGATACTCAGCTCTCACTCTTTGAAGTGCACTTTTCTTCATTATTCTGTCAAAAAATTTTATACCTCTATATCTGTCGGCCCCGCCTCTACCCCTCTGTCGGGACCCTGACGTGCCTGACCTTGATTTCAGACTGCAAAGTTAATAAATTTCCCTCAAATTCCGGCAAAAACAATTACATAAAAAAAAAGTCAACAGTCTGAAACTGCTGACTTTTGGAGGTTCCAACCAGATTCGAACTGGTGTAGACGGTTTTGCAGACCGGTACCTAACCACTCGGACATGGAACCCTATTTCATCGCTCCGGAGCCTCTCGGGCTCTTTTGCACTGCAAAGTTAGCAATAATTTCCGATTCCACCAAATTTTTCGCAAAAATTTTCAGCTTTTCGGCCGGCAAGTCTGACCAGTCCGACCAGTCCGACCAGTCTGACCAGTCCGACCAGTCCGACCAGTCCGACCGGTCTGGCCGCCCCAACCACCCCGCCCGCACCCTCCTGGTCCCGCGCCGGAGCGCAAGCGAACGGAAAAACCCAAATATCCGAACTATCCCTCCCCCACAATTGTATTACTATCAGGATTCCACCACAATGGCCCGTGCGCCCCAAACGCCGGCGCGCCTCCTCCTACCGCCAAGGATTCCACCGTCACAGCCCGCGGCGCCCAAGCAGCACCGGAGCGCTTTTTATTAATTTCACTCACTCATAAGCTATGAATCCACTCTCTTTGCTTACTCTCATCGCTCCCGCCGGCGAACGCGTAGCCGACTCCCACAACGTGCCCGTCGTCGAACTGCATGGCGCTACGGAAGAATCCTATTATACCGTGGCCAAATGGATCATGAAGGGTGTTGACTGGCTACTCCATCTCGTAGGTCTGGAACATAATCAGTTTCTCGCCACAGCTCTTTATGCCATTGCCGTATTCCTGATCGCCATCGGCATCGGACAGGTGGTGAAATGGGTGATCCTTTATGTGGTCGACCATCTCTCGAAGGTGGTGAAGTATGATCTCTATACTCGCCTGCGCGAGTCGGAATTCTTCTGCAAGGCCTGCCGGATTGTACCCCCTATCGTTTTCCTGATATTCATTCAGTTCACTCTCACTTCCCGGGCCACGCTGGCCTCTTGGCTCACCCGACTCACATGGGTATACATATGTTATGTGGTGGCCGTGGCTCTCAACACTTTGGCTACCGTGGTGTGGACCCACGTCGATGCCAGGGAGAATAAACGCAAACTGCCCCTGCGCGGACTCATGCAACTCATCAAGGGTATCATCTGGATACTCTCCGCCATCGTGGTGGTGGCTATCCTGGTGGATAAGTCGCCGGGAAGTCTGTTGGCCGGCCTGGGCGCCTTCGCCGCTGTGCTTATGTTGGTTTTCAAGGATAGCATCTTGGGTGTTGTGGCGGGTGTGCAACTTTCGGAAAACGATTCGCTCCATGTGGGCGACTGGATCAAGGTGCCGGGCACCGATGCTAATGGCAATGTGATTGAGGTGTCGCTCACAGCCGTAAAGGTGCAGAATTTCGACAAGACTGTCACCACGATACCGCCGTATAGTCTGGTGTCGGGGTCGTTTACCAATTACAGGCCTATGCAGGTATCGAATACCCGACGCATATGCCGCTGCTATATGATAGACTGCGACTCGATCCTTCCCACTGATGATAATATGCTCGCCGCCTACGCCCGCATACCCCTGCTGAAGGATTGGATTGCCAAGAAGATTGAGCAGCGCAATGCCGGACATGTACAGAATGTGAATAATCCCGACGGACTTGTGGATGGCAGTATCGAAACGAATCTTGGCGTCTACCGCGCCTATCTGAAACTCTATCTCGATGCCCACCCGCATGTGAGTCACGCGGAGGCCGATACATGTTTTGTGACCTCTCTGGCGCAGACCTCTTCGGGGGTGCCGCTGCAGATCTACTGCTTCACCAACACCTCATCCTGGCTCCCCTACGAGGCAATCCAGGCATCAATCTTCGAGCATCTGGCCATCATGATGGGGCGCTTCAATCTATATGCTTTCGAGAATGCATCGGGCCGCGATACAATAGTCAACGGCGTGCTGGAGGCCGGCCGCGATCCCAACCTCTATTTCGGCTTACCCTATCCCTTCCTGCGCGAAGGGGGCGCTCCCGAAGCTCCGGCCGAAGTGCCACCGATGAAGTCGGCATCAGATTCTCCTTCCTCGTCTTCCTCTCCTTCCTCTCCTTCCTCGCCTTCCTCGCCTTCCTCGCCTTCCTCGCCTTCCTCGCCTTCGCAGGCGCCCGGTTCATCTTCACCCGGAGATGCCTCCGCATCTACACCCGATGCCTCGGCAGGTTCCCCGACCTGATTCTCGCCTACACCCTCTCTCCAAAACGATTCATAGCCAAAAGCCGGGTAAAAATCCTGCTTTTGGCTATGATGCATTTGGGATGGAGGGGGGGAGATAGTGTTGAGTGGAAGAGGGTTATTTACCTTTGTATTTTGCGTAGATTTCGGCATCGAGGCGTTTGGCTTTGGCCAGGTCGGAGGCATTGCGGGAATCCACGCCATATTTTGAGAGTGGGGGGATTACCAATCGTGTGCCGGGACGTATGCGGTCGGGGTGACCGAGTATCTTCTCATTCTCCTTATATATATAAGGCCAAAAGTGGTAGTTGCCGTAATGGCGGCGGGCCAATACGCCGAGTCCGGCATCGGCGGTGACGGTGTCGTAGACGGGTTGGTCTGACGGACGGGTGGGCACCGTGCTGTCGGCGGGAATATCTTTCCCTTCGGGCATATCTTCCACCACATCGGCCATGCCGGTTTCATCTTCGGCCATATCGGCGGCGAGAGCTACCTCCCCTTCGCCCGGGATGGCGGCGGAGCTGTCGCGGGGTTGGGTTTTGACCGATTCTGTATTACCTATCATAGCCCCTACCGAGCTATGGAATGTATCGCTGAGCATATAGAGCACCCCGCAACCCAAGAGCACCAACAGTATGGCGGCCACCATACCCCACAGAAAACCGTGGCTGAAACGACTCGGAGTGCGACGTGGCTCGTGGTCGGGCTGCGGCACTGCCGGCTTCACCTGCTCGTCATCCCCCTCTTCGGATGATATCTCGTAGGGCTGGAGAGAGTGGGACATCTGTGCAGATACATCCTCATCGGCGGCTGCCGCATTATGGCTATCCGGATCAACCGATTCATCGGCCGGAGCTTCAGTGGAGTCATCTTCTTCGGGAGATTCTTCCACCTCTTCGGGGGTCTCATACTCTTCAGCCGATTCCACCTCTTCAGCCGATTCCTCCTCTTCGGGGGCCACATCCTCTTCAGCCGGTTTCTCATCTTCCGATGCTTCCTCCTCTTCGGCCGGTTCCTCCTGCTCTTCCTGATCCGGCTCTGTAGCCGCAGGCTCTTTCTCCTGTGGCAGATTCTCAGAATCAGCGGTCGGCGACTCATCGGCGGGCGCGGGTGCCGCATCGGCCGCCGCATCAGCCGCCTCGTCAGCTTCGGTGTCGGTCTCCGCCTCGTCGAGGTCGGCATCGGTCAGTGCATCGGCAAGCTCGATGGTCTCAAACATGCTGAAGGGGGCATTCACCATCCCGGCCAATTCTTTGGCCGGAATGAATACAATCCGGTTGTGGGCGGGTATCTCATAGTCCTGACCCGACGATACATCCACACTCATCCGCGCATCGACCGGCGAAATCTTGAATGTGCCGAATCCGCGCACCTTCACCGGCTCCCCTGCCGCCAGAGTGGCTGAGATGGTGCGGAAGAAACTGCGGAGCAGTTCTTCGCATTCCTTTCGGCTCGCGCCGGTTCGCTCGGATAGCATCTGGGCCAATACTGATAGGGTTATCTTGTTATCCATTACTGTTTGAGGTCGATTTCATCACTGCTTGAGATTCGATTTCATCACTGCCGACGGTCGGAAATTCATCACCAGTTTCGGCGGCACAAGCAATCGTCTACCGGTGGAGGGATGCACCGTGAGCCGCTCTTTACGCTTTTTGGGCTCAAACTGGCCAAAACCGGGTATTATTATGGTGTCCATCGCCACGCAGCATTCTGCTGTGATGGAATAGAAGGCACTGAGCATCTCCTGCACCCGCTCTTTCTCTATTCCACTGTCGGCAGCTATGGTCTCGATTAGCGTTTTATTGTCCATAACTGCAAATTTAGCGATTTTTCTCCGGATTTAGACCCTCATCAGCGGAATTATATATAATTTTGTGGTGTAAGAAAGAAACTATTTCCTATTCTTTGCGTCTTACTTTGTAAAACCAAACTACCCTTCAATATGAAAATCCTTACCCGCTCGCTCCGTGCGATTCTCTCGCTGGCGATTCTAATCGCCGCTTTCCCTGCCTCGGCCCAGATCTTCTATAAGGTGGAGGGGAATGGCCTCGCCACTCCCTCTTATCTCTTCGGCACCCATCATATGGCTCCGGCCGATTTCCTCGATAGCTTCAAGCAGCTTCCCGAGGTGATGGAGCAGACTCAGGCCGTGGTGGGCGAAATCGATATGACCGGCAATCCGATGCAGCTCCAGATGGATATGGCGCCTTATATGATGGCTCCCTCCGACAGCACATTGTCGCAACTCGTGACTCCGGAAGTACTTGCCGATATGAGCGCCAAGTTCAAACCCCTCGCTCCGATGGAGGGTATGGAGCTCGCCATGTTTGAGCCGATGCGCCCAATGGTGGTCACTACTATAGTGAGCCTCACGATGGTGCAGAAATCGATGCCGGGCTTTGACCCGAGCCAGCAGCTCGACATGCGTTTCCAGAAGTTATATAAGGAGGCCGGCAAGAAAGTGATACCTCTCGAGACTGCCAAACAGCAAGCCGAACTCCTCTACTGCTCTGTGCCCATCGCCCGACAGCTCGAGACGCTCCGGGAGTCGCTCGACAATCCGGAGAAGATCGAACAACAGGCCGAGAAACTCAACGCATCTTATATCAAGCAGGATCTCGACGCATTATTCCAGCTCACACGCGAGGAGGACGACCAACCGGAATTCATGATCGCCCTGCTCGACCGCCGCAACCATAACTGGATGCAGCAGCTCCCCTCTATCATGAGCGAGCAGCCATCACTCATCGTGGTCGGCGCGCTCCATCTGGCCGGAGAAGAGGGACTCGTAAACCTCCTGCGCTCGGCCGGCTACACGGTGACACCCGTGGAATAAACCTACAATCATAACAATCTGTATTCCATGCTATTAGCCGCGAAATCAATGACAATTTCGCGGCTATTTCCATATACCGGGATTTTTTCGGTAAATATTTTTGTTATATATTTTGTATAACTGAAATACTTTGACTATCTTTGCGGTGTCTAAGAGCCGGGAGGGGTGCTGAGCCGATCTACCACGGTATTTTGCATCCGCTCCTCGCACAGGAAATCAATTTGACTACAACTTTAAACTATACTTACGCACATGGAACTTCCCTTTGCAGAATCTTGGAAAATCAAGATGGTAGAACCCATCCGCAAATCCACCCGTGAAGAACGCGAAAAATGGCTCGCAGAAGCCAACTACAACGTATTCCAGCTGGCTGCCGACCACGTCTACATCGACTGTCTGACCGACTCCGGCACAGGCGCAATGAGCGACCGTCAGTGGGCTGCCCTCATGATGGGCGATGAGTCTTACGCCGGTTCTCGCTCTTTCTATGAGCTCCGCGACGTAATCTGCCGCCTCACCGGCTTCAGCTACGTAATCCCCACCCACCAGGGCCGCGCTGCCGAGAATGTGCTCTTCTCCGCTCTTATCAAAGAGGGTGATGTGGCTCCCGGCAACTCTCACTTCGACACTACAAAGGGTCACATCGAAAGCCGCAAGGCCGTGGCTCTCGACTGCACTGTCGACGAGGCAAAGAACACTCAGCTTGAGGTCCCCTTCAAGGGCAACGTTGACATCAAGAAACTTGAGGCCGCTCTCGAGAAGGATGCCGACAAGATCCCCTTCATCATCGTGACCATCACCAACAATACAGCCGGCGGTCAGCCCGTTTCGATGCAGAACCTGCGCGATGTGCGCCGTGTGGCCGACAAATACAACAAGCGCGTAATCTTCGACTCCGCCCGTTTCGCCGAGAACGCCTACTTCATCAAGACTCGCGAGGAGGGATATGCCGACAAGAGCATCAAGGAGATCACCCGCGAAATGTTTGATCTGGCCGACGGCATGACAATGTCGGCCAAGAAGGACGGTATCGTCAACATGGGTGGCTTCATCGCAACCCGTCACGAAGACTGGTACGAGGCTGCCAAGAAATTCTGTATCCCCTTCGAGGGCTACCTCACATACGGTGGCATGAACGGCCGCGACATGGCCGCTCTCGCTGTGGGTCTGGATGAGAACACTGAGTTTGACAACCTCGACACTCGCATCAAGCAGGTGCAGTTCCTCGCTTCGCTCCTCGACGAGTATGGTATCCCCTACCAGCGTCCTGCCGGTGGCCACGCCATCTTCGTAGATGCCAACAAGATCCTCTCCAACGTGCCCAAGGAGGAGTTCCCCGCACAGACCCTCACTATCGAGCTCTACCGTGAGGCCGGTATCCGTGGCTGCGAAATCGGCTACATCCTCGCCGACCGCGACCCCATCACACGCGAGAACCGTTTCGGCGGCCTCGACCTGCTCCGTCTCTGCATCGCACGCCGCGTATACACCGACAATCACATGAGAGTTATCGCAGCTGCCCTTAAGAACGTATATGATCGCCGCAACGAGATCACTCGTGGTGTGGAAATCGTATGGGAGGCTCCCCTCATGCGCCACTTCACTGTGAAACTCCGCCCCCTCGGCTAATTCACGCTGACAATATTATAGCATAAGTAGCCCCCTGTCCTCTCACGGACAGGGGGCTACCTTTCTTTTTTCTATTCCCACATCCACTCCCCCTCACTGCCGCGCAGGCACTATACAATCCGGTATGCAATCCCGGCCCGCATCCGGCCACAATGTGTGAATATGGCTAATACCCTCATTTTGCCATAGATAAAATAGCGTTAACAAATTTTTACACTTGGTTTTGCTCATTTTGTGCACATTCCGCAACCCATTGTGCACACGCCGAAAAACATGTTGTAAAACATGTCAATTTGCTAAACAGTTGACTACAAACTGATTACCAACCACATTTCAATCCTTCCCCATAGGCTTTAACAAAAAATAATTGGATATGGTTGTGCATAATCGGATTTTGTTTGTACTTTTGGATATGAGAGTTAGGGAAATCCTAACGAATCTTAAAATTCAATCCTGTCATTTCAGTGACTTCAAGCTGACGACAAAACGAGCTACCAAGATCCGGTCACTCCGGCAGCCCCTCCTCAACAGTGAGCCGCCATTAAGATGAGAACCCCGCTTCTTTCTACCTCCTTTATCGAATCTTAAGGCTGACTGACCCTTAAAAATATCTTTCATCAGAATGAAATCGGTAAAACTGATACTCGGCATTGCGGCCGCCGCCTTCATGGCCTTTGGTGCCCCCTCTTTCGCCCAGACCAAGTCGCGCGCGCATGCCGACGCACATAAGCAGCTCCTCGCCTCCAATGCTTCGGCCAAGGAGCAGATCAGACTCATCGACCAGTCGGCATTTATCGACCTCGTGGATGAGCCGGAACCCGAAATCGATATCTACACCGAGGGCTGGAACTCCAAGAGTGTGAATCCATTCCGCCCGACCGATGTGCCCAATACAGCCGTGATCGATGTGACCAATTATGTGATGCCTCATCTGGGACGCGTGACCTCCAACTATGGCTACCGCGCAAGATTCGGCCGTATGCACAAGGGTATCGACATAGGCGTGAAGATGAACGACACTATCCGCGCCGCCTTCGATGGCAAGGTGCGTCTCACCAACTATGAGGCCCGCGGCTATGGCAACTATGTGATCATCCGCCACCCGAATGGTCTGGAGACTGTCTACGGCCACCTCAACAAGCATCTCGTGAAGCCTGACCAGGTGGTAAAAGCCGGCGAACCAATCGGCCTGGGAGGCAACACCGGACGCAGCACCGGCCCGCACCTCCACTTCGAGACCCGCTACATGGGATATGCCATCAATCCCTCGGCTATCTTCGACTTCGCCAACCATACCACCCATACCGATACCTACACCTTCTCGAAGTCTACCTATACACAGCCGCGCAACTTCGCTCCCTCGCGCGAATCTGCCAAGGCCGACAAGAGCACCAATCCCTATTCGGCAGGTGAGGCTATCAGCGTATACACCGTCAAGAAGGGCGACACCCTCTCTTCGATCGCAAAGGCATATGGTCTGTCGACCACTACTCTGAGAAAGCTCAACAATCTCTCGGCTACCGCTCCGATCAAGATCGGTCAATCGCTGAAACTGAAATAAGCCCCCCCAGAGGGATTCCCGATCCTCCTCCTCCACCCTCTCCGAAAGAACAACAATACTTACATACCGAATTTTACCGACAATTTCTGTTTTCCATAACGGTTCGAACAGAACAGACATCAAAAAACCGCCAGCGATGGATATCGCAGGCGGTTTCTCTGTTTTCTACAGTAGATCCGGAGCCTTTGTATTGATTCCGGCCCCCCGGGGGGCGAGGAGAGTAGAGTGTGCCTGCGGGCTTATCGCGCACAGGCAGCGGTATTATTTCACTATCAGGTGCAGACCATCGTAGGCCGGAGCCACACCTTCGGGCAGACGGACGGCCAGACTGTCGTGGCGCCCCACCTCATGACATAGATGGGTGAGATAGGCTCTGCGGGGATTCACCTCGCTGATGAGATGCAATGCCTCGTCGATGGTGAAATGGGCGAAGTGGTCGCGCCAGCGCAGACCGTTGACTATCAACACATCGAGCCCGTGAAGTTTCTCGCGCTCCGAGGCATCGATACGTTTGGCATCGGTGACGTATGCGAAGCGGCCTATGCGGTAGCCATAGATGGGAAGTTTCCCATGATATACCTCAATCGGCTCTACCTTCACACCCTTGATGAAGAAGGGACGATTCTCGAGCGAATGCATTCTGAAGGTCGGCACACCGGGATAAAGCCGATCCTTGAAACAGTAATCCAGACGCCTGTGTAATTTCTCATTCACATCCGCACGGCAATACATATCCAACGCTCCCCAGAAGCAGTAGGGACGCAGATCATCGATACCACCCACATGGTCGTAATGCTCATGAGTGATGAGCACGGCATCGATGCGCCCTATGTCGTGGGTGAGCGCCTGCTGCCGGAAATCGGGCGAGGGATCGATCAGAAGGCGCACCCCCATAGTCTCCACCAGCACCGAGGCACGCAGACGCCGGTCGCGTGGATCCTCCGAGCGGCACACACTGCAATTGCACAGCAGCTCGGGAACACCCTTCGATGTGCCCGAACCCAACACCGTCACCTTGACGGCTGTATCTATGAAATTCACCTCGGGACGCAAGGCGATATGGAAGGCTTCGAGCACACGGTCGGCCACCTGCTTGGCGAGATCGCGCACATCGGCTGCCGTGGCGGTGCCGTCGTTGGCTATCACGAGGCAGTTGTCGGGGTATACATAGGCACCACCCACCCGCACTCCGCGCAGTCCGGCATGTTCGATAAGCCATCCGGCCGGCACTTTGACATGCGTGGCTGTCTCATATTCAGGTGTGCCTCGGCGCGGAATCGAGGGCACTGAATCATTGAAATTCAGACATTCCCACTCGTAATAGGCTTTGCGAAGCACCGGATTGACAAAGAAACTCCCCGCGCTACCCACTCGCCGCGGATCAGGCAGTTTTGAATCGCGCAGACGAAGCACCTCGTCGCGCAACTCAGCCGTAGTGGGGACCCGCCCCAACGACTCGGCAAATTTCTGCAGAGCGGCATATTCAAGATTACGGGCTTCGCTGCCGCTACGCAGACGGAAACTTACGCGCAACACGATATAACGGTCGCGCCATTCACCCTTGAATCGTGAATCGCGATAGGCAAAACCACATTCAGAGCCGGGGATAGTGACCGTCTGAAGCGACTCTCGGTCAAGACACTCCACATTCCATATCACATCGCCGGCCTCAACTCCATAAGCCCCGACATTCTGCACCGGTGAAGCACCTACCTCTCCCGGTATGCCGGCCATATTCTCAACTCCGGCAATGCCGTTATCTACACAATAATCCACCAGATCGCACCACTTCTCACCGGCTCCGGCTATCACATAGACCGTGTCGTCATCCTTGCGGTAAGTCTTGATACCACGGATGCCGGAATGCAGCACCAGTCCGTCGAAATCGCGCTCAAACAGCAGGTTGGAACCACCACCGATATGCAGCACCCGATTCTCGCGGTATTCCTCGCTGCGGCAGATCTTCACCAGCTTGTCGGCCGAATCATATTCAGCAAAAAATCTTGCCTTCACAGGGATGCCGAAAGTGGTAAACCCTGTGATATCCTTATCTTTTTCAAATAGTTCCATACTTTGGATTTTGAAATAGCAATACTTGTCTTAATCCGGCTATGCGTCAATACCCCTTCACACGCACCAGAATATCATCCTCAAAATAGAGAGTCGTGGCATCGGGATATACCCAGAGTAGCATCGACTTGGAATGGTCGTGACCATCATAGACATCGGTGGGATTCCCTTTGGCCAGACGGCACTCCTGCTTCGTCATGCCCGGAGCCACCTTAGCCTGACATATCATCTGCCAGGTGCCGTCGGATATGCCGGGATATGAGGTGCGGGGATCATCGGTTGAGAAGAGGGTGGCAAAGCTGCGGGAGTCCTTACCGGTGTTGCCGAAATTCATCAGATAGCTACCCGCGCGACCCTCGTCATCACGAAATTTCACCTTTACAGGAAAGATCATATTCCCCTTCTCCACACCTGTCACTGTCACCGGGTCATACTTCAATCCCTCCTTACGGTTGCCGTCGGCATCAAGCCAGAGAGTGCTGAGAGTCCAAAGCCTCATCCCTTTCAGCCTATCGGCTACGGCACGTATCATTTCAGGGTCGATCAGTCCGGGTATGTCATCGCTCATCACCACGCTGCGCCCGGCCGGTGCCTCGCGAGCCATATAGCGGAACTCATCGTTGCCGCGCATGAAGATGATGGTGGTGCGGGTAGTGCCGTCGGGTGTGCGGATGTCGCGAGCCTCAAGAAAATGCAGTTCATCGCCACACTCAAGCGAAGGTTTCCCCGATTCGATACGCACAGCATCTATCATGACCGAGGCCCTGTCGTCGGCCACATAAAAAGGCTTACCCTTATCCCACTCCGTATGGGCCGACGCACGGATATCGGCAAGAAACGTCTCCTCATGCGTAGGAGCCGTCTCCCTACGATCCTGCCGGGAGAGAGTGATTTTCTTCGTACCCTCGATGCCTGTAAAGCATGATGTGAGCGAGAACTCAAGCGTGATGAGTCCTAAGAGAGAAAGGCTATATTTCATTATATTTCTTCGTAGTCTGCTGTTCATAAGCGTTTTACATCTATACACCGCATCCCGACGGCAAGGTTACCACATCGGTTGGCACTGCAAAATTACAAAAAATCTCGCTTTTTTCGCCGAAAAATTTGGTGGAACCAAAAAAAGTTACTAACTTTGCACTCGCAAAAGCGAAAGCAGATGCATGTTTTTAGGTTGATACACTCGGCGGGATAGCTCAGTTGGTTAGAGCGTCGGATTCATAACCCGGAGGTCTCGAGTTCAATTCTCGATCCCGCTACTT
>JAIDKG010000030.1 GCA_029051525.1 Muribaculaceae bacterium
GTCGGGGCGCGGTTTGACCGCGCCCCGACTTGTCATATCTCTCATAGCGCCGCTATGAGCGACCGCACTGCATATACCGTCATAGCGGTGGCGACTGAGGGCTGCGCGCAGGCTGGTGGGTCGGAGACCCACCAGCACTGAGCCTTGAACCCGCGCGAAGCTCTTTGCGCCTTTGCGCCTTTGCGTGGCCCCCTATACCGGCTCGCGCGTATGGTATTTATCCCACGCAGAGGCGCAGAGGCGCAGAGCCTTCGACCCGCGCGAAGCTCTTTGCGCCTTTGCGCCTTTGCGTGGCCCCCCTATACCGGCTCGCGCGGACGGTATTTATCCCACGCAAAGGCGCAAAGGCGCAAAGCTTGACCCGCGCGAAGCTCTCTGCGCCTTTGCGCCTTTGCGTGGCCCCCTATACCGGCTCAGCGCGAGAACATAATCTCAATTTTGCGTAAAAACAGAGGTTTTAATTGCAAAATTTAGTAAATTTGCAGTGAGTCAAAGTGCCTACGGCACCGTGCACCGGCCTTTGGCCGACTTGCACTCTTTGCTCACATGCGAATTTAGTAAATTTGCAGGTTATTAATCGTCTGTTTTTGTATGGCCGTGGAAGTTGATACTCAGAAGGTGATGCGTGTCCTCTCGCATAGGGAGTTGGCGGAGCACATGGATGCTGCCGGGAGAGCGGGTAAAGCTTTCCTTTTTGTGGCTGATTATGAAATGAAAAGGGGGTTATTTATGGAGAATCCGCTGGAGAGGCGCGATCTGCTCTGGAGTGTCGGGGAGAGTGGCAACTCTCTGCCATGTAATGGCTGCGCCGAGGGGGCGCAGCCATCGATGCGGGTGCTTCGGGAGCCCACGCCGCAGGAATACGCCGAAGCTTTCGCAGTGGTAAGGCGGGGATTGATGCGAGGGGATAGTTTCCTGGTGAATCTTACAGGGAGCACTTTGGTGGTGGCATCGCCAATGGAGGAGATTTTCCATGCAGCGAGAGCCCCCTATCGATTGCTGATACCGGGAGAGTTCGTATGTTTCTCACCCGAGACATTCGTCAGGATCTCAGCCGAAGGGATTATCTCAGCCTATCCGATGAAGGGGACAATCGATGCTGAAATCCCCGACTCACGCGAGCGATTGGAGAATGACCCCAAAGAACTTGCCGAACATTATACCATCGTCGACCTCCTGCGCAACGACCTCGCAATCGTGGCCTCCGACGTGCGCGTGGCGCGCTTCCGCTATTTCGACCGCGTGGCCACCCGCCGGGGAGATATCTATCAGACCAGTTCGGAGATCCGGGGCACACTCCCCGCAGATTGGCGCGGCCGATTGGGGGAGATCATCACTGCGATGTTGCCGGCCGGGTCGATATGCGGCGCACCCAAAGAGGCCACTCTGCGCATCATCCGCGAGGCCGAGAGGAGTCAACGCGGGTGGTATACCGGGGTATTCGGTTACTTCGATGGCCACAGCCTCGACAGCGGCGTGATGATCCGTTGCCTGCAGCGGCATCCCGATGGCACCACTCGTTTTCACAGCGGCGGCGGAATTACCGTAAACAGCGACTGTCAGAGCGAATACCGCGAACTGTTGCAGAAAATCTACCTCACCCGATGACCATGACAATACATCATCCCCTCTCCTCTCCCCTACCCTTCATAGAGACCCTGCGGGTGAGCCACGGCTCAATCCGGCTCCACCACCTGCATCGCCAGCGCATGGAGGCCACATGTCGCGAAGCCTACGGCTGCTACCGGCTCCCATCGCCCGATACCGTGGAGGTGCCCGAGGAATACCGCCGGGGTGAAGTGAAACTCCGACTGCTCTACGGTCGCGACCATATGGAGTGGGAATTTCAGCACTACACCCGTCGCGATGTGACCACCCTCCGGCTCGTAGAGGCCACCCCCCTGCCCGACTACCACCTGAAATATGCCGACCGCACTGCGCTCCTGCGGCTCCACGCGCTGCGCGGCGATTGCGACGAGATACTCATCACCCACCGCGGCCTCCCCTACGATACCACCTACACCAACATCCTCCTCACCGACGGCCGCCGCCTCGTGGCCCCCACAAGCTGCCTGCTGCCCGGAGTGATGCGCCGCCACCTTATAGAAAGCGGGAGAGCCGAAGCCCTCCCGCTCACAGTCGAGGCCCTGAGGCCCGGTAATCCTTACGGATTCACCCATATATTGCTGATCAACGCCATGATGCCGCCGGAGCTCGCTCCGCGCATCCCGCTGACCGATATCAGCACTTAGAGCGCGTTATTTCCTGACGAGCTTCACACCATAGATGCGGGCATGGTTGGTGTGGATGTTCATATTCTCATTCTCCGGTCGGAAGTCGATGGTCAGGGTGTGCTGCCCGGCAGTGAGGGGCACCATCACAGAGTTGGACCATCCGCGGTCGTCCCAGTTATCTTTGCCACGGTGAGGCAATACAAGGATGCCGGCACGCTCGCCATCGGCCGAAAGGGTGCGGATCGCGCACTTATTCTCCGTATTCACCGGGCCATTGCCGTTGGCATAGAGCAGACTCACGCAGTAGTCGCCGTCGGCGGGCACATTGACCGGCACTTCAAGCACACTTGTCTTGTCGTTGTCGGCTCCGGTGAGCTCTACGATGACTGCCGGGCGAGTGCTGCGCGGCTCGGAGGCGAAGCCCTCGATACCGTCGCCGGCCACACCGATCACCTGATATTCACCCGGCTCGGAGGCATCCCAGGTTGTGGATCGTGTCTCTGCCACACGCTTGCCATCCTTCACCACCACATAGTGGTCGATATATTCAATCGGATTCCACACAAGCTGTTCACCCTCGAGCCATGCTATCGGAGTAATCGGGCTTGAGGCATTGGGGCGGCGGTTCACAAGCAGGGGCTCGATGGGCTGGTCGTCCATCTCGATTACCACATTGAGCTCACCCTTGGCCTTCTTGGCGGGGATAAAGGGATCCTGCTCCTTGCCATTCACCTTGAAACTCTTGATCTTCGAGCCATAGCCGCTGATCGAGATATTCAGCACGGCATCGCGGTAGCGGAAACCCTCCAGACTGCGCGGCTGCCCGAGAGCCTCCGGCACAAAGGGATGGAATGCCAGCCCGTCGTTCATGTATTCTATACCGAAAAGTATGCGGTGGGTCAGAGCGATATTGCCGGCCAGACACCAGAGCATATTGCTGGAGTTGAGTTCGGTGGCTATGTCGCCGTTGTCGAGTCGGAAGTTCTCCTTATTGGTAGCGAAGAGTGCGGCGGGACGCACCACACTGCCGATGGCCTCGATCACACCCTGCTCATTGCCGACCTTGGCATTGGCCATGGCCCAGTAGGAGGCTACCCAGGGCCAGAGAGCATTGTTGTGATAAGAGGGCATATCGGAGATCTGGGGATAGAAGATCGCCACACCGTAGGGGGTGGTGGGATTTTTCTCGGTGATGGTGCGGGCACGGTCGGGGGTGGCCACATCCCAGAGGATGGCGAGCGACTCACCGAGTGTCTCGGCGCGGGGATTGGTGATCAGATTGTCGCGGCCGTAGAGATACATGGCATAGTAGCCGGCATCATCGAGCCAGAGATATTGGTTGATTGCATCTGAGATGGTATCGGCCATGGCATTGGCCTCACGGGCCACATCCTTATGGCCAAGCTCCCGGGCAGCCTCGGCCAGCACGCGCCATGCCCGGGCATGCACCACCGATGTGGAGAGGGTCTCACTGTTGTAGATATCCACACACTGCATCCACTTCGGGTGGCTCTGTTCGCGCCAGTCGATAAAGGATGTCTCACCCTTCACCAGCCCGGTCTCGGTGCCGTAGAATGATTTGGCATCGGTCTCGAGCGAACGCTTCATCACCGGATAGATAAACTCGAGCCACTGCTTGGATCCGGTCACTTTATACACCTCCCATGCGGCCACGCACCATATCTCGCGGTCGGTCGACACGGGCCATGCGCCACCGCTGCCGGTGTCCTGGATCACACGCCCCAGCGGATCCACCTTCTTCATCAGGGAGATCATCGAGGCCTCAGGCTGCATATAGGCCATGGAGAGGAGGATGGAGTAGCTCACATCGCGGGTCCAAACGCCGGCCCATTCCTTACCTGTGCGCAGGGTGGTGTCGGGCTCCACGGCATTCACCATCTCATCGAGACCCATGTTGTAGACGGCCTGATGCAGACGGTTGGGAGTGGTCAGTTTCGGATAGGAACTGATGTCATTTTTCAGTTTCCACACTTTGTCGATCCCCATGTAATATCCCGGCTGGGCGGAATAATCGGAGACGATCTCAAATTCGCTCGGGGCGTAAGCCTTGAAGGGTCCCTGGCTGACAGTGTCGCCATGCCACACATAGGCACCGGTACTCACCACTGTCTCGGGGAGGGCCGTGGGCATCGGAGAGGCTCCCATAAGAGCCATCATCATGATGATAGGATTCATTACGTCGGAGTATTTTTATTGTAGGTATTATAGCTTCTGAACTCTCGCAATGCAAATTTACACATTACTTTCTATCATGTCAAGAGCCAACCGGTAAAATGTAGCGTTTCTACTCAGCCAATCACCTGACTTTCAACGAATACACTCCCTGCGCAATCCCCCAAAATGTAGCTTCCCGCTCGCGTATGGCTCACGCAGAGGCTCTGCGCCTTGGCCGGTAAGATCCCACGCAGAGGCGCTGCGCCCTGGCCGACAAGATCCCACGCAGAGGCGCTGCGCCCTGGCCGACAAGATCCCACGCAGAGGCGCAAAGGCGCAGAGAGCTTCGCGCGGGTGCGGGAGGGACTGAATGCGGAGCTCTTTGCGCCTTTGCGCCTTTGCGTGGGATTTTGCTGGTCGGAGGCACCGGAGATTCGGTCGCGGCTGGCCGCGACCGTACGTGCGGGCGCGGATGCCAGTCGCGGAGCGACTGCACTGCATAGTAACCGCGTACAGCTCAGACGATTAGTCTGAGCTGTGCGCGGAGAGTGCC
>JAIDKG010000031.1 GCA_029051525.1 Muribaculaceae bacterium
TCGTGGGCTCGGCGATGGTTATAAGAGCCAGTCCGAAAGCAACCCGCGCCCCCGAGCATCCGGAAAGAAGCAACTTTTCCCGCCAGACGTATTTACTTTTCAAGGGATACTGGTATCTGTAAGTATAAAGTAACCAAAATATATCCAGTATGAAAGAATTAAAAGACTCCGACCGGAAACTCATCGACAGAAAGGTGGTGGACATCATTCTGATGATACTATGCTGGCTCACAATCTCACCACTCCTCCTTGTCATCAACCGCAACGAGCGGTATATGAAGAATTGGGTAATGTGGCTCCTGATTATCTTTTCAACCTTCTCCTATCATGTGCTGAGCTTAGTTCTGCTCCCGTTGCTCGGGATCCCCAGCGCTATGGATTTTATGAATAATCCGCAGGATTTCATCAATCTGAATGAATTCGAGGCTCGGACCATGACCCAGTATGCCGACAACGACCTGGTAATCCTGGCCGAGGTGATGACTCTCCCCATCTATGCCGTGTGCGTGGTGATACTGCTCATAGTCATGCCCTTTACCGGTTGGAACTATCATGAGGCATCGGTATATATCTGCGAGTATTTCGAACCGCTGGCATGCACGTTTGTCGCACTGGCGATTGCCGTAATCATACTCAGCAAGTTGGCGAAGATGGACAAATACGGCCGGATGCTGTCGCTGCTCCCCCTTGCGGCCGAGCTTTACATGGCATGGATGAACGTGCAGATTTATTTCGAACGCAAGGCCGCCTACGCCGGAATGAGCATTGACCAAATTTTCTACCAGGTCGTAGAGTATCTCAGAGCGATGGCCGAGCGTACCCATACCCACTACGTACTGACCAACATGTATGTCTACATTCTCCCGATGGCGCTGATCCTGCTCATCGGACTGGCAGCAAGAATCATCTACCGCTACAGAAGAATCGGCGCAGCCGCCGGATCCAAGGAGAAAGCGCCCCAAAGCATCTGCGCATAGCGGCTTCCGCCGCATGGCAATAAAGCGCCAACATCTACCCTCAGCGCCACAGTAAGCCCGGCAAGAAATGCTACCTTACTGTGGCGCTGATATTCATTCCGGCCCCCCGCGCCCTCCCGCGCCCCTCGCGCATCCGAAAGTACCCCCGGGCATCCGGAAGTGCGGCAATAGCCGTATCAAACGACACCACCTGCCTCACGCCCAATCACACCGATAAATTCGGTCTCCCCACGCGATGTCAGATTTAAGATGCAGTAATACCTGCTAATCAAGGGATAAGTGGTATGGGGATCAGAATAGTTCGGAATGTGTACCGAAGCGTACCAGCTTGATTATCCCGGCCTCCTTATCCCACCAAATCAATAGAGTGTCACTTTCCACGTGACACTCCATATATCCTTTATAATTGCTACTCAAAATATGAGGTCTGTTTTCTTCAGGGACAGGCAATCCTTCGGCCAGCAGGTTAAGTATGTTTTCCAATTTGTCAATGACCGCAGCCTTATGCTTATAGCGTTTGAGGTCTTTCTTAAACTGAGATGTTAGTTTAAGTTCATTCATAGCGAATCAACAAAGTTGCGGAAACTTTTCATATCCAGAGTCTCGAGATTATCCGAGGTCTCCGCTTCCTTCATTGCTGTCAGTGTAGTCTTATTGGGGTGGCCTGCAACAAATGCCATAAGCACACTCTCCACGAGATTGTTCAGGCTTCTGTTATGACGTCGGGCTTCTTCCTGCAATTTTGCAAGAAGAGCCTCACTCAGGCGGAAAGAGGTCTGTTTACGGACAACTGATGTTGTATTCATAACTTTCGATTTTAGTTGTGGTACAAAAGTAATATATTTGTATAACACTGCAAAACGAAAATTGTTAAAACTATATTCTCCCCCATCCACAAGGCCATATCAGAATAGCCTGAAAGATTGAACTCAAAGCCGAGCCAGACGGCGAAGCCGAAAAAAGCGCCCATTCGCGCCCTTCGCGTCCCCTCCCCCGTGCATCCGGGAAAAGTTATTTGTGAATACTATTGCGGGACTGCGAAATATTTGATAATTTTGTGCACATGGAATGGATAAAAATTTCAACAGCCAATGAATTGGTGCGTGTTGCCACAGAGGAGGTGCTTTATGTTCTCGCCGATGGCAACTATTCCGACCTGGTGCTTATCTCCGGCGCAAAACACAAGATGACTTTTCAGATCCATTACTTTGAGGAGCTTTTTGAAAAGCTTGACGACAATCCGTTTATCCGTGTCACCCGGAGCCTCATTATAAATGTGCGTCATGTCCATGTGATAAATGTAAATGATCGTCTGCTTAAATTCGGAGGGAAGGATATAAACCCCTCAGTACCAACATTACGGTTAGGGCGCGATTCCTTAAAGAAGCTAAAAGATAAAATGACAGACTATGGCGATTGAACCTGAAATAATCGATATTCCTGATGACGATTCGCACCAGGATAACAATAACAGTTCCGCTGGAAAAGAGCGGATTCCGGTTCTCATTGTTGAAAAGAACGGGGATTCTCCCCGTATCGGGGAAAACAAAAGGACCCGGATATGGCTGCCGGCCATGTCGGCCGGCATAATCACAGCCATAGTATGTATGGGTCTGTTTCTCTTTTTTAGCCGGAATCGTACCAATACTTCCGGGGCGTTATCAGAGAAAGAAATCATCGGTCGGCTTGAGAAGCCTTATGATATAGATAAGAAGGGTATTATAGCCGGATGCGACACAATTCTCGGGGTCGCTCTCGAGATTTATCCGCTTGACGGACTGAGGGGATCGCTTGAAACTGAACTTCCTGACACTACCGACCGTTCTCTGGTGGCATTCTTCCGGTCTGCCGATTATACGCCCGACAGTACTGCGATATGTCCGGTGGTGGTCAACGGCAACCCGATACGCTTCAAGGAGCAGAACGGCCGCTATGCATATGTGGCGGTGTCTCCTCAGGGCAGAGTGGAGATAGGTGTCGGCGAAGGAGATAGAGTGAAAGAATATACGCAGAAAAACGGTGGCTCGTTTTTCAGGCAATATCTGCTTCTCGGCGACAATAACCTGCCTGAGAAGTTCAGTCTGCACGGTAAGGTGGAGCGTGCCGCTTTGGGAAGAATGGACGACGGCAGTCTCTACTATGTCATTACGCGCGGCAAAGAGACAATGTGGGGATTTGCCGATGCCCTCAGGGAATATGGGTTTATGGACGCGGCATATATCACGGGGGGCGACAAATATGATTTCATACGCAGACCCGACGGGACTTTTACTTTAGGCGACAGACTTCGGGAAGAATACGCAGAACAGTCCGGGCGCCGACCGGCCTCCCCCATGCTTGTTTTCAGAAACGCCAGATAGGGATTTTTACTGTTTCATAACGATATTTTACCGGTTCATACATAGACGACTGATATATTTGCAATCCCCCCGGCTTCGGGCTAACTTTGCATCGTCAATAATGACAGAACCGAAAATATCAACAATTATGAAAAAATTTTTAATGACTTTGGTAATCGCAATGACAATGTCATTCGTCGGTTTCAGCGTATCGGCAGCCTCGCCGAAGAATTCGTCTTCAGATTTCGTTGGGAGCGTCTGGAAATCTCTTCCGGAGACATTGGTTGTGAAGCAGGAAGCCACCCTCGGCAACGGGCAAGTCATCACAATCTACTATAAAAAGTCGGGCGACCAGTGCGAGGTATATACACCTGACAACGTGTCGGGTCTCACTGTCAACGCTCTCTCTGACCTGAAGGAATCTGATTTCAGCATCGCAATGTCGGCAAAAGGACGTAAGGTATTCACTGCGCCTTTCTCCAAAGTGCGCCGCCTTGTAAAACAGGCAGTCAACACGTATCTCTAATCCGGATAGACACAGCAGAATACCTTAACTATTTTGGGAGACATACTTAAGTGTCCAAAGCGGTTAACAGACAGCGAGGCTCACCTGACGCTGACTTGTGCAGTTACGAACCCACTCTGCCTCTCAACCGCGGAGCGGTTGCATGGCCTGTTAACCGCGAACTTTTTACCAATTCGTCTTTCACGATGCAAATATAAAGCTGTACAGCTCGGGCGCAGCCCGAGCTGTGCACGGAGCGTCCTCCCGCTGTCGGCCAGTCGCGGAGCGACTGCACTATTTATTACGTTGTGGAGGGTCAGAGGTATCCGGTCGGTGTACGATGGTTGCTCACATGCGAATTTTTTTGTAATTTCGCATCCTTAAATCAATAATAGATATACCGGATGTGGATACAGAGTCTGTTGTTTGAACAAAGCGCGTTGCAGGCGCTCGTGGTGCTGTCGCTGATAGTGGCGGCAGGACTGGCTTTGGGTAAGGTGCATTTCAGGGGGGTGTCGCTCGGAGTGACATGGGTTTTCTTTGTGGGAATCCTTGCGGGGCATCTCGGACTGAAAATCGACCGACAGATGCTCCTCTTTGCCGAGAGTTTCGGATTGGTGCTCTTCGTTTATGAGTTGGGTCTGAAGGTGGGTCCCGGTTTTTTCAGTTCCTTCCGTCAGGGGGGTGTGAAACTTAATGGGCTGGGTCTGTTGCTTGTGCTTTTAGGTACTCTGATGGCAATCGGGTTGACGTTTCTGCTCGACATTCCGATGTCGGACATGGTGGGTATCCTCAGCGGAGCCACTACCAATACTCCGGCGCTTGGCGCCGCCCAGCAGGCACTCTCGCAATTGGGCATCTCTGCCAATGGGGCGGCTCTGAGCTGTGCCGTCACATATCCTTTAGGTGTGGTGGGTGTGATACTTGCCTTTATCATATTGCGCAAGATTGCGGTGCGCCCCGGCGACATAGCCGACGGGCAGCATGAGGATGACAACCAGACCTTCATTGCCGCCTTCGATGTGAAGAATCCGGCCATTTTCGGCAAGACTGTGCGACAGGCCGCCTCGCTCACCCATATGCACTTCGTCATCTCACGCATATGGCGCAAAGGTGAGGTGACAATTCCAGGTCCGGAGACGGTGCTCATGGCCGACGACCGTCTGCTCGTGGTCACCACCGAGAAGGATGTGGAGGGACTCACCGCTCTCTTCGGCGCAGTCGAGAACAAAGACTGGAATTCCGGCCATATCGACTGGAATGCAATCGACTCTTCGCTCATTTCGCGTCATATAGTGGTGAGCCGACCTGAATTGAACGGACGTAAACTCGGTTCGCTCAAACTGCGTAATTCCTATGGCATCAACATCACGCGAGTGGTGCGCAGCGGTGTCACACTGCTTGCATCGCCCGGGCTGATACTCCAGCTTGGCGACCGCCTGACTGTGGTAGGGGAGGAGAAGTCGATACAGCAGGTGGCGCGTGTGGTCGGAAACTCTACCGTCACACTCAAGGATCCCAACATGGGGGCTATATTCCTCGGGATAGTGCTCGGACTGCTGTTGGGGTCGGTGCCTATCATGATTCCCGGCATTTCGGTGCCGGTGCGCCTCGGTCTGGCCGGCGGCCCGATAATAGTGGGTATTCTCATCGGGCGTTTCGGTCCGCAGTTTCATCTGGTCACCTACACCACCCGCAGTGCCAATCTCATGTTGCGCGGCATCGGACTGTCGCTATTCCTCGGTTGTCTGGGTCTTGAGGCAGGTGAACGCTTTCTCGACACGATAATGCGGGCCGACGGACTTCTCTGGATCGCAGTGGGATTCCTCATCACGATATTGCCGGTGCTGATAATGGCGCCGGTGGCGATGCGCTGGGGGAAACTTGATTTCGGACTTGCCTGCGGTGTGCTGAGCGGCGCGATGGCCAATCCGATGGCTCTCAACTATGCCAACAGTACCATCCCCGGCGATAACCCGGCGGTGGGCTACGCCACAGTCTATCCCATAGCCATGTTCTCGCGGGTAGTGCTTGCGCAATTGCTTGTGCTGATATTCTCCTGACGGCCGGGCATCCTTCAAGTGGCCGCGACCGTACGAGGGGGCGCGCCATGCTTGTATTTTGGGGAGGGCTGTGACTGCCAGAGGCCGCATTTGATTGTTTGACAGTCAAATATTTGGTGGTGTGGGAAAAAATGGTTAAATTTGCATGCTTTTTGAAGAAAGGCGCTGCTCTGCCGGCTTGGAGAGCCGAGGAGTCAGGCCGTGGCCGAAAGGCGCGGGGCGCATTTCGATAAAAGTGTAAATACATTAACAACAACAATTTAAATTCTCCAACCATGCATCTTTCCACAGAAGAGAAGAAAGAGATTTTCGCAAAGTATGGTCAGGGTGCCAACGATACCGGCAGCCCCGAAAGCCAGATCGCACTGTTCAGCATCCGCATCAAGCACCTGACAGAGCACCTGAAGAACAATCACAAGGACTACGCTACTGCCCGCGCCCTGAAGGCTCTCGTAGGTCAGCGTCGTAGCCTGCTCGACTATCTGATCCGCAAGGATATCAACCGCTATCGCGCAATCATCGCTCAGAAAGAGCTCGGTATCCGCAAGTAAGCGAAAATCTCCCATCACAAAGACTATTCCGGTCGGCTGTAATTTATGATTACTGTCGGCCGGAACTTTTTGTATGCCCCGGCCGTCGGAATTTAGAGCAGCGCGCTATTAGAGCAACGCGCTCTTAGGGACGAGGGGTGAACCGAGAGGGGGTGGCGCGTGTTAATTGGAAAGTAATTGGAAAGTAATAGGGGAGAGGGATAGAATTGAGGGGAATAATGCAGGAAGATTGAGGGGAATAGGGGCGATATGGAATTTTTTGATTAAATTTGAAGTTTTAAAGCGCGCGCTTTATGTCGATTAGCGATAAATTCAAAATTTTCGATTAGCGATGAGAAAGGTAGAGTTGACCGAAAAATTCCGTACTGTCATGGGCAAGTTGCCGGCGTGGATTTTCACAATCCTCTGTCTTGCAGCATGTCTGTATCTTACTCTGATGCCCGATCCGCTGCCGGAGAATGATATTCCGCTCTTCCCCGGTGCCGACAAGGTGGCCCACGGACTGATGTTTTTCGGTCTGAGCCTGTGCGGTATCTTCGACACCCTACGGTATCGCCGCTGGAGGCCGGTGCCACTGAGCGCAATAGCGCTGGTGTGTCTCCTCTCGATGGGGGTGGGTGTGGGTATAGAATTCCTGCAGCGCCTGATGGCGATGGGACGAGGGTTTGAAGTGGCCGACATGGTGGCCGACGGTTTCGGTGCAATACTGGCCGGGGCGCTCTGGATACTGATATGCGGGTTTGCCCCCATCATGCGCCGCGAGCGACTCACCGTAGAGCAGGAGGCCCGCACCATGCGCCGGGCGCATCAAGAGGAAGAGAGAGCTCGCCGCATGCGCGGCACTTCCGACCTGCACCCTTGATTGCCATATAGATTCCACATAAAGAGCGATTCCACGCAATCCGAGATTACATTAAATCCGGACTATAACTATATCATCACGATATGAGCAAAGATCAAACTGCCACATCCCCCTCCGGCAGCAACCCCGGAGAGGCAGCCCCCCGCCAGACCACGGGAGGCGCAGGCCCAAGCAAGCGACCGAAGCATCGGCTTCCGGCCGGAGTGCGCATACCCCTCAAGGTGCTCGGCTGGCTGCTGCTCGTGGTGATACTGCTGCCGGTGCTGCTCTATATACCTCCCATCCAGACCGGAGTGAAAAATCTCGCCACTCGCATAGTGCGCGAAAAGACCGGCATGGATATCGAGATAGACCGTTTCCGCCTGAAATTCCCCCTCGATGTGAGTCTGCAGGGGGTAAGGGTAATCGAGGCCTCGGGGGATACAATGGTCAACGCCCGCGAGGTGATAGCCGATGTGCGGCTGCTCCCGTTGCTCCGCATGGATGTGCGCCTCAACCGATTGCAGCTCAACGATGGCTACTACCGTTTCCTCTCACCCGACTCCTCCATGCTCATCAAGATCCGCGCCGGCGAGCTCGAGGCCGACGACCGCAGCAGCATGAACCTACGCAGTAACGAACTACTCCTCAACAAAGTGCGACTGGCACGTGGCGATGTGTCGCTCTACATGAATGTATGGCGTCAGAAACCCCCCCCGCCCCCCCCGACGGCCCCCCCCGTGTTCCGTGGCGGTAACCCACCCCCTATCGCAGGGGTGCGCGTTGGCAATTGGATGCTTCCCACTATCGACACCCTTACCCTCGACACCGAGCGGCTCGCGCTGCGCAACGGCATAATCAACCTCCGCACCAATGAAATCACCGCCCGCCTTCTGAGTATCGACGGAGGCTCGGCACGCTATATAGCCCCCACACCCGAATATGTGGCCGCCCATCCCGCACCTGCGGCCGACACGACTGCCACCGTGCCGTCGGCTCCCATGACAATCCGTGCCGACAGTATAGCGATTGACCGCTTCGGCGCCATCTACGCCATGAAGGGGGCATCGCCGATGGCAGGGTTCGACCCCTCATATATCGAGGTGAAAGATGTGGGGATAGGTCTGCGCCACTTCTACAATCAGGCCGCCACGCTGCGCTTGCCCCTCACCCGCGTGCGCGCCACCGAGCGGTGCGGCCTCCGGATAGTGGAGGCCAGCGGTCTGGTGGCCCTCAACGAGGCCGGGCTGCAGCTTGACGGTATGGAGTTGCAGACCCTCTATTCACATGCCTCCATCACAGCCGGACTCCCCTTCGCCCTCATGCAGCTCGAACCCGATGCGCCCGTCGAGGCCAGCCTCACCGCCAGTGTGGGTATGGCCGATGTGAATGCCTTCATGCCCGACCTGCGTCAATTCACCCTCCCCTTCGGTGCCCATCCCCTCAATGCCAAAGTGGCTGCTCATGGCACCCTTTCGGATGTGGAGGTCAAGGGGCTCGACCTGGCTATGCCCACACTGTTCAGTCTGCGTGCGGCCGGCCATGCCCGCAACGCCCTTGATATACGTCGGCTCGTGGCCGACCTCACACTCGATGGCGAGGTAATCAATCCATCACCCATCCAGAAACTCGCCGGAGAGCTCCCCATCGAGCTCCCGCCGCTCAGACTCAAAGGGCGCATAGGGGCCGACCGCCAGACATATAGCGCCGACCTCAGCCTCACCACTCCTCAGGGTGGGGTATTGGCCGATGGACGGGTATCGCTCACCTCCGAGGAATACAATGCCCAACTCGAGGTAGACCGCCTGAATGTGGCCCACTTCATGCCCGACCTCGGAATCGGAATGGTAAGCGCCAAGCTCCATGCCGCCGGCGGAGGCTTCGACCCCACGCTGCCGCGTGCCCACACCGACTTCGATGCCAATATATCATCGATCGACTATAAAGGGCATCTGCTCCGCTCCATCACATTAGGGGGCACACTTGCCGACGGGCGCTACAGTCTCGACCTCGACTCCCCCAATGAGGATATGAATCTCAATGCCCATGTGGTGGGGTCGCTGCAGCCCGACGACTATTGCGCCGAGGGTATGCTGCGCGTCTACAACGCCGACCTCATGGCACTCGGCCTGATGGAGACCACCTGCTACGGCGCGGCCGACCTTGAATTCGACATCACCGCCCATCCCAAGCGTTGGCTCTACGATGCCAACATCGACTGCCACTCCATATCCTGGCATATGGAGGATATGGATCTCGACCTTCCCCAAGGTGTGAGAGCCGACTTCATAGCCGAGGCCTCAGATGTGCGCTGCTCCCTCGAAGCGCGTGGCACCGAGGTGGAATTCACCTCCCCCACAGGCCTTGAAGCGGTGACCGATGCCTTCGCCAAAGCCGCCGAGGTGGGTGGCCGGCAATTTAAAGAGCGCAACCTCAACATCGAGGAGATGCACACCCTCCTCCCACCATTCAAACTTCAGGCCCGCGCCGCCGGCAATGGTTTGATAAGCGACTTCCTCACCCCCTCCGGGCTGAGGGTCGATACCGTGGCCCTTACCCTGACCAACGACTCCATACTCCATGGCGGTGCATTGGCGCAGAGCCTCAAAACAGGAGAGATGACGCTCGACTCCATCACCTTCGGATTGCGCCAGCGCGGCGAATTGCTCGACTACCGATTCCATATGGGCAACCGCCCCGGCAACCTCGATGAATTTGCCGTGGTCAACATCAACGGCTATGCCGGCTCCAATCGTCTGTCGGCCTTTGTCAACCAGCAGAACCGTGCCGGAGTGACCGGCTATCGTGTGGGTTTCACCGCCGCCATAGCCGACAGTCTGCTCTCCCTCCACTTCACCCCGCTGCGCGCCACAATCGCCTACATGCCCTGGACCTTCAACGACGACAACCACATAGACTATACCCTCACCAACCGCCACGTCAACGCCAATCTCCGGGCCTCCAGCCGGGAGAGCAGTCTGCTGCTCATGACCGAGAATGTGGAGGGGGGAGGAGAAGACCTGCATCTCAACGTGAAGAATATCCACGTTGAGGATTTCCTGCAGATGTCGGTGCTCGCGCCTCCCGTCAAGGCCACTCTCGACGGCGATGTGCGCCTCTACTACGATGGGGTGCGCCTCTCCGGCAAGGGTGATGTGAGTGTGACCGATCTGATCTACGACCGTGTGCGCGTGGGCGACTTCGACCTCGGCCTCAACGCCGGCATTGACTTCAATGGCGAGACCGTGGTGAGCGCTGCCCTCAAGATCGACAAAGAGCCTGCCGCGAGTCTCACATCCACTCTTGAGCAGCAGAATGGTGCCCTCGAACCCAAAGAGGTGACCCTCGACCTTACCCGCTTCCCGCTGCGCGTGGCAAATGCCTTCCTCGGTCCCGAGGTGGCTTCGCTCAGCGGTGTGCTCAACGGTCATATGGACGTGAGCGGCAGCTTTACGGCCCCCCTGCTCAATGGCAATCTGAGTCTCGACTCGGTGGGTGTATACCTCCCCATAATGGGAGACCGGCTCACATTCCGCGGCGATCCCCTCACCGTGACCGACAATCATCTCGACATAAAGCAACTCAACATCTATGGAGCCAACGACAACCCCCTCACCATCAGCGGTGAGGTGGATGCCACCGACTTCAGCGACCTCGGCTTCAACCTGGCCGCCAACGCCTCCAACTTCATGCTCATCAACAACGGCGGCCGCGCCAAGAGCGACCTCTCGGGCAAAGTGGCGCTCAATCTCAATGCCACAGTGAGCGGCCCCATGAAGCACTTCGATGTCAACGCCAATCTCACCCTGCTCGGCAGCACCAATGCCACCTATAAAGTGAATATGGCTCCGGCTGCCGCCAATGTGGCCAACAGTGAGGGAGTGGTGAAATTCGTGAATTTCTCCGATACCACTCAGGTGGTCAAGGCTGACAGCATCCCCCGGATGATGGCCATGCGGCTCAAGGCCGGTGTGACGATTACCCCCGGCACCCAACTCACCGTATTGCTCGGCGGCGACGGCAAGGTGCAGCTTCACCCCTCAGGCAGTGTCAACCTATTCCGCAATTTCATGGGCGACATGACACTCAACGGTCAGCTCTTCCTCGGCAACGGATATGCCAACTACAAGATACCCGTCATGGGTCAGAAAGATTTCACATTCGATCCCAAGAGCAATGTGACCTTCAATGGCGACATGATGAATCCCACCCTCGACATCATAGCCACCGATGTGATCAAAGCCAGCGTGGTCAACTCCAGCGGCAACAGCAGTCTGGTCAATTTCATAGTTGGGGTGGATATATCGCAGACCCTCTCGAATCCGAAAGTCGTATTTGATCTCAGCACCGACGATGACCTCACCCTGCAGAATGAATTGCAGTCCATGAGTCCCGACCAGCGCTCCACGCAGGCCATGAATCTTCTGATCACCGGCATCTACCAGGGAGCCGGACTCAAGACCCAGAGCAATATGGCCGACAATATGCTCTACGGTCTTATCGAGCAGCAGCTCAACTCGCTGGCTTCCAAAGCCGTGAAGGGTGTGGATCTCTCATTCGGCATCGACAACTACGACAAATCGGTGAATGGTGTCAACTCCAATGCCATGAGCTACAGCTATCAGGTGTCGAAGTCACTCTTCGACAATCGCTTCAAGATCGTGGTGGGTGGCAATTACTCAACCGATGCCAGCGCCGATGAGAACTTATCGCAGAATCTCATCAGCGACATATCATTTGAATATACTCTCAAGCAGACCAACAGTCTCTCGATGCTGGTGCGCCTATTCCGCCACGTGGGTTTCGAGAGTGTGCTCGAGGGTGAAGTGACCGAGACCGGTGTGGGCTTCGCCATGCGCCGCCGCCTTGGCGACCTGCGCCGCCTCTTCAAGGTGCGCTGGGGTAAGAAGAAGACACCGGCTCCGCTTGCCACCGATGGCGAAGTGCCGGCCGACAGCACCGCCGTGCTCCCCGAGGCCATCCGCGAGATGCGCGAAGAGATGCGCCAGCAGGCCGACTCACTTCAGCAAACCACCGAAAAGAAAGGAGGCGACAAATGAAAATACCCACCCTCATGACTCCATCCGCCACGCTGCGCGTCAAAGGGATGCGGCTCCTCACGGCGCTGCTGCTCCTCATCATGGCCGCCGCTTGCTCCACCACCCGCAAACTCACCGACGGCGAGACGCTCTACACCGGTGTGAAGAAACTTGAAATCACCCCCACCGGCGATGAGAAGCTTCCCTCCGAAATGGTGTCGAATCTAAAGCAGGCCATCAATGTGGCCCCCAACAACCCGATGCCATTCCTCTCACCCTATTACCGCACCCCCTTCCCGATCGGGCTCTGGGTCTACAACAACATGAGCGATTCGGCCACCGGACTGAAGGGGTGGATCTACCGTAAACTGGCCGCCACACCGGTGCTCATATCCGATGTGCGTCCGGCAAGCCGCGTCGAGGTGATGAAAGAGATTCTCGACAATAACGGTTACTTCGGTTCCACCGCCGGCTACGACATCAACTACAACCCCCACAACCCCAAAAAAGCCTCGATCTCCTATAGGCTCAATGTGGCCAGTCCGTATACTATCGATTCCATCGAGTATATGGGCGACCGCAGTCCGCTCACCCATTTCATCGACTCCATGGCCCGTAAGAGTGCCTATCTGCAGAAGGGGGCCATATTCTGTGTGGATTCACTTGTGGCCGAGAGGGTGAGAATCACCAACAGTCTGCGCAACCGTGGATACTACTACTTCCGCCCCGAATTTATAGAATTTGAGGCAGATTCACTCATCAATCCCCATCATATAGCCATCCGCTATGATCTGGCTGCCAATATGCCCGACATCGCAGCCCGGCAATTCCGTGTGGGGAAGGTGACCACCGTCTTGGAGCGCCGCAGTAAAAGGAAGCCCGGTGTGCCCGATACTCTCCTTACCAAGCGCGGCGAACTCGTAGTGTATCGTCCGCAGCGGCTACGCCCCAACATGATACCCTCCTGCATCACATTCCGCGAGGGGCGTCTATTCTCCGTGCGCAATATGGATCGCACTCAGGCCCGACTCTCACGACTCGGCATTTTCGGCAATATCCAGATACAGCCGATCCCGGTCGATACATCGGCCGCCAATCCTGTGATGGATGTGCTGATCACCTGTAAATACGACCGGCCGATGGAGGCCTCGATCGAGGTGAATGTCACATCGAAATCCAATTCCTATCTCGGTCCGGGCCTCGTGTTGGGTCTGACCCACAACAATATCTTCGGCGGTGCCGAGAAGCTCAATCTGCAATTTACCGGAGCCTACGAATGGCAGACCGGAAAGGGCAACAACCGCTCGCTTTTCAACAGCTACGAATTCGGTATCACAGCTTCGCTGGCCTTCCCGCGTCTGCTCGCTCCGGAGTTTATTCGACGCCGCAACAGCGAACTCAACTGGACCACAATCTCGCTCAATGCCGACCTGCTCAACCGTCCGCACTATTTCAAGATGGCGCAGTTCAACACCGGTATCACCTATGAATGGAAGACCACCCGCAATGTCATGCATCAGCTCACCCCCTTCAAGCTCACCTATACCAAGCTGATGAAGACCACCACCGAGTTTGATTCCATCATGGCGCAGAATCCGGCTGTGGCACAGAGTTTCATGAGTCAGTTCATACCTCAGCTCAGCTATACCTATACGCTCGACAAATGGCTGGAGCGCGAACAGACCAACGGCATCAACTTCTCCTTCACCATCACCGAGGCCGGCAACCTCTTCGACGGCATCTACCGCCTCTGCGGCGTGAAAGGGGAGAAGAAGCTCTTCGGCACGCCATTTTCACAGTATATCAAGGGTCAGGCACAGTTGGTATATAACCGGCGCCTGATTCCGGGGAGCGATCAGTGGCTTGTGTCGCGAGTGCTGATCGGAGCCGAGCACGCCTACGGCAATTCCAGACAGGTGCCCTATTCCGAACAATTCTATATCGGAGGTGCCAACTCGATACGCGCCTTCACCGTGCGTTCGCTCGGTCCGGGCAGTTACCGGCCGCCGGCAGATATGGTCAATGGCTATTTCGACCAGACGGGTACCTTCAAACTCGAGCTCAACACCGAGTATCGTTTCCCGATCTTCAGTGTGCTGCATGGAGCTGCATTTATTGATGCGGGCAATATATGGTTGCTTGAGAAGGATCCGCTTCGTCCCGGTGGCCAGATCTGTGCACGGACCTTCCTGCGCGATATCGCGCTCGGCACCGGAGTGGGGCTGCGTGTGGATATCGGCATGCTGGTGTTGCGTGGCGACCTCGGCTACGGACTTCACAATCCGGCCGGCAACGGCACCGGCCATTACTTCAATATAGCCTTCAAGAAGGCATTCGCCTTCCATCTGGCCATAGGTTATCCATTCTGATATGGCAGGATTCGGCTCGCGTGAACGCATAGGGCTGATAGCCCTCGGCATAGTAGTGGTGGCCGCCGTGGCCCTCGGTCCGGCGGCCGACCACCTCGGGTGCACGCGCCGCGACTCACTCCCTGCCACCACTGCGGCGCCCGTGGCCGCCGACACCGCCACGCTCACCGCAGCACCTCCCGACACCCTCCATTCCTCCACCTCTCGGCGCAGCAGCCGCGACACCACCCGCACTCGCCGACGCCGCACTACCCGCCGGCCCCATAGCCCGGCCCCTGTGGTCACTCCCCGCTCACCCCTCGACGAACCCATCGGCCGGGGGGGGGCCCGCGGACCCGCGCCAAACGGGGCGTTTGGGGCGGGGGTATGAAATTGAAAGAGGCACTTGAGGAGGGTGGG
>JAIDKG010000032.1 GCA_029051525.1 Muribaculaceae bacterium
CCGTTAGGCCGTGTGAGTTCGATTCTCATCTCGGACACTCTAAGAAACGCAAGTGATTCTTTGAATTGCTTGCGTTTCTTCATTTCATACACACCAGCCTACTTTACCTCTGCCCCATTACCACGACGGCTGACTCCCCGCATAGCTTCAAAAAAAAATACCCTCTGAGCGGCATAGAGCCTCTCAGAGCAACACATTACTACGGCGGCTGACTCCCCGGTGCATTACTTCAAAAAAATACCCTCTGAGCGGCATAGAGCCTCTCAGAGGGACACATTAGTCGTTTAAGCCATATTGCAGGTCTCTCCATAAAGACACCTGCCATTACAGCTACGGAGTCGGCTTCAGCTACGAATCAGAACGGCAGATCATCATTCCCGCCATCACTGAAAGCTGCACCACCGGCAGCTCCTGCACCTCCTGCAAAGGGATCCTGCGGAGCAAACGGATTGGCACCGGCCGGCGGGAAAGGTGTAGCAGCAGGCTGCCCGAAGGGAGCACCGGCCGCAGCCACTGCTGCAGCTGCATCGCCCATCCCGGGAACCTCTGTCTCACGAGCTGCATAGCACATCACATCCGTATACCAACGGCCATTAAACTCGCGGCTCTCTACATCTACACTTATCACATATGCTTTACCGGCCTCCATATGCACATTGTCCACATTACGGCCAAATACTGTCACTTTAACCTTCTTTGGGAATCTGTCGAATGTTTCCAATACATAGCCGTTCTTCTTCCACGCATTGCCGGCTTTAGATGTTCCGCTCTCCTCAGGCAAAACGAGAATCACGCGTCCTGTTATTTCCATTTCTTACGATTTTAATTAAATTTCTGCTCTTTTGAGCGCATACACCTCCGGCTTATAGTTGCCTTAGCCGAAGATACAGCGCTTCAATTTGCGAAGATACAAATTTTTTCGTAATTTTACACACTCTTCCTCTCCTTAATTTCTATTAAATCTCAATTTTACCCCAGCATGCTTCAACATATCGCAGCAGCCTTTCCATCTCTCACCGACCAGCAACGCGCTCAGTTTGAGCAGATGATGGCGCTCTATCCCGAATGGAATGATAAAATCAATGTCATCTCGCGAAAGGATATCGACAACCTTGAGGTGAATCATATACTCCACTCTCTTGCCATAGCCCGCTTCCTGCGCTTTGCGCCGGGCACCAAGGTGCTCGACATTGGCACAGGTGGAGGGTTCCCGGGGATTCCGCTCGCAGTGATGTTTCCCGATGTGCACTTCCATCTTATCGACCGAATCGGGAAGAAACTTAAAGTAGCAGCCGATGTGGCCGAGAAAATCGGACTTAAGAATGTCAGTTTCCAGCATGGTGATATCGGCGAATGCCACGACCGCTACGATTATGTGGTGAGCCGTGCGGTAATGCCCCAGGCCGATCTAATCAAACTCATCCGGAAGAATGTCTCATCAGCCTGCCGCAACGCCCTCCCCAACGGACTTATCACCCTCAAAGGGGGCGATCTCACTGACGAACTCCGTTCGCTCCGCAGCAGCGAAGTGGTCGACATCTCTCAATATTTCCCTCAGCCCTTCTTTGAAACCAAGAAAATTGTATATACGCCCATAGTCTGACCCATCGCCAATCGGTCAGCCCACTCTCATCGGCATCCCGTCTACTATACCTTACAAGAGAACGCGCATAAGAGAACATGCATAAGAGAACGCGCGCTAAAGGCCATTACCCTGCGATGTGGAGTCAACCACATCCTCTTCCAAGGTGTTTATACCCTGACGATATGCCGAAGCGGAGAGAGGCCGTCTCCTCAGCCCCCTTCACCTCTCAGCATCAATTTGCAACCCTATTTCCAATACCCTGATGAAAATCGCAAGATTTGAATTTTCCCTCTTCGGCATCATTACATATGCCCTATTCGACCCCGTCACCAAGGACTGCGCGATTGTAGACCCGGGGATGTCGACCGATCAGGAGCGTCAGGCCGTGGCAGCATTTATTGCCAATAATGGCCTGCACCTCACCCATATCATCAATACCCATCTTCACATCGACCATGCCATAGGCAATTCCTGGCTTAAGGAGCATTATAATGCTCCGGTTGAGGGGAATGAAGCCGATCTTCCGCTCGGAGCCAGAATGATGGAGCAGGCGGCTATGTTTGGCATTCCTATCGAAGTAAAACAAGTGGAAATCGACCGCAAACTCAAGGCGGGCGATATAATCAAAATCGGAGACGGCCAATTGAAAGTACTCCACGTGCCGGGACACTCCCCCGGCAGCATCGCACTTTATGATGAAGCCGATTGCTTTGCGATAGTAGGCGATGCTCTTTTCGCCGGCAGCATCGGACGCACCGACCTTCCGGGGGGCAATCACCGGCAACTCCTGCAAAGCATCCGTGAGAATCTTCTCACTCTGCCCGACGACACAATCGTGTATCCCGGCCACGGCTCGGCCACCACAATCGGGCATGAACGCAACACCAATCCATTCCTTGTATAATCACCTCACCCGCGAAGCTATTTACTCTCGCCGACAAGTCCGGATAAGAGTTAAGACACCTTCTCATAAAGTAACGACGCGCTCTAAACATTAAAGAGGAGCCATGCCGGCGGCATGGCTCCTCTTTAATGTTGTATCGCTTGATAATATGGTTTATTTCACTGCATGCAGAGCGGCCATGATTACCTCGCTCACAGAGGGGTGAGAGAAGATAATCTGCTCCATAGAGTGGCGTGTGGCACCGCTATTCATCATATCGGCACACTGCTGCGCAAGATCGGCAGCCTCTACACCCATGATATGTGCTCCGATCAGCAAACCGTCTTCCTTGCGGAATATAAGCTTGCAGATGCCGTCGGGCTCGGCCATTGTAAGCGCTTTGCCATTGGCTCGGAAGAAGCTCTGCCCTACCATGATTTCCAGACCCTGGGCCTTGCACTGCTCTTCGGTCATACCCACCATGCCACATTCAGGCACTGTAAACACGGCCGAAGGCACGATATCAAAGCGAATGTCGTCCTCACGGCCTGCAATCGTATTCAACGCTCGGAAACCCTGGAATGTGGCCACGTGGGCCAGCATCATGCGGGCGTTGACATCGCCGATGGCATAGATATGGTCCACATTGGTGCGCATAGCGTCGTCGACCGGAATACCCTTGGGTGAATATTCCACTCCTGCAGCCTCAAGATTCAGACCGGCCACACGCGGAGCACGACCTACGGCCATCAGCAGATCCGACGAGCTCACACTCTCCTCTTTACCTTTGCTTTCATAGGTCACCGTGATTATTCCATCGTCAGCCCGCTCTATCTTCTTGGCAGCCGCAGATGTGATGATCTTGATGCCACGCTTGCTGAGCGACTGCTTCAGACGCTTCGCGATATCGGAATCAAACGGAGGGAGAATCTGCTTCATAAACTCAATCACCGTGACTTTCGAGCCGAAAGAGGCGAAGATGCTCGCAAATTCCAATCCGATCACACCACCACCGATGATGGTGAGCGACTCGGGAATATAATCCATCGAGAGCATGGCAGTGCTGTCTTTCACGCAGTCAAGATCATGACCCTCGATGGGGAGGGAGCGGGAGTCGGAACCGGTGGCGATAATGATATCTTCGGCAGTGTACTCCACACCGTCGGCCACCACCGTATGCGCGTCCTTGAAGCTGGCCATCGCATTGACCACATTCACCTTCGCACTCTTCAGAAGCATGGCTATACCATCGCGCAACTGACCCACTACAGTATCCTTGCGGGCCACAACCTGAGTGTAGTCGAGAGTGAATGTGAAATCATCGATTCCGAAGGTATCGGCCTCACGGAGCGTGCCTACCACCTCAGCGTTGCGGCAGAGGCATTTTGTGGGTATGCAGCCCTCATTGAGGCAGGTGCCGCCGAGACGGTCGCCGTTGAATAGCGTCACGCTCTTGCCCCCCTTGGCCGCTGCCACAGCAGTCTCGTAGCCGCCGGGGCCTGCGCCGATGATGATAATATCAGTCTTTTCCATATAGGAGAGCTCTTATGCCTCAGCCTTGAGCTGACGGTAAGTGAGTATCGGATTCTTGGCCGCAGTAGTCTCGTCGAGCTTGCGCACGATTGTGGTGAGAGGTGCATTCTTCACATCATCGGGAGTCTCACGAGCCTCAGCTGCCACTTTATGCATCACCTCGATAAACTCATCGAGAGTCTCCAGACTCTCAGTTTCGGTAGGCTCGATCATCATGCTCTCATGGAAGAGGAGCGGGAAGTAGATGGTCGGGGCATGGAAACCGTAGTCGAGCAGACGCTTGGCCACATTGAGAGTAGTCACACCGGTGGATTTATCCTTAAGGCCATCGAATACAAACTCATGTTTGCACACACCTCCAATCGGGAGGAGATAGTCATCCTTGAGCGATTCTTTGATATAGTTGGCATTGAGAGTAGCCAACGGACCCACATTCTTCAGATTCTCCTTGCCAAGAGTGAGGATATAGGCATAAGCCTTCATCATCACTCCGAAGTTGCCGAGGAAGGATGAAATCGAACCGAGGCTCTCCTCATCGGCCACAATCGAGAAGCTGCCATCGGCATTCTTCTTCACGCGGGGATTGGGGAGGAATTTGGCAAGATGCTCTACTACACCTACGGGGCCGGAGCCGGGGCCGCCGCCACCGTGAGGAGTGGAGAATGTCTTGTGAAGATTGATGTGCATTATGTCGAAGCCCATGTCGCCGGGACGCACCTTACCCAGAAGCGGGTTGAGGTTGGCGCCATCGTAGTAGAGCAGACCTCCGGCCTCGTGCACGAGAGCGGCAATCTCCATGATCTCGGTCTCAAACATACCGAGTGTATTGGGGTTGGTCATCATGATGCCGGCCACAGTATCGTCGAGCAGAGGCTTGAGATCCTCCACGTCAATCGATCCGTTGGGCTTCGACTTCACCTCCACCACCTGAAGACCGGCCACCATAGCCGATGCAGGGTTGGTGCCGTGAGCCGAATTGGGCACGATTACCTTGGTGCGCTTGGTATCGCCGTTGGCCAGGTGATACTGGCGCATCACCATCAGACCGGTGAGCTCACCATGGGCACCGGCATAGGGATTGAGGGTAAACTCATAAAGACCGGCGATATTGGCCAGAGCCTTCTGAAGGTTGTAGTAGAGCTCCAGAGCGCCCTGCGCTGTTGCGGGATCCTGCAGAGGATGTATGCGAGTGAAGGCGGGCATGGCGGCCACCTCCTCATTGATTTTCGGATTATACTTCATGGTGCACGATCCCAGGGGATAGAAACCTGTGTCGACACCGAAGTTCTTCATCGAGAGATTGGTGTAGTGACGCACTACATCGAGCTCGCTCACCTCAGGGAGCTCGGCCTTCTCACCACGCATCACTGCTGCGGGCATATCAGCCATGGCATCCTTGCCATATTCATTGGCAGGAAGCTCATAACCCTTTCTGCCGGGACGAGAAAGCTCAAAAATCAGTTTATCGTAATATTTCATTTTGATTCTTTTCAGTGGTATTATCCGATATGACGGCCGCGGGCCATCATGCCAGCATAAGGGTTATAAGTTGATCAATCTCCTCTTTGGTGCGCTTCTCTGTCACGGCAAATTCAATCATGCCGTTGCCAAGGTCGAGACCACCCATGATACCCTCTTTGAGCAGACGCTCATTAAGAGCCTTGACATCCATCGATGTCTTGACTACAAATTCCTTGAGGAAGGGCTTGCCGGGGAAGGCTGCCTCAAACTTGCCACTCTCCACAAGACGGTTGTAGAGATAGTGAGCGCCGTCGCATGCCAGACGGTTGAGTTCCACCATACCCTCCTTGCCCATCAGAGCCACATAGATAGTGGCATAGAGAGCCATGAGCGACTGGTTGGAACAGATATTGCTCGTAGCCTTCTCGCGGCGTATGTGCTGCTCGCGTGCCTGGAGAGTGAGCACGAATGCACGCTTGCCATCGGCATCTTTTGTGGCACCTACCACACGACCCGGCATCTTGCGGAGCATACCCTTGCCGCAGGAGATGAAGCCAAGATACGGACCACCGAACGACATCGGCATGCCCAGTGTCTGGCCATCGCCACAAGCCACATCGGCACCCCATTCGGCCGGAGTGCGGAGCACTGCCAGCGCCGAGGGATCGGCATTGATGGCCAGGTATCCCTTGGCTGCATGGATTGCATCGGCCCAGCCGGTGAAATCCTCTACGATACCATATTTATTGGGAGTGGGCACAATCACACCTGCCACATCCCCCTTCTCCATCTCGGCACACACGGCCTCGAAATCCGACACACCATCCTTCTCGGGCACTACTGTCACCTCTACGCCATGGAATTTGGCATAGGTCTCCACCACACGAATCACATGGTCGTGAAGTGTGCCGGAAAGAAGCACCCGGTTTTTCTTTCGAGCCGATGCCACCATCATAAACATTGCCTCGGCAGTGGCAGTGGCTCCATCATACATCGAAGCATTGGTGGCCTCCATGCCGGTAAGCTCGCTGATGATGCTCTGATACTCGAAGATATATGTGAGAGTGCCCTGCGAAATCTCGGGCTGATAGGGAGTATAGGCTGTATAAAACTCGCTGCGGCCCAGCAGATGCGCCACAGTCGAGGGGCTGTAATGGTCATATACACCACCGCCGGCAAATACTGTCAGCTCACGGTTCTTGGCGCCAAGTGCCTCGAAGTGGCGGCGCAGCTCAATCTCCGACATTGCGGAGGGTATATCATAATCCTGACGGAAAATCACCTCCTGAGGCACATCGGCATACAGGTCGTCGATCTTCTCCACACCGATCTTGTCGAGCATCACGCGGATGTCGGCTTCGGTATGAGGCATGAATTTATTGCTCATTCTGAATTGTTGGTACTGATAAAAGGATTATTGTATTCTTGTCCACTCCTCCCGTCCTGATAGCCCGGCTTTCCCGATATACTATCCGGAGGTTGGAGAGAGTGGCTGAGGGGAAGCGTCTAAGCAATCGGCGCCAATACACCTGCCGGAGCAGCGCGATGGCAGTCCGGCAGGCTTATTGGCGTCAATCTCTTTAGTACTTTTTTTACTCCTCGCAAATCTTTGCGTAGGCGGCGGCATCAAGCAGACCCTCGATTTCAGCAGGATCGCTTACTTTCACCTTCATGATCCAGTTGCAGAAAGCATCCTCATTCACGAGTTCGGGGCTGTCGCCAAGAGCTTCGTTGATTTCTACCACCTCGCCGCTTACGGGTGAGATCAGGTCGCTGGCAGCCTTAACCGACTCTACAGCACCAAACTCCTCGCCGGCAACCACCTCGTCGCCCACCTCAGGCATATCCACATATACGATATTGCCGAGCGCATGCTGCGCATAGTCGGTGATGCCCACTGTGGCGATGTCGCCTTCCAGTTTTACCCACTCGTGAGAGTCCGCATAGCGGAGATCATCTAAAATCTTGCTCATTTCTGTTATGATGTAAGTATTTGATTGTATTATTTCTTGTAGTTCTTGTCGTAGAAGCGCTTCTTCACGACCTTGCCGGGGAAAGTCTTCTTGCGGATCTGCACCTCTATTTCGGTGCCAAGCTTGTCGTAGGGCTTGTTGATCATGGCCATAGCCACACTCTTGCCGGTGGAAATCGACTTATAGCCTGTAGTGATCTCTCCTACCTGCTCCCCATTCACGAGCACCGGATAGCCATGACGCGGCACAGCTGTGCCCTCCAGCTCGATACCCACAATGCGACGCTTCACACCCTCGGCCTTCTGGGCTGCGAGAGCCTCCTTACCGATGAATCCGGGTTTGTCAAGCTTCACAAACATGCTCAGGCTTGCCTCAATCGGAGTGATGTCGTCGGCCAGCTCATCGCCGTAGAGGGGAAGTCCCACCTCAAAGCGGAGCGTGTCGCGGCAACCCAGTCCGCAGGGCTGCACACCTGCTTCCATCAGCTTATCCCATACCTTTACGATATAGTCATGGCTGCCATAGATCTCGAAGCCATCCTCGCCTGTATAGCCGGTGCGGCTCACGATAATCTCCTCGCCATCCACCTGGAATGTCTTGAAATTATAGAATGCGATATCTTTGCAGTCGATGCCGAGCACCTTCTCTACAGTTTCCTCGGCCTTCGGACCCTGCACGGCGACCTCGCCATATTTGGGCGATTCGTCCTCTACCGTGCAGTCGAAACCCTCGGCGTTTTTCTTGATCCATGCCACATCCTTGTCGATATTGGCGGCATTGATCACCAGGAAGTATTCCTGATCATTTACTTTATATACGAGAAGGTCATCCACAGTGCCGCCATTCTCATAGCACATCATGCCGTAGAATATCTGGCCATCGGGAGCACCTGTCACATCATTTACGAAGATGTGGCTCACGAAGTCGTAGGCTTGCGGGCCTTTTACACGGACTTCGCCCATATGGCTCACATCGAATACACCCACATTCTGGCGCACTGCATTATGCTCCTGTGTGATTCCGTCGTACTGTATCGGCATGTCGAAGCCTCCGAAGGGCGACATGAGAGCTCCTTGCTTCACGTGGCGATCATGCAGGCAGGTCTTGATAAGATTCTCTTCCATTTCTGATGTCTGGGTTAAGATTGTGTTATTCGTTTTTGGATTGCCCGGCCGACATTAACCTGATGGCCGCAATCGCCATCCTGCCTTGCCGGATGTTAGAAATAAGGTTGAAGCCATCCCCTCTTTACCAGGCGCCATTCCTGCCATAGGCAGGGAGCTCTGGGAGGGCATTCCGCTTCAGAGGTCAAAGTTAGCCAAAGGTTGGCTAATGTCCAAATTTTTTTTGTAATTTTGCAACATCCTCATTCACTTTTTTACTTCTACCCCATGGGAGCAACCCTATTTTTGGCCCGCAGGCTGGCTTTATCTTCTGGTGGAAAGAAGTCGTCGCCTGCTGTGCGGGTGGCGATAGCCGCTGTGGCGCTTTCGCTTATTGTGATGATGTGGGCCATCGCCATCGTCACCGGTTTCAAGGATGAGATCTCTCGCAAGGTCACCGGTTTCAATTCCCATATCGTGCTCACTCCCGAGCAGCAGGATCAAGCCGATGCCGCAACACCCTATCTCACCCTTACCCCCACGCTCTCCTCAATACTCTCCGACATCCCCTATATCACTGATGCCTCTCTTCAGGCTTCAATCCCTGCCATCTTCAAGACTCAAGGCGATTTCAAGGGGATATACCTCAAATCACTCACCGGCACTTGCCTTCAGGATTTCATCGCCTCTTCGATCGAAGAGGGACACATGCCCGACTATGCCATCGATTCTTGCCGCAATGAGGTAGTAATCAGCCGGAAGGCGGCCGATCAACTCGGTCTGAAACCCGGCTCGCGAATCGACACATATTTCATGACCGATGCCGTGCGGGTGCGTCCGCTGATTGTGGCAGGTATTTTCAATTCGCATTTCGATTCTTTCGACGACTCGTTTGCCTACGCCTCTCTCCCGCTGATTCAGGAAATGGGCAATCTGTCGGCCTCTCAGGGCACTTCGCTGGCCATCACAGTCAGCGACTTCCGCAATATCGATGAGTATTCGTCCGATCTGCAACATGCTCTCCTCTCTGCCTATTCCGAGCAGCAGATTTACCGACTCTACCGCGTGACTTCTGCCACCCGTTCGGGCGCCGCATATTTCCAGTGGCTATCATTGCTTGATATGAATGTGGCGGTGGTGCTGGCTCTGATGACCGTTGTGGCATGTGTCACTCTGGTGAGTGGCATGCTGATTCTGATGGTCGATAAGATTCGCTTCATCGCTCTGATGAGTGCATTGGGAGCCACTCGGCGCCAGATAAGCCGCATATTCATGCTTATGGCAGCCAGAATCGCGATCTATGGCATGTTGATCGGTGATGTGGTGGGACTGTCGCTGCTATTCATTCAGCGACACACACATTTCCTTCCCCTCGACCCTGATTCATATTACATCGATTTCGTGCCTGTCGAGATCTCTATTCCGGCCATTCTGCTACTTAATGCAGCCGTTTTGGCTGTGATCTGGATAGTGCTTATCATCCCCTCTCGATTTGCCGGACGGGCAGCCCCTGCTCGCACTCTGGCCACGGAATAATCATTCCCATCCATCATCTTGCTCTCCAATCTCACTGATGGTGCGCTATAATCGCTCTTAGAACGCGCTCTTAACATTTCTTGGGGATGGCACTTCTAACTGATTTGGCACAGTATTTGTTAATCTTTTTGCAGAGCATATGTGGCGATTCCCTTCTATAGATGGGGCGCAGCCCGGCACTGATGACTCATAGGTCAATCAGAGTCGGCGACATATGCAATAATCACCCTACAAAACTATTACTCGAAAAAAATACTATGGCAAACGGAAAAATCGGGGTAACTACTGAAAATATCTTCCCCGTAATAAAAAAATTTCTGTACAGCGACAATGAAATCTTCCTGCGCGAGCTGGTAAGCAATGCAGTCGATGCCACGCGCAAGCTTCAGACCCTCACCTCATTCGGTGATTTCAAGGGAGAACTCGGCAATCTTGACGTGCGTGTGGAGATCGACCCCGCCGCCGGCACCCTCACCATTGCCGACCATGGCATAGGCATGGATGCATCCGACATTGAGAAATACATCAATCAGATCGCATTCTCAGGTGCCGAGGAATTTCTGGAGAAATACAAGGATACTGCCAATTCCATCATAGGTCACTTCGGATTGGGTTTCTATTCCGCCTTTATGGTGGCAAGCAAGGTCGTGATCCGTTCGCTCTCCTATAAGGATGGCGCTCAGGCCGTGGAATGGAGCTGCGATGGCTCTCCGGAATATGAGATGCATCCCATCGACAAGGCCGAGCGTGGCACCGAAGTAATTCTCTATATCGACGAGGAGTCGAAGGAATACCTCGACCGCGACCGTATCATAGGACTCCTTAAGAAGTACTGCCGATTCCTCCCCGTGCCGGTGGTATGTGGCAAAAAGCAGGAGTGGAAGGATGGCAAATATGTGGATACCGATGAGGATAATGTGGTCAATTCCACCGAACCCCTCTGGACCCGCCGACCCGCCGACCTTACCGATGCCGATTACCTACGGTTCTACCATGAGCTTATGCCCGGTCGTGAAGATCCCCTCTTCTGGATTCATCTCAATGTGGATTACCCCTTCACCCTCACCGGCATACTCTACTTCCCGAAGGTAAAGAGCAATATCGACCTGCAGCGCAACCGCATCCAGCTCTACTGCAATCAGGTCTATGTCACCGACCAGGTGGAGGGTGTGGTACCGGAGTTCATGACCATCATGCAGGGTGTGATCGATTCGCCGGATATCCCGCTCAATGTGTCGCGCAGCTATCTGCAGGCCGACCGACAGGTGAAAAAGATCTCCTCTTATATCTCAAAGAAAGTGGCCGAAAAGCTGGATAAGCTCTTCACTACCGATCGCTCTGAGTTTGAAAAGAAATGGGATGACATCCGCATCTTCATAGCTTATGGCATGCTCACGGATGAGAAATTCTATGAAGCTGCCCGGAAGTTCTACCTCCTCAAGGATGTGCAGGGGAAATACTTCTCGCTCGAGGAGTACCGCCAACTTGTGGAATCGACCCAGACCGACAAGGATTCCACCGTGATCTACCTCTACACCACCGATCCCACGGCACAGTATTCCTATATTCAGAAGGCGGAGCAGAAGGGCTACAATGTGTTGCTTATGAATGGCGATCTGGATGACCACCTCATGTCGATGCTCGAATCGAAGGATCAGAAGCTGCGCTTTGTGCGTGTTGACTCCGATATTCCTGAGCGCCTCATCCGTAAGACTGATGATAAAGCTGCCGATCTATCACCTGAGGATTCCGAGATCCTTACCGGTCTATTCTCTTCGCAGCTCCCGGAGAATAAGGATGCTCGCTTTATCGTGGCTCTTGAGAATCTCGATGCCGATTCAGCCCCGGCCACTGTGACTCAGGATGAGTTCATGCGCCGCATGAAGAAGATGGCAGAGCAGCAGCCGGGAATGGCTTTCGCAGGCCAGATGCCGGATAGCTATCAGGTGGTGGTCAATACATCGCGCCCTGCAGTCCGCACAATCCTCGACAAGGCCCGCACCTCGATTGGCGATGAAGTAAAGAGTGTGCTCTCGGAGATCTCAACCCTCAACGAGCAGATCACCGCCGCCAAGGCCCCCGATGCTTCTGAAGATATGAAGAGCAAGGTGGAGGGACTGGAGACTCAGGTGGCCGATTTGCGCCGACGTCAGTCGGAGATAATCGGTGGCTACGCCAAATCACAACCCGAAGTGCGCCAGATTATCGACCTCTCTCTTCTGCAGGCAGGTCTGCTGAAGGGTCGCGAGCTCAGCGAGTTTATCACCCGTTCCTACTCTATGCTCTGAAGAGGAGTTGAGTTGTAAAAGAGTGATATCCCCTCTGCCTTGATTACTCCTGGTCCGATATCAAATTATAGAAACCATATGAGCGCGTTCCTCCTTGGAACGCGCTCATAAAATCGCCGCCCCTACGGCCGCGCTCTTAAGGTGATGCGCTCTATCAATCGAAAGCCGGTCAGCACCATTCGTGCTGACCGGCTTTCATATAGTATTGCTTTTTCGTCAGGAATATCAGTTCCCTATTACTCTGCTGCCTCAGCCGGAGCCTCAGTGGCATCAGCTGCCTCAGCGGCAAATTTAGTCATTCCGGCATCCACCAGAAGATTATACCAGCTGAAGAGTTTCTTGATATCTGAAGGATACACACGCTCGCGATCGAAGTCGGGAAGAATTTCACCGAATTTCTCACGCAGGCCATCATTGTCCATAGCCTTCACATCGATCTTGGCACCATTCATATTTGCATATACCAGATCGAGGATCTCGCCGAGAGGTTTGTCTTCACCCTCGGTGTACATTGCGATATCGCCAAGCGATACCACTTTGTCGCGCGAATGCACAGGCATGCGCTTCTTTGATACGATATCCTCCACGAGCAGCATGCGGCCACCCTGTGAAATGAGGCGGAAGAGTCCGGGCTTACCGGTGATTGAAAGTATTGTCCGTAACATTATTATCTTGATTTGTATGAATTGTCTTGTTTAGAGCGCGTTCCTTAAAATTTCGGGGCCGTAGGGGTCGCAGCCTTGGAGTGGATTTTGTCACTTGCTGCAAGGA
>JAIDKG010000033.1 GCA_029051525.1 Muribaculaceae bacterium
CTCCGATAGCCGCACAGGCTCCCGGTGCCAATCCCCCTCCCCGACTCTCTCTCTCTCCCCATTACTTATTACTTACTCTTATTACTTAACAGAACATGGCAGGTGGTAACAACGTGGCCCGTATGTCGCCCCGTCAGCGCATGATCAATCTGATGTATATCGTGCTGACGGCGATGCTTGCGCTGAATGTGTCGAGCGATGTGCTCAACGGGTTCAGCCAGGTGCAGGAGGGCCTTCACCGCACCAATCTAAATATGGCCTCGCGCAATGAGGTGCAATTCTCCTATCTGGGCGAGCTCTATGAGAAGAATCCCACAAAGGTAGGTCCCTGGTACAAGAAGGGTGAGGAACTGCACAAGCGCTCGTCGGCCCTTATACTTTCGATTGATTCGCTTAAAGTGCGTATCGCGGAGAAGGCCGACGGACCGGGAGCGGATTACACCAACCTCACCAACCTCGACGACCTCGAGGCCGCCTCGGTGACCATGCTCAACCCCGCCTCGATGCGCGGCCGCAAACTGCGCGAATCGCTCGAAAGCTATCGCGACTATGTGACCACTCTCATCAGCGACTCAGCCAAACGGATGGCCGTGAAGGAGATGCTCACCACCCGCACCGGCAATACACCCGGCACGGTGGGACAGACACCCTGGGAACAGAAGATGTTTGAGAATATGCCCGCCATCGCGGCCGTGACGCTGCTCACCAAGCTGCAGAACGATATCCGCCAGGCGGAGTCGGAGGCCATGACGGGACTGATCACCAATGTGGATATAGGTGATATCCGCGTCAACGAGCTCAATGCCTACGTGATACCCACGGCCAGCACCGTGATGCGCGGTGGCCGCTATTCGGCCAATATCGTGCTCGCGGCAATCGACACCACACAGCGCCCTGCAATCTATGTGAATGGCGCAAAACTCTCCTCTCCCCACGGACTCTATGAGTTTACGGCCAATAATACGGGCACTCATGAGTTTGCAGGGTATATCGAGGTGATGCGTGGCGACGGCACTACCGACCGCCGGCCCTTCAAGTCATCCTACACCGTGATCGAACCGATGGCCACCATCTCGCCCACGATGATGAATGTGCTCTATGCCGGTATCGACAACCCGATATCGATCTCGGTGCCGGGAGTGCCGATGAACGGTATCGCCGCCTCGATCTCGGAGGGGAGTCTGACACGTTCGGGCGATTCCTGGGTGGCCAAGGTATCGAAGGTAGGCACCGAGGTGCAGATCTCGGTGACTGCCGAGATGGATGGCCGCCGACAGAATGTGGGGGCAATGACATTCCGCGTGCGCAAACTCCCCGACCCCACGGCATTCATCGCCCTGAAGGATGCCGGCGGAAATCCGGTGCAGTACAAGGGCACGCCCAAACGCATCAGCAAAGCCCAGCTCATGGCCGCCACCGGACTCGGCGCAGCCGTGGACGACGGCATACTCAATGTGAGCTATACCGTGGTGAGCTTCTCGACCATATTCTACGACTCGATGGGCAATGCCATACCGGAGGTGAGCAACGGTGCTTCATTCTCCGACCGACAGAAGGAACAATTCAAGCGAATGAAGGCCGGAAAGTCATTCTTCATCTCCAATATCAAGGCGAAAGGACCCGACGGCATAACCCGCGACATCTCTCCCATGGAGGTGGCTCTCAATTAAAACAGGCAGCCCCCTCAGCAAACTATCACGACACATGAAGATATACCGACACATATTGCCTCTGCTCGCCATCTCGGGTCTGGCCCTGGCCGGATTCGCACAGGTGGAGTCAGCAAGTGGTGTGCGCAAGCGCAGCGAGCGTGACAAGAAGAACAATGAAGCCGCCGCCGGACCTAAGATCACGGAGCGGATGCAGGGTTTCTATGAGGCCAAAGAGCCCCACGACGCCGACCTGGAGTATATGCGGCAGATCTACCGCCAGATCGACCTGACCAAGGATGCCAACACCCCTCTCTATTTCCCGGAGGATGTGGTCGACGGGCAGGAGAACCTCTTCCGCATCATTCTGTCGCAGGTGGTGCAGGGGCGTGTGCCTGCCTATGAATATCTCGACGGCCGCGAGGTATTCACCGATCAGTATAAGGTGAATGTAGCGGAGATGCTCGACCGTTTCGGCATATATTACCGTCAGGAGGGTTCGGGCAAGAACCAGAAGTATGTGATCGAGGAGGCGGATGTGCCCACCGGCCAGGTGCTCAATTATTACATCCTGGAGAAGTGGGAGTTTGACCGCCGGTCGAATCAGATGAAGACTCGCGTGGAGGCCATCTGCCCGGTGCTCAACCGCTCGACCGACTTCGGCGGCGACACGCGCTACCCGATGTTCTGGGTGAAATTCGATGCCCTGCGCCCCTATCTGGCAAGCCAGTATATCTTCCTGACCGACGACAATAATCTGCCGCAGTATTCGCTCGATGATTATTTCAATCTCGGCATGTACGACGGCGATATATACAAGACACGCAATCTGCGCAATCTCTCGATGACCCAGCTATATCCTGATGAGGATGACCTCAAGCGCGCTCAGGACAGTATCGATTCCCGCCTGCGCGACTACGGCAAGCACCTCTGGGTGCCCACCCGTGAGGAATATCTGGCTGAGCAAGAACGCAAGGAGGCGCTGCAGAAGGCTATCGAATCGGGTGATTCCACCGCCCTTAATGTGGTCGATGAGACCACAATAGCCGAAAAACGCTCCGAGACCAAGAGCTCGGCGTCGAAGCGCACCTCCACCAAGAAGAAGCGCTCCACGAAGAAGCCGAAGAGTGTAAAGTCATCCTCTTCCTCGTCTTCCAATTCGTCGGCCACCAAGTCGGTGCGCCGCAGAAAGAAGTAATTCGAGAATTTTTTCCATTATTCACGGCGTCCGGATATCGTTGATGATACCCGGACGTCAATTTTTTCCACAAATATGCCCGGCATATCACAATTTTTCCTAATTTTGCACTATCTTATGTGGCAATGCCCCTGTAAAGAGATGATTGCCACATAGGAGCATACTAACTCTATTACTTTTTTCACCCTTACGGGAGCGGTAAGCATGGCCTGCGGCTGTGCCTGTCGACCTCCCGGACAGGAATGACTTAACTTATTAAAATCTTACATTATGAAACTCAGATCCATCCTCATCGGTGGATGCGCAATGACTGCTCTGCTGGCTTCGGCGGCTGAGGCAAAACAGGAATCGCGCGCCTATTTCGCAACAAATCCCGGCAATGGTGTGGGTAAAGCCGCCACTATCACTATCGATGGCAGTTTCGCCGACTGGTCGGAAGATATGATGATCGCCCGCAATGGCGCCAACAACATGGCCACCGCCTTCAAGGGTACTCACGAAAACAATGTGCTCGACATCTATGCCATCTATGCCGCATGGGATGATGACAATCTCTATGTGGCATGGCAGATGTGCAACACGGGCGACGTGTGGGCTCGTCCGGGCGACGGTCCGCTGACCGACTATGGCAAACCGGGCGATATCCCCCTGATCGTAGCTCTGAGTGTGGATCCCTCCAAGCAGGGTATGACAGGTCTGCTCGACAGCGGAGACTGCGTATGGGTGAAGAAGGCCGGTATGGGCACAACTTTCGATCCCGCTTCCTGCCATGTGGACCATATGCTCTTCATGTCGGGCAAACCGGGACAGGGCGATCCCGCCATCTTCACTCCGGTCAATGCCAAGGGTGATACCAACTATGGCTCAGGCTGCCACCTCTTCGCGGCCAACGGTGTGAGCTATCAGCGCGGCGACGGTTTCCTTCCCGCCGAGTACTGGCGCCAGAAGACTACCGCCGATTATGATGCAAACCAGACTCTGATCTCCGACCCCTCGGTGATCGAGAATATCTTCGACATCGACTGCTACGACAACATCATCAATAATGATGTGGCCGGTCTGAAACCGCACGACACTGCCTACGATACATTCTATGAGATCAAAATCCCCTTCAAGGCTCTCGGCATCACCCGCGAGTGGCTGGAGGCCAACGGTATCGGCTGCCGTGTGATCGGCACCCGCGGTGAGTCGGCAATCGACTGCTGCCCCTTCGATCCGTCTATAATCGACAATGTTTTCGAGTGCTACGGTGCTGATAAATCGACCACAGGCGAGAAGGATGACCTCGATGTGATCACTTATGCCATGGCCGATATCGCTAAAATCCGCGACCTCTCCAACATCGACCCCCTCCCCGATCCGGTTCCCGATCCCGATCCGGTGCCCGATCCCGATCCGGTGCCGGGTCCCGGCGATGATGACGACCCGATCACTACTCCGACCGACGATACATATAATGTGTACTATACAGGCACCCGATTCTCGACTCCCAATGTATATATCTGGGATCAAGGGGATGGCGACAAGAAGTATGCCGGTGCATGGCCCGGCTCGCCGATGACTCAGGTAACAGTGGAGGGTAAGAGCATGTGGCGCTATTCTTTCACTCCGGAGAAGCCGCTTGTGCAGCCGATGGTGATTTTCAACCAGAACGGTCAGACCGGCGACCTGGTATATGAAAACAATGGCATCTACGACGACAATGGCTATACCGGCAAGAAGGTGGATATCACTACCGGTGTGGAGCTGAACTATGTGGATGGCGCCGAGGCCGTGTATTTCGACCTGCAGGGCAATCGTCTGGAGGAGGCTCCGGCCAAGGGTATCTATATCCGCGTGGCCGCAGGCAAGGCTCAGAAGATGATGGCTCACTGATACAGCCCCCTCCCCTCAAAATAATGCAGGGGGACTCAACTGAAATCCATTTCAAAACCATATCAAGGTGTCTTAATCGACACTGCAAGATCTATTTCTCGTTTCCACTATAGACGAATAGATATATTGCAAATGGGGCAGCCCCACCGTGATGGCGGGGCTGCCTTCTTTATTATAAGTAGCGGCTATAAGTAGCGGCTAAGTTACAGCAGATTGGGGTATATACCGCCGGCCCAGGGCAGGCCGCGGGATGTATGGAGGTAGGCCATGCGGAGCAGCAGTCGGTGTCGGCGCCGGAGCGCCGGGGAGGAGAGGGCGAGGCCGAGGAGCGCACGGCCGAGGTCGGGGTGCCCTTCGAGAGTGTAGTGGGCGGCGAGGTTGACACGGCGGTAGGCCACGAGGCGAAGCAGCCGGAGGCGGCGCCGGGGATCGGTATCGGCGGAGGCGGTCTGTTCTACGGCGGTGAGCGTACGTTCCCAGTCGCCTGCGCGATGCAGGTATCCGAGTCCGGATATCGAACTCTCCTGCACCCTCACCCAGAGGCGCGGGGCGGGGTCGACAGTCACGCGGGCTCCGCTGAGCAGCAGACGCAGACCTAATTCCCAGTCATCCCAACCGCCGATATTCGGATTCCATCCGCCGGCCCGGCGGATGGTGGCGGTGCGCACCACATAGGCGGCGGTGCAGAGTAGTCCCTGCACCATATGATTCTCCAATAGATGGGCGGGGCGCACGCGGCGTGAACCGAGATGTCGCCCTGCCGATTCGTAGCCTATACCCCAAGCCCAGAGGTCGCAGTCGGGATGGGTGGCGATGTCGCGCAGGGCCGAAGCGATATGGGTGGGGGGCATGATATCGTCGGAATCGAAAAACATCACGTATGGGCTCTCCACGGCCTCTAAGCCGCATTGGCGGGCTGCTGCGGCTCCGCTGCGCAACTCGGTGAGCACTCGCACCTTCCAGCCGGCCCGACGCATCTCTTCGGCCCGGCGTTGAAGCAGGGGGAGGGTGCCGTCGGTGGAGCCGTTGTCTACGAGTATTACCTCACCGGGACGCACGGTCTGCGCGGCGAGCGAGTCTAAGGTCTCTCCTACCTGATCTACCCGCTGGTAGACGGGAATCACGACAGTGAGCCCGGCTCCGTCGGCGGAAATCGGGGGGTGAGGATCTATGTGGGTAGGTCGCGACATGGTGAGGATGGGTTATATTGCAGATTGAGGAAGGGAGGAGAGAGAGAGGGAGGGTGGGAGGCTATAGCGGTGAGAGAAGCGGCCGCGGAGAGATATCAGTCGTAGTCGATTATATAGCGCTGATAGATTACTCCGCTGCCGCCGAGCGATGATTTCTGGCGGTAGAGACCCTGGTTGAGAATCTGGCCGTGGTCTTCATTGGATGTGCCGAAGTCGAAGTAGCGGCAGTGGGAGAAGGTATCTGTGAGATGGGTGAAGAGGTGGGTGAGGAGCCCTTGGCTGCGCCCGGCGGGGGTGGAACAGATGTACTGGGCATGTGCCACCTGACCGGTATCGTAGATGCATACACCCCCTTGCACGCCGCAGGCATCGGCCACGGTGAAGATGCGGATCCGGTCGGGGAATCGCTCGCGGAGCAGGGAGAGTTCGGCGGCGCTGTGCACCGGCGCGGCATCGTGGCGCTCGGCAAGGCAGTCGGTGAGGAGATGGTGGAAGCTGCAGGTGCCGGCGGGATCGGTAACTTCACTTATTTCGGGGCCGGAGAGGATGGCACGTTTGAGATTGCGTTTCTGCTGGTTGTTGAGTCCGGGATGCCGGCTGAGGTCGATGCAGCAGGAGATGTTGGCCTCGGCAAGGCGTGCCCCCTGGCGGAAGAGTGCATAGAGATCATCCTGCGAGGGCATGCGGTGGTAGATGTACGGGAGGGGTTTGTAGTGCAGGCTGCCTATCCCTTCGGCGCGGCAGTAGCTGCGTAATTGGTCGAAGAGATGGAGCATGTCGGTGGCATCGAGATGTCGCGCGGGGAGGATCCAGCCGCCGTAGGTGAGTCCGCCATGAGAGCGGAGCACACCCCGCCCCTCCTCATCGGCAGTGAGGTCGGCGGGGAGCAGAGCGATGGGGCGCCCTGATTTGCAGGCTATAAGGGAGTGGTCGGCAAACCGGTCGGAGTGATACTCCATGTAGGGGCGGTGGAAGAGGAATGTGGCATTGCGCGAGCTCTCCACCAGCCGCTCCCAATCGGGGAGGTCGGCCGGAGTGTAGCGGCGCAGGGTGAATGGTGATGCACCCTGCGATGCGGCGGAGGTGATCAACGTATCCATGCTGCGGGATTCTGTTTCTCTTTACCCTTCCACACCTCGAAGTGGATCTCGCTATGGCCGGGGTTGTCGGGGTCGGTGGTGACTTTCCCCACTGTCTGCCCCTGCTTCACACGGTCGCCGACTTTGACGGCCGCCGAACCGAGATTTCCATATACGGTGTAGTATTCGCCATGGTTGACGATGACCACTGTTGAGAAACCGGGTATCATGTATACCCCCGACACGGTGCCGGCATATACGGCCTGGGCTGAGGCACCGGTCGAGACTTCGGCGTCGATACCGGGGTTGTCGTACATCACATCCGGCAGATCTGGCAATGCGTGGCGGCCGAACTGGCTGGTGATGCGGAATGCACCGCTCACCGGACGCGGCAATGCGCCGCGCTGCGAGGCGAAGTCGGCACCGGTGGCCACAGCGGCCGAGGCAGCGGCCGAGGCGGCAGCTTCGCCACGAGGACGGCGCTGGCGGGCGCTGGCATAGTCTTTCGATGCATTCTCCTTGGATGAGGCATCGCTCTTGGCGGCTGAGGAGGATTTGGTGGATTTACGCTCTTTTGCCTTTCTCTCCTTCTCGGCCTTTTTGCGCTGCTCTTCGCGCTGGCGGGCTTCGCGCTGCTCGGCCTCTTTGCGTGCTTTTTCAGCTTTCTCCTTATCTTTGCGGGCCTGTTCGGCTTTTTTGCGTTCCTGTTCGGCTTTGCGCTGAGCGGCTTTGGCGGCCTCTTTATCTTTGCGGGCCTGGGCCTTGCGGGCCTCCTCTTCGGCCTTGCGGGCGGCCTCTTCCTGGGCGGCGAGGCGGCGGGCGGCCTCACGTTCGGCTTCGCGTTCGGCCTTAGCCATCTCCTCCTTCTCGCGACGCTCTATCTCGGCCTGACGCTCCTTCTCACGGCGCTCCTCTTCGGCACGGCGTGCGGCTTCGGCCTTACGTTGCTCTTCGGCTATGCGACGCTCTTCGGCACGGCGGGCCTCTTCCGCCTTACGCTGCTCCTCGGCGATGAGGGCGGCCACCTGATTGCGGAGCTGGTTGACCTCGGCCTGTTTTTTGGCCAGATGCGATTGGAGAGCCGACTGGTTGCTGCGCAGGGTAGCCACCACAGCATCCTGCTGCTGTTTCTGCTGAGTGAGTTTCTGCTGGGCTTTGAGTTCGCGGCCGAGCATTACATCCTTGTCTGATTTGGCACGTTCGAGAGCGGCATTCTCCTTCTTGAGCTGTGCCATTTTGGCATCAATGTCGCGGGTGCGGCTATCTTTCCATTCTGAAAATTCCTTGAGGTAGCGCATGCGGCGCTCGGCCTGGGCGAGGTCTTTGGCACCGAAGAGATAGGAGATGGTGGAGTTGCTCTTTTTGGTGGCGCGCATCTTCTTGACTGCTTTGAGGTATTCGCCACGGAGCTTTTCGAGTTCGGCGTTATGGGTAGCGATGCTGCTCTGCAGACCGGAGATACGGCCTGACAGTTTTTTCACCTCGTTGCCGAGGGCTTCGGTCTCTTTGCGGGAGGCGGCTATGCCGCTTTCGAGGCGGGAGAGTTCGGAGAGTCCCTGTTTGATGGAGGCTTCGGTCTGCCGGAGCTCCTCCTGGGTGCGTTTTACCTCCTGCTGGGCTGTCTCCTGGGCGCGCTGGAGTTCGGCTTTGGAGGCCGGTTTGCTCTGTTTGCTTTTGGAGCCGGTTTTGCCGCTGTTCTTGCCTGTGGATTTGCCTGTGGACTTGCCTGTGGATTTCCCGGCTGATTTCCGGGTGGATGATGATTTGCCGTCCGACTTCTTGCTATTGCTCTTGGAGGTACTCCTCTTTGGGGAGCGGGTCTGCGGGGCGGCGTGGATCACGGGAGATGCCACGGGCGAGCCCACCAGCAGCAGGGCTGTCAGGAGGGCTATCACTCGGTGGGATATATGTAGGAGCAGATCAGTCTTACGCATTCTTTAAGCGATATGATAAGGGGAAAATCTTTCAGAGGCAGGAGGAATGGGGAGGAATGGGGAGGAATGAGAGGGTGGAGAGAGATGAGAGGAGATGATCAGAACCGGATCACCTCCTTGAAGGCTACACGCGTGTAGCCCTCCACACTGATACGGTCGAAACCGGCTGCCCCCCATTCTATGGGGTCGGTGGTGAGGGTGGCGGTGTAGTTATGACCGGAGTAGCCGGCCTCAATGTGGGCCACGGCACCCTTGTCGTTGTCGCGGTAGGTGATCTGGGCCTGGAGCTGGACTTTGGGTTCGTAGCTGAAGCCGGGGTCGGGATTGTCGGGGGTCTCTTCGGCCACGGGCATACGGCCATAGGCCGATGCGAAGGTAGCCATGCGGTAGTCGGGATCGGTGGCAAAGCCGTAGACCAACTGCGGGAGATAGTCGGGCACGATGGGCACCACCATGTAGCAGCCCTCATCGGCGGTGGGGAATACATCGACCGAATCGGCCGACTTCTTTCTGAGCTGCCCCTCCCCTATCACAAACATGCGGCCCAACAGCAGGGCCTGCATGTCGGCGGCGAAGTCGGGAGCCTTTTCGGCCACATGCTCGATGGAGCGGGAGTAGTAGCGGCGTTTCATTTTGTTGACCACGAGCACACTGTCGTTGTCGATTTCAATGCGTCCCACCTCGCCGAATAGCGGCGCACGCAGGGAGATCAGTGTAAGTTTCCCCTTCTCCATGTAGACCTTCATAGTCACCGACACCGGGAGGATGTCGGCGCTTAAGCGGCCGCTCCATGCGGCTTTTCCCCAGTCGGAATATGTATTGGCAATCTCTTCGATTACCTTTTTCTCCTCTTTGGAGGTGAGTTCGTCCTGCGCCCGGAGGGGGAGGATGGAGGCGGGAAGAATGAAAAGTATCAGGAGGGAGAGGAGGCGGGATGTAAGTCGGTTCATATGATTTATGGGTCACGAATTTTCAATGGGGGCCGGGGGGCTTGGTCGGACCGGTCGGACTAGTCGGACCTGTCTGACCTGTCTGACCTGTCTGACCTGTCTGACCTGTCTGACCAGTCCGACCTGTCTGACCGGTCTGACCTGTCTGACTGGTCCGATCGGTCCGATTGGTCCGACCGGTCCGGATTATTCGTAATAGAATGTGCGGTGGGTCACTTTCTTTTTGAGCAGGGCGTCGTCGGGGGTGCATTTCAGAGCCTCCTGCCATTTCTGCACAGCCTCGTCGGGGAGCTCGAGCATGAAGAGGATGTCGCCGAGATGGTGGAGGTATTCGCCGCGTTCGTCGGGTTCGGCATCTTCGGCGAGGAGTGAGATAGCACGCTCTTCGATTTCGCGGGCCTGGGTGAAGTCTTTCTTGCGGAAGAGCACCCAGGCGCGGGTGTCGAGGTATACGGGATTTTCGGGACTCTGCGTGATGGCTCGCAGCGACATGTCGTCGGCCTTCCGGAGCTCTTCATCGGTGGCCGGGGTGTTGGCCTCTACGAGGAAGTAGGCGTAGTTGTTGAGGGTAAGGGCATTGTCGGGGTCGAGCGAGAGGGCGTTGTCGTAGTTGATGAAGGCGTGGAGGCGGTCATCTTTCTTGTAGTATGCATCGCCGATCTCGGTGTAGAGAGCGATGAGGTCGGTGATGTTGTCATAGGTGAGGAATTTGCCGAGCATCTGCATGTCGGCAGGTTTCTCCATATCCTGACCGGGGAAGTTCTCGGCGAGGGCTATCTCGTAGATGGAGAGTGCCCGGTCGTAGTCTTCCATGACGGAGGCATTGGTACCGGCGAGGCTGTAGAGGCGGATGGGCATCTTGGGGAGGATGGCGCGTGCACGATTGTAGAGTGAATCCACCTTTTCGCCGTCGTCGAGCATGAAGGAGTAGACCATGGCCTGCTCCCAGTAGTCGGGGTTGGTGTGGTCCATGTCGAGGGCATAGCCCACATCGTCGAGGGCCTTGGCGAAGTCAGTCTTGGCGGCATTGTAGCGCGCTGAGAGGGCCAGAAGGTCGGGCTCGTGGGGATATTGTTCGCGCAGGGCGTCGAAGAGCTTGTCGGCGCGGCTGCGGTCGGAGACTTCGCTGAAAAGGCCCTGGAGGTAGTAGGCCATTATTTCGTTTTTGCTCTCGAAGTCGATATCTTCGGTGAGGAGAGCCTCATACATCTTGTTGTCGTAGGCCACACTGTCGCCCTGCATTCTGTAGTAGTTGGCGAGCTGGAGCTTTACCGGACCGCCAAAACCGGGTTTTTCGAGCGATTCTACATATTTGAGCGTTTTGAGGGCTGAGTCGGGCTGGTTGATGTAGCTGAAGAGCTGCCCTTTGAAGAGGGGGTATTGGGTGTTGGCGGGATATTTGGTTATCATGCGGTCGGTCTCGCGCAGTGCGGCGGCGGTGTCGCCCATGGCGAGCAACATGCCGGCCTTGCGGATGAGGAGCTCGATACCTTCACCCTCTATGCGCTCGTAGGCATTGATGGCATCGAGTGCTTTGTCAAATTCGCGGGTGTCGAGATATAACTGGGAGAGGTGCATCAGCACATCGGTATTGCCGGGGTCATGGCGCTGTATCCCTTCGAGCACAGCCACCGATTCGGCATATTCCCCGTTATTCTCCATGATGTTGGAGAGGAAGATGTTGGGGAAGAAGTCGCCGGGATAAGCTGCGAGGAATTTCTTGGCTATGCGCTTCGATTCGGCCTTCTCGCGGGGGGTGGAGAGAGTGTCGGAGGGCATACCCCATCGACGCACACCATATTGGAGTGCGGCCTCGGCATAGGTGGAGTCGAGTTGATAGGCTTTTTTATATAGTTCGCCGGCCTCGGCATTTAGCCCGCTGGCGCTGTATTGCGCGGCTGTGAGGTAGTAGTGGCGCGCGGCGCTGCGGCGAGCCTCGTCCTGTCGGGTCGAGGCATTGCGTGAGGCTATGGCTGCGCCGGCGCCGAGCAGCATGAGCATCAGCAAGGCAGGGAGAAGGCGCATGGATTTACAGGATATCTTCATCTGTAGGGATTGAGGGAGTGGGTTGGGTTTTTGGGTCAGTTGGTGCCGGTGTGGCCGAATCCGCCATCATCGCGCCGGGTGCGGTCGAGACGGTCGGTGAGTTCCCACTCAACTTTGGTGTATTCTTTGATTACCATCTGGCAGATGCGCTCGCCATCTTTCACTTCATAGTCATACTCACCGAGGTTGATGAGTATCACACCGATTTCGCCGCGATAGTCGGCATCGATGGTGCCGGGGGAATTGAGCACGGTGAGACCATGCTTGAGCGACAGGCCGGAGCGCGGACGGATCTGGCACTCGTAGCCCTCGGGGAGCTGCATATAGAGGCCGGTGGGGATCAGTGCTCTCTGACCCGGACGCAGGATGATGCTCCCCTCGGGGAGATATGCTCGCACATCCATGCCGGCGGCCTCGGAGGTGCCGTATTCGGGAAGAGGATGATGACTTTTATTTATGATTTTGACTTTCAGTCTTTCCATGATCTATACCTATGTAAAAAGTTAGGATTCTGCGCCATGATGGCACCCTTACTGAGGAGGCGGGAAATAATCTACAAATATAAACAAAAAAAACAAGATGAATTCCCCGTATGACGGAAAATTCATCTTATTTTTTGATTTTCGACTATCCGTAGAGATTACTCCTCGGAGATAGCGTCGCTGGGGCAAACAGATGCGCAGCTGCCGCAGCTGATGCAAGTGTCGGGATCGATCTTGTAGATTGCACCCTCGGAGATAGCCTCAACGGGGCAAACAGTCTGGCAAGTGCCGCAAGCAACACAGTTTTCGCCAATTACATAAGCCATAGTTGTAATCTTTTATAGTTATTATTTATATTCGGTTGGAGTCGCATTATCCCTCGCTCCCTTATCGGGGACGGGGCTTCCTGCGGTTTTCAATACAAAATTATCTCTTCCTGCCGTCAAAGCCAAATTTTCCGACCTTTTTTGTTATAATTTGTACCAAATACAAATACTATTTATAAGTGATATAAATAACCCGCTGTAAGTGCCTGTCTCAGCACTGCGCTCACACCCCTCGGTAGCCGAGGCGGAGCAGCAGAAGATTGAGTCGGGCCTTGAGCGGCAGGGGGTGCCCCCACTCGCGGCGCCGCTTGCGCAGGTCGCACAGCAATGCCCGGTTGCCGCTGCGACGGGCCATAGCGGCCATGTAGTTGAATTTGGCGCGGAAATGATCGCGCTGCTGGTGGAAGGTGAGTCGGTATAGGCGGCCAAGGCGGAGTGTCATGCTGCTCACCCTTGCCGTAAACCAATAATCCTTCTCATCACTTAGATTATTGGAAACCGATTCTCCGGAGATATAGTATCTGTAGCCCTCAATAGGGAGATGCATCGCATCACCCACACTCCCCAAAAAGGCTATGAGTGGCACATCTTCCACACCTCCGTCGGGACATCGGAGGAGCCGGGGACTCTCGCTAAGCGCCCGCGCCACAGGCTCTCGCCTGTAAAGGGCGGATGATAATACATAGGGAATACTGTTCACATGATTCAGCACACTGAGCAGGATCTCGCGTCCGCTACGACGCGTGGGCCCTTCAGCGCCACCGCTGCTACGCGTGGATGCCTGACTGGCTGCGGCTCCATTCTGCGCCTCATTGACAGTCACGGTATCGGTATATACCACCGAGATATCCTTATGCCTGTCAAGAAGCTCTATACAGCGCTGCAGACGGTCGGGTGCGCCCCATTCATCATCACCGGCGCAATCGGCCACATATTCACCTCGGGAGGCTGCTACGGCATCGTAGTAATTGTCGACCAGACCTTTGTTGGGCGCCGCAGGGAGCATACGGATCAAGTCGGGATATTTCGAGGCATATTCCTCGCACACGCGGCGAGTGCCATCCGGTGAACCATCGTCGGCCACCAGAATCTCATAGGGATAATCGCACCGCTGACGCAACACACTCTCAATCGCACGCCCCACCGTGGCCTCCTGATTGTAGCAGAATAATATGACTGTGGCCTTTAGCATCATCAGGATTTGATTTTACGTGCTATCGCACGGGGGATAAAGGAGAGGTGTCGAGCCACAGCCTTGCCACGGCCATAATGATTGCTCATCACCTCAAAACGCTCACGCAGCGAGGCGACTTTATTCTTTTCTGTCATTCCGGCATCGAGATAATGGATGGTCACCTCATGGAGATTGTGGCATTTCTCAGGGGTGGTGTTGCGTATGCAACGCACCGTCCAGTCATAATCAGCCGAAAAACGATACTTAAGATCGTACTCCGGAGCAATCGACTTCTTCACCACAAAGGCCTGGTGACAGATCAACATACCCTCCGAGAAACTCTCAAAAGTCAGCACCTCCGGTGCCGAGAGATGGCGCCGGCGAATCACCTGCCGATGCTCATCCACAATCAGAGTATCACCATAGATGATATCGGCGTCATACTCGCGTGCTGCACACGCATAATGCTCAAGAGTATCATGTGCCGAGAAAGAATCACCTGCATTGAGGAAAATCAGATACTTGCCACGCGCCATACGCATACCCTTATTCATAGCATCATACAAACCCTTATCCCGCTCCGAGATAATGCGGAGATTATCCCCGCCGAGTTCACGGGCCAACGCCACCGTATTATCACGCGAAGCCCCATCCACCAGAATATGCTCAAAATCGCGACAAGTCTGCCCTGCGACCGACTCCATAGTAGGTTGCAGCTCCGCCGCCGCATTAAAAGTAATAGTAATAATCGAAAACAAAGGATTCTCCATAGTCAAAACCATTAAAAATACACTCACCCACAAAAGTAACAAAAAATCCCCACCCCTCAAAACGAAAACCGATAAACCGCACATACCGGCCGCCACATACCGCTGCCACATGCAATAGCCCGCACATACGGCCGCGACCAGCTCCCGGCATCCGGCATCCGAATCGAATAAATGAATTGCGGCGGTCGCGCACGTACGGTCGCGGCCTGCCGCGACCAGGTCTAAGCACTCGCATCCGGATCGAATGAGTGATTTGGAGGTGGTCGCGGCAGGCCGCGACCGTACGTGCGGGTGCGACCATCTCCGGGCTTCCGGCATCGAATGAATAATTTGGTGCGGGTGCAACCGTGCGTGCGGGTGCGGATAGTAGGCGGAGCTGGTGGATATGTGGAAATGAAAAAAGCCGAGCTGTAAAGCTCGGCTTTCTCTTAAGGGGGCGATTACCTACTCTCCCGCGTTAGCAGTACCATCGGCGTGATAAGGTTTAACTT
>JAIDKG010000034.1 GCA_029051525.1 Muribaculaceae bacterium
TCACGCAAGTGATTGGTGACGCTATCACAGAAAAGAAATCAACTCGGCCACGGAAACCATGTCGCGCAGCGTCACCATTTTGCGACATCTCTCCGTGGCCGATGTTTTAAACATCAATCAATATGGCTAAAAACAAACTAAATTTTTTTAAAAAACACCCTTCTGATAAGACCATTTGGGCGGTTATCGAAGGTAGAGAGAGAGGGCCTCTTGCAATCACTTTCGATAAAAAGAAAATACTCTTTTTACCCAGAGACTACCCGCATAATCTAACAGCGGAAGAAAAAGAAATCTTCGATAAAGAAAATCCTTTTTGGGCTGACTTTTTTAAAGATTTAGCAACCGAAAATACCTAAAAGAAAATCTATTGTCTGTGCCTATTTTTGTGTATTGATATACTGCAACATTGATTGAAAATCACTGCAATTACACAGTTGTTCGATACTTATCAGTCCCGGTGGGTTTACAACCCACCGGAGCCGTTCCCCCGCTAAGAAAAAGCTATCTTCTAAGCCAAAATGACCAAATATATTCAGCGGGTGCGGGTGAAGGTCGCGACTCCGGGCCAGGAGGCTGAATTGTCGGTGCCGTCAGTGCAGTTGAAATAGGGGTTGCTGATGAGTACCTGCGTGAGCGTCCGGGGCGGTCTGCCGGGCAATTCGGTCAGGGCGTTGATGGTGCGCAGTCGGCAGCGCACGGTGTGTTGCGTGTTGGCCACATAATTGCCGTTGACATCGGTCACAAGTCGGTTGTCGCTGTCGGTCTTGTAGCAATACTCTGCATAACTTATGGTCTTCTGATATTTGATGCGCGGCACCTCATATGCATCGGTCTCCGACTTCGGGAATCCGGTCGGTCCGGATGTCACTACGAGGGTGCCTATCGGGTTATTGTCCATGTTCTGGCGATTGCTCTCAAGTGTGAACGTCAGCGGGAAGATCGATTCCGGCATACCGGCGGGCAGGTCGAAGTAGATTGTAAAATCCTGTTTGGAGAGCGGACTCACTGTCCCCTCTCCGGTAATGCCGGAGGGGCGGTCATTTTCTGCCCCGGGGAATACCTGGATATTGAAGTAATCATACGGCACATGCGCCACCATGCGTATCTCGCGACCCAATCCGTTGGCATCCACCACAAAGAAACTCTGTTGGCGGGTGGCTCCCTCCTCTATCTGACGCGGAGTCAATAACTGTCGCACCCATATCACATCGGATTCATCCTTGAATGTCTCGGCCGCCCCGACCGAGGCCAATACTTCGCCCGACTGAAGCTGACGTGTCTGAAGTTCGGCATTGCTCGCCTCCGACGATTTCCCCCCTACGGGGAAATAACGGTACAGGAACTCCACCGGGGTGTCATTGGTGAATACTATGTGCGTATGGCTTACCTCCACGATATTGCTGCCGTCGGAAATCTGGAGCATGTCGCGGGCATCCACATCGGCCGAGATATTATTAAAGCTCACACCGGCTATCGCCTCCGAGGGGGTGGCGGCACCGGGTGCTACGACGCTCTTCACATTGATATGGAAGTCGTAGTTGCGGATAAGATTGTAATACTCGGTCATGCCGCTCTCCTCGCTATTATATACAAGGTCAATCTTATAGTAGTGATTCTCCTGCCATGCGGAAGTCGGGGATTCGCGGTAGTTGCCTCGCAGCAAGACGTAGGTGTGGCGTGTAGACTCAAAAGGATGCTCATACATGTAGGCTGCCGACGTCGACCACTGCGCTCGCCCGCCATATGCAGCCGGAGCAAAATCGGTGTCAAGATTACGGAAACCGGTATTCGGAGGCATCACCCCTTCATAGGGTGTCGCACCCTCACCCTGCTCACCGACTTCGGCATATGGACGCATCTTCCCTGTCTGCGGATTCACCAGTTCAGGGAAACTTCCGGCGGTAAGATTATATGGAGCCACGGTGCCTGCCGTGGGGACATTCACCAGTTCAAATCCTGTAAGCTCGAATCGGCTCTGCGCACTCTCGGCCACACTTGCTGTGACCTTGGCGAAATTTCGGAGCATGTCGACCATCGCCAACCGATTCTTCGCATCATCATTGAGCGAAGCCTTACCCTTCTCATCGATGCTTCCGAAGCCTGTCGGGAACTCCACCCTACCCCAATAAGCCTGATTGGCATCGGTCACGGAGAGTCCGGTCATCACTACCGCTTCCGAGGCATAACGCGCATCCATATATTCAGGAGCGAGCACAAAGTGAAGCACTCGCGGGCTCTCGGTGATGAGCAGTCCGGGTATGCGGTAATCCACGGCTGTAGCGTTGTCCTCATTAGTGCTTCCTTCCACCTCCCCCTGATATACCTTCGTAAGGAACGATGATGTCGGGTCGCTACCCATCTCAAATTCCAGGACCGTAAGCTTAAGACCGGCCGCCGGACGGTCGCCAAAAGCACGGGTAGTCTGCTGCAACATTTCGGGAACCCTCAGGCTGACCGTCACACCCTCCCCGGCCGAGGGTGAATCCCCTCCCGGGAGCGGAGCATCAGCCACACACCCTGCCAGCGACAGCATTGCCGCCGGAAGAAGCATATATCTCGACAATCTCTTAATCATGACTCAGAAAATGTAAAAACTGTTCAATTCTGCGGGTTACCCTTCGGCATGTCACCCCATGTGAAGTCATAGCCGCCATCTGCGTTGGGCTTAAGCAGATATTTCCCCTCCTTCTCCCAATACCATTCGTCGTAGATGGGGCGCACGAATGAAGATGTGCTTGAAGAAGCCTCCAATGATCCATCTGCTTTTATGGTATATAGCCCCTGTGCCGTCCAATATGTGCCTCCATCATTGAAAAGTCTGGGAATTTTACCGGTTTGACCTAACCATACTATGAATTTCAATTCAGCATATGTAGGGATTCTCCATCGTCCTGCGGGGCAACCCTGTTCCTGATATGTGGCACATCTCTTTCGCGCCCCCTCCTTATTGACCGTTCCACTCATCTCGGCATATGAAGAGGCCACCCTGAAACGTGGCGCCATCATATTCTTTTTCGACTCCAACTCCGACGTAGGATAATAGAACTGCAATTTCCGGTCGCCGGATGTACCTGCCTTATAGTACAATGCCGGTGCCGAATTACACCATGAGCCGGCTGCCTGAGTATCATCAGAAGTTCTCTCCGTGCCATCCATCTGATTATTAATGTAGAGAGCACGCGGATCACCGATAATAAACTCCGATTCTGAATCCAAAGTAGTCACATTGATGATATACATATTCGGATTGCCGTTATTGCCGGAGCTTGTAATCTTAGACAAACTGCCAAGAGAACTATCATTCGTATAATATTTTTTACCACGATTCGCTCCGGAAGAAATTGTACCGATAGTCGGATTCACAAAGGAGTAACCATAATTGGTAGTAGTCCCATACCGGTTGGTCATATACTCTCCCCCCGGATTAGGCACCGCCTCGACATACATGCCGGGGTTCTGCACAATGGTAAACGAGCCGACAAACGACCTCTTGTCGCTGTGACACAGCGTAACATCAATCGTATATGGCGAATAGGCATCCTCTTTGGTGGGGAGATACTTCACGATACGGTTCTTCACTCCATCTACGGTGCTCTCGTCGGCATTACTGTAGCCGGTGAGCGACACCTCCTTCCCGCTTGAGTCAACCGGTATCCACATCTTTAGCGGATGGGTCACGGCCACTGTATAAAGCTTTGACACTTCGGAATAGCGGATATCCCATGTGCAGAACTTATCGGCTTCGGTGTTGGAAGCCTCTATCTGATCTTTGCTCACTGTGAAGCTGACCACCTTGCCTCGGTCGGCGCGGGTGCCGGTCGAGGATACGAATGCATAGCGGTTATAGGTCAATGATATATCCTGCACCTCCACCGGATGTGAAGAGTAGAAGGTGATTGCGGCGGTCGATGTATTGTCGACCACATATCGCGACTGACTCACCACCAGATAGCGGTAGTCTTTTATATCGACATCTATCTGCTCCTGCGCCCAGTCGGCCACACGGTATTGACCCTCGATTTCGAGCGGTGTCTCGGGAGCCGTAGAACCCAACATACCCACATTCAGGTCTATCTGATAACTGTGATTGGCCACAAGTTCGGGCATGTCGGCCGGAGTGACGGGCACCGTGTAATAGAATGTCTGATATACATCGGTGGTGACGTTATGCCAGGGCACAAGCAGCACCATCGACGTGCGGCGACGCTCGTTGGGTGAGTTCTCCCACCGGTTGGGATATGTGTAGAAGGGTATCCGCTGGCGGTTGGGATAATCGGGATTACCTGTCCGGTTATCCTCAAATCCATAAGTCGCCTCGTGGGTGGTTATGTTGAAGTAGGCGTCGGCCGCAGGAAGCGACTTCCCATCGGGCACAACCGCCGATTTTGCCACACCGTTGTTGAGCAGCACACGCATGGCTCCTGTGGCGGGCGATGATAGTGGTTGCCAGCGGCTTCCGTCGAGTCCCTCCACATATTCGGGGAGCTTTATATTGAGTTGTATCTTTGCAGCCCGGCGCGTAAGAGCCACACTGCCGGAAGCATTGAAATTACCCTTGCCATCGCTCTTGCAGTTCACGGTGGCATCGCCCGTCATCACAAACGATTCCTGCACCTGTCGGCTTCCGAACTCACTCTCCACGACCAATGCCTTCATCTGCGCTATGGTCGGTTCGTTGCCGAGCCTGTTGATCTCATCCTCTGTCAGATTAGCGATCACATAGAGCTGACATTCCGATTTTTCGGCAACGGCGGTGCCGAAGAGAGCCTCTACATCTTTAGTGCGTAGTGACACAACCTGCTCGGTGCTACCCGACGCATCCAGATTCCGGAAACACTCCACACGGACAGCCTTGGTGGTTCCCTCATAAGCTCCCGATGGATAGAATGCCACGTAGAGATTACCGATTCTGTCTTCATTCAATTTTGAATCAGAATCCTCAACGGCACGGCTATCAGCACCTGCGCTGTAGAAGCGTATCACAGCGCCACACTCCTCCCCTTCCGGAATCTGCAACCCCGGCTCATCGGCACAACCTGTCAGCAATGCCGCCGGCAGCAGAACCATCAGGCAGACAAGAGCTATCTTTATGATATATCGGAAATTCATGTGAGTATCGTATTATTGTTTCGACTGAATTACTGTCCAGTTCTTTATATTGCCGCCGGCCACACGGGCCTCCATAAAGCGTGTGCCCCCATCCATAGCCACCACAACCTGCAATATGGCTGAATTTGTCTGCGAGGGATTGGGGTCGACGCTTACTATCTCAAGATGGCCTGGCGACCCGGTATTGCCCGACACGCTCTCCTCAAGAATATCACCCTTGGAGTCGGTGCCGGTGCGAAACATGAATGCGCCGGTGGCACCTCCCGCAGGTATCAGATAAGCCTCCCAGCGTGCCCCTTTCGGTGCCTCGATAAAGAAGTCACATTTGGCGGCCACCCGGTTCTCCTCACTGTCCCATGGGCGCAGATAAACCTCGCCGGCCTGCTGATTGACCGAGGCATATGAACCTGCCTCCCAGCTGACTGTGCGCGACACTACAGGATTCTCCTGAAAATCGAGTTCAAACCGCTCCTGCTCCCAAGGGTTGACCGAAGCCGAAAGCGTCACTCCCATTCCATCTACGTAATCCACATTAAGGTCATAGACGTGGTTGCGGAGAATATCATCACCCCATGTGAACTGCTGACCGTTGAAACCCGTCATGGGCACACGGAATACCTTCGTCTTATTATTTAATTCCGCCACTCCTTGGCCATGAATATCAGCCGGAGTATAACTATCCAGACTCGACAGATCTCCCTGATTAGTGAATGCTTCAGTCTGTATCCTTATCAGAAGTTCCGGACCATCTTTACGAATTGACTGCTCGGGAAGATACCCTATCATCCGCCTGTCGGCAGAGGATATGAACGGGAGATTGAATGTGGTGGCTCCGAAGGAAAGTCCGCAAGGATTTGCCTTATGCACCTGAGTGCCGTTGACATAATCCATAGCATCGGCCGGAAGCATCCAGCCAAGGGGAGTATTATATGTCAGCTCTACGGAATGCAGACGGGGCAAACCTCCTGTCTTCTCCTTAATCGCATCGTGCACTCTGATTTTGGCAACCGACCTCAGCAGCCATACATTACCGAAATCCACACGGTCGTACGGCCGGCTCTCGGCAAGCCGGCGGTCGCTGACAGTGGCTGTCAGGATGCCGTACATCGGTATCGCACCTTTCCATACTCCGAAGGCCTCATCACCCCAGTTGCTGTCGGAACCGCCATAGAGTTCCTTTGCCATGAATTCAAATTTTCCGGCGGCCTCCACAAGTTCGCGGCATGTTGTCACCCCGGGCTTGGAAGGAATACCCTGCGGATGATTGGGATAGCGTGTATCGTAGAATGGATTCTTGGCAGGGTTATAGGGATTGCCACGGTCAAATCCCATGGCGGCATTGGCAAGTGTCACCATGCGGAATGTCACCGTCTGGTCGCTCTCTTCTGTCAGCTGTCGGCCTATGAGCGATTCGAGGAGTTCGTTGGGCAATGTTACGGTCACACTGTAGCTTCCGTCGGCCCCGGTGATCATGGTGTAGGGGTCGGTGGAATTATTGATGTCGTCGTTATAATAAAGCAGCTTCGCGTCAGGCCCCTCCCCTACGAATATGTAGAATCCGAGCTGGGAGGTGACAATGGTCTGCTCCATATCGTAGTTGGGCGTCACATCGGGATCCTCCTCGGGATGTCCTTGGGAGTCGCTGCGCATGGTGCCGCCGAGGATAGCATCGGAGGCCACTGAGAAGCTGAGATGCATGCTCCCCACACCCTCTTCCGCCCCTCCGCCGGGACACTCGCGGCAAGGCTCGTTGATCAGACCGCAGCCACCGAGCATCGACACGGCTGTACATATAACCGAGGCCTTCAGGGTGCGGTGGGATATCGTTGTGGTTTTCATTCTTATCTTATGTCAGGTTGTCGGTTTGAGAAGGGAGTGTAAGTATCGGAGATCAGAGAGGATTCTCCTGCGAGGGCACCACAGCCCAGTTGTTGATGAAGATTCCTCCGGCCACATTCCAGTTGGAGTTTTTGTCGATGAAGAATACAATCGAGTAATCATCCTGCCGGTCGAGATATTCCTGATCGCCCATCTCTCTGTAATATCCTTTCACGAGCAGAAGGTAGTCGATGAGGTTGATGCGGATTATGTCGCGGTCATCCCAATTGCGGTGGATGGTCAGTGTGGCGGGGCGCGAGGTGGAGAGACGCGAGGTCGACATGTCGAAGAGCAGCGAGGCCACTGTTGTGATGGTGCGGCTTCCGTCGGCTTCGGCCGGGCGCTCGGTCGTGCCGGGAGCTGTGGTCACTCCATAGCGCACTTCCCATGGCGAATAGGTCACCATCGGCGAGGGGAGCAATGCGTTGTCCCATCCGAGTCCGGCATCGGCGGTGGTTATGGTGCAAGTGAAGTCGCGGTTGTCGATCTCGCTGCCGTCGAGATGCTGTAGCATCACCCGTATATCCTTGGTGTCCTTCATCAAGGGGATGCTGACGGTCTTGAAGCTGGGGCGATAGGGATCCACTTCATAATCCACCACTCCGGTATATCCGTGATAAAGACCGGCGAGATGACTACGGCTCACATCACCGGGAAGGGTGCGCAGGGTTATCTCAAGTTCTTCACGCGAAGTGGGAGTGTAGGTGGCGAGTTCAAAATCTTCATTACCCTCAAGTCCGCACCATGCCACAAACTCATAGCTCCCCTCATCGAGCGGAGTGTCGATTTTAAAATCACTTTCAGCCAAAGCATCGCCGGAGGCACTTCCGCTCCATGCCAGAGAGCCGTCGGAGCCGAATGCCCACACATTGACCGATTTCACCTCATGCTGAAAGGCATCGGCAAACTTGATGTTGTAGTCATACACAAACCTCACGCTGAGCCGGGCCGGACAGGCCACGGGATCATCCGTCACCATCGAGCAGGAGCCCGAAAGAAGGAGCATCAGCAGCGAGGCTCCACCCGCGATTATTTTTCCGGTTTTATTGATTCCCATATACACGTCGGTTTTGTTTGCTTTTTATTATTTATCCTCCTATTGCTTCCGGAGTCGATATGGCTCCGCAGCGGGAGATGGTGAGACGAGGGGATATCACTCCCCTCGTCCCTGAAAAAACTCAATTACTTAGAGCGCGTTCCTTAAAATTTCGGGGCCGTAGGGGTCGCAGCCTTGGAGTGGATTTTGTCACTTGCTGCAAGG
>JAIDKG010000035.1 GCA_029051525.1 Muribaculaceae bacterium
TAATCCATGTTTTTGATTACTCCGCAAAATTAACACCGCCCTACCTGTCAGGCAAGGCGGTTTATGGGACGTTTACTCCATTGTGCCATTTGTACCGATTCCATTGTGCCATTTGTACCGATTCCATTGTGCCATTTGTACCGATTCCATTGTGCCATTTGTACCGGATGTGCCATAGTACAGTATATCAATTGAGAAAGAGGCTGCGTTTGAACACAGCCTCTTCTCCATTGAAAATCACCCATGAGTATTGGAGCGCGTCGTTTAGAGTCGCACTCCAAGCAATGAAGTTTCTACAAATTCCTCACAACGCCACTCACAAGCATAACCCCGGTCTTCGACGACCGGATTGCAAATACAAACGGTCGAAGATGTCTACGGAGAGTGCACCCTCCACGGTCCGACAGTCGCGGAGCGACTGCACAATTCATTCCATCACGAAAAGAATGAAAATCGGGTGTATCGGAACAATCCTCAAGATGCGGTGGGCTGAAAATATCACTGTCACTCTGATACAAGAAGCGAGGCTGTATCGTAATCAACTCTTACGATACAGCCTCGATTAGTTGAGGGGTGAATGCGGGTTATTCGTCAAAGCCGTAGTCCTGGCCTTTGCGCAGCGGGGAGATCCCCTCCTTCATCCAGCGGGGCATCGGCTCTCCCTTCAGGTAATGGTCGAAGAATTGCTGAAGTCGCTTGGTGATATCCTTGCGGTTCTTGCGAGCTTTGATATTGTGTGACTCTCCATTATACTGGAGCATCCATACCGGTTTCTCCAAGCGGCGTAGAGCCATAAACATCTCGATACCCTGATACCAGGGCACTGCCTCGTCGGCATCGTTGTGCATGATCAGAAGCGGAGTCTGCACCTTGTCGGCATTGAATACCGGTGAGTTGGCCAGATAGAGATCCTTGGCATCCCAGAGGTTGCGGCCTATACGGCTCTGACCCATCTCATACTGTCCCTGACGGGAATCACCCGAGCCCCAGCGTATGCCGCCGAATGCGGAGGTCATGTTGGCTACGGGTGCGCCGCTGCCGGCGCAGGCAAACATATTGGTGCGTGTCACCAGGAAAGCGGTCTGATAACCACCCCACGACTGACCGTCGATACCTACACGCGCCTTGTCGATGGCCGGATAGCGGCGGCAGATTTCCTCCACACCGGAGCATACGTAATTGTAGGCACATTCGCCCGGCACTCCGGAAGTGTAATGAATATCGGGCACAAAGATGGCATAGCCGCGACTCACGTAGAAGGGATAGTTGACCCAGCTCCACGAGGGCTCCATGCGATAGGGGAAGTAAAGCTCTTCGGAGCCGGTCTCATAGAATACCGAGAGCATAGGATAGGCCGCTGTGGCCGACTCATCGAATCCCTCAGGGAGATAAAGCACACCCTGGCTCTTCTTGCCATCATAGGCATACCACTCCACGAGCTGAGCCGTGCCCCATGAGATTTCAGAGAGCTGAGGATTGATGTGGGTGAGCTGTGTGGATTTGGCGAAATCGGTGGAATTGGAGGTGCGAAGGTCGGGCATCACCTCGAAGTTGCCCTGAGTCCATACATACACATCGGCATCCTTGGCCTTGGCCATATTATAGATGTAGTATTTGTCGAGCGTCTTGATGGCGGGGGCTGCGGTGCGACCATACTGCATGGTGGCCAGACCGCGGCGCTTGTCGGCATAATCGAAGAGATCGAGCACCATTGTCTCACCCTGCTTCAGCTCCTTCTGCTCCTTGTTGAGGCGATGATAACGATAGCGCAGATTGCGCTTGCGGCCATCGCCGGCTGTGAGGCATACCGGCTCGGAATCTCCGGTGAGGTCTACACTCCATATGTCGTAGCGGTCGTAGACCAGCAGGCGTCCGTCGGCACCCCAGCCGGCTATGCCGTAGGGCTGCTTGGGCATCGGGTGGTCGTCATCCTCATCCCAGATGGGATAGGGTATCTTCTCGGTGAGATTTACGGTGCGGCCGGTCTTCGAGTCGTAGGCGCTGAAGTTGCGGTCGGTATAGATCACCACGAATCGGCCGTCGGGCGATAGAGTGGAGTTCTCACGCTCCCCCTTACCCACCGACAGCGTGCGGCCATCGGTCACATTGACCATCGTCAGATCCTCGGGAGCGAGATAATTCCACTGGCGCTCCACTATACGCTCGGAGGGGTCGCGAAGCAGCACCCACTCTGCATCCCATTCAAACGAAGGCTCTACCGAGGCCAATTCATTGCGAGTGAGCAGTGTGCAGTTGCGGCCATTCTGCAGATCCATCACCACCGGCATGGTGGCTTTGCGCAGACGGTCGAGATTACCCTTCTCCTGGGGCACGGTATAGGGGGCGTCCCATCGCCATATGTCGAGCTCTGCCTTCTCGAAGTCCACGAGTGTGGTATCATCGGGAGCAATCACGGGAGCCACACCGGCTATCAGGTAGCGGCCATTGCGCGAGAAGCGCGGACGACTGTACTGGTTGAGCCGGAGTTCCTTGCCACGTTGAGCCTGAATCATCTCCTTGCGCTGCTCCACGAGCCGGGCCTGGGTCTCGGGATCGGAGGCATGCGGCAGGGCGAGATTCATCGGAATGCCGGTGTAATAAAGGTAATCATATTCCTCTACCTGCGGCAGCGAGCCGGGGGTAGTGGCAGCCAGATCGGCATAGTAAAGCACCGCATGGCGGGTGCCGCTCTCGATCGAGTCGGTGGCGGCTGTGTAGGCCAGAGCCGTGCCTGCCTCGTTGAATACCGGGAGAGTATAGAATTTCTTATCGCGGTCTATCAGCACGAGCGATGTGTCGGGGAGATTCACGATACCCACACCATCGGTGGCCAGACTATCCTTGGCGGCCTTCTTGAGATGCAGAGCCAGAGTGCGGCCATCCTTCGAGAATGAGTAATCTTTCACCCATTTCACCATCTTCTGCACCGGCGAGGTGAGCGAACGTATCATCAGCGGCCGTCCGGCCTCCTTATCCTTGAGGTCGGCGGGTTTGATATGCAGGGTGTCGCAACTCTGGTAGGCCAGGAATGTGCCACCCTTCTCGGCCAGGCGATAGCCGATCACATTGGGGATTTTCTCCACTCTCATTGTGGAGAGGTCTACGATGGCCAGAGAGTCCTGCGGGAGGTCGAAATCCTTCTTCTTGGCAATTTTAGCCTTTCGGGTATCGGCATGGAAGGGCTTGATCTGAGCCACAGCCCAGCGACCATCGGCAGTGAAGGCCACATTGTAGCCGCGAGGCAGCTCGAGGGTCTTCCCCTTACGGTTGTCGCGCAGTATGAGGGTGGCGTCACCCTCCTGAGGCACTACACTGTAGGCGCTCCAGGCTCCGGAATTTGAGATGGCGTCGACACGGGCGCTCTCCCATGCATCGAAGTCGTCGTGACCGAGCGCTCGCTTGGCGCTGAGGCTTCCTGAAGCGAGAATAAGGCTCCCCATCAGCAGGGTGGCCGCGGCCGGCATTGTGAGTTTCATGATGTGGTGGGTTTATAATTATTGTGTGTGTGTGTTCAGTCCACTTTGTGGAGGTCGTGCCCCATGCGGGTCTTTTTGGTGTGCATGTAGCGCTCGTTGTAGGGATTGGGATCCACTTCGAGCGGCACATTCTCCACGATTTCCAGGCCATAGCCCTCCAGGCCGATGCGCTTGGTGGGATTATTGGTCATGAGCCGCATCTTGGTGATGCCGAGCGAATGGAGTATGCCGGCGCCCACACCGTAGTCGCGTTCGTCGGCCTTATGGCCGAGATGCAGGTTGGCGTCGATTGTGTCGAGTCCACCCTCCTGAAGCTTGTAGGCGCGGATCTTATCCATCAGTCCGATGCCGCGACCCTCCTGGTTGAGATAGATCACCGCACCGCGCCCCTCATTCTCGATGAGCTGCATGGCGCAATGCAGCTGCTCGCCACATTCGCAGCGCTGCGAACCGAATATATCACCCGTCATGCAGGAACTGTGCACTCTCACCAGCATCGGCTCCGGCAGAGTGGGATCACCCTTGATGAGGGCGATATGCTCCAGACCTGTGGTCTTCTCGCGGAAGGGTATGAGGCGGAAGTGGCCGTAGGCTGTGGGCATATCCACCTCCTCACCCTTTTCGAGCAGATTGTCGTGGCGCAGACGATAGGCTATGAGGTCGCGGATCGAGATGAGTTTGAGACCCCATTGATCGGCGCGCTCCCGCAGTTCGGGCAGACGGGCCATTGAGCCGTCGTCGCTCATGATCTCCATCAGAGCGGCACAGGGCTGCAGTCCGGCCAAGCGGGCCAGATCTACTGCCGCCTCAGTATGGCCGGCACGCTGCAGCACACCGCGATCCTGTGCATACAGGGGGTTGATATGTCCCGGTCGGCCGAAATCGGCAGGTTTAGCCTCGGGGTCGGCCAGATGGCGTATGGTATTGGCGCGGTCCTGAATCGACACTCCGGTGGAGCAACCCTCCAACTTATCGACAGTCACCGTGAAGGGGGTGCCGAGCACCGATGTATTGTCGCCCACCTGGCGCGGCAGTTCCAGACGCTCGCAAGCCGAAAGGGTGAGTGGCACACAGAGCACACCACGGGCATTCTTAAGCATGAAGTTCACATCCTCGGGGGTGATCTTCTCGGCGGCGATGATGAGGTCGCCCTCATTCTCGCGGTCTTCATCATCTACCACTACAAGGAATTTACCGGCGCGGAAATCCTCGAGCGCCTCTTCGATTGAGTCAAGTTTGATTTTATCGTTACCAGTCATTGCTAAACTTTGGTTTTATCCGCCCATGCCCGTGAGCATGATAGCGTAAAAAATTCAGGTAGAACTACTTTTTAGGTTTATTAAGGTGTAGAAAAGAAACACATCACTGCTCTTCGGCCGCTTCCGCTTGCGGGGTATCGGCATCTTCGGCCGCACCACCCACGCGGAAGAGCGAGAAATTCACACTCCCGTATTCGCGGCGCTGGAAGAAACCGGGGAGCATCGAGAAGTCGCGATTGCCGGAGTGCTCGATAATCACGAGTGTGCCGGGTTTCACCAGATGCGAATCGAGTATGAGCCGGGGCACCTCCTCAAAGCGCGGATGATTATAGGGAGGATCGGCAAATACGATATCGTAGGGGTTATGAAAGCCTTCGATAAATTTGAACACATCACCCTTCACCACCCGCAGATTCTCATCACCCAGCCGCTCCTTGACCGAGCGGATGAACCCCACCTGGGTCTGGGCCATCTCTACGGCTGTGACCTCGCCCGCCTCACGCGACAGAAACTCAAAGGCTATCGCGCCCGTACCGGCAAAGAGATCGCACACTCGCTGACCCTCGATATCCTCGAGATTCTCAATCACATTGAAGATATTCTCTCGGGCGAAATCGGTTGTGGGGCGCGCCGTGATATTCTTCGGCGGCTCAAACCGGCGTCGGCCATATTTACCTCGTATTATTCTCATAGTCTGTCAATATTCTTCTCTTACCTATCCCCGCATTCCCTCATCACACCTCCCTGTCAGGCACCTTGCACATCAGCATGGCAGCCGCCAAGGGCAATCCGCAGGCTGCCATCCTTTCGGGGAGCTTCATCACAGCGGCTTCGCGGCAGAATCCGCGTGTAAATCCAAGCACCTGCGACACCAGCACCTGATCACTGCAATTCACACTCACCCTGCAATCCGCGCCACCCGATGAGTAGGCATTGATCAGATGGAAGATGCGATAGGCCGCATCTTCGGCACTCTGCCAGGGTTGCACCGATGCACTCACCAGCGCCTCATTCTTCACCGCCACCAGATCTATCTCACCGGCCCGCATGTCGGCATAGATGCAGAGGGTGTCGGGGTCGCGCGGGGCGTCGAGAAATTTCTCCACCAGCACCGCGATATGCGGACGCAGCCGCGCCCCGGGGAGGGTGCGCGCCATAAAGGATCCGAAATCCGGGATAAACTCATAGAGCGCTGTGGCCTCCCCCACACGGTCGGTGAGCACATCACTACTTGCGCCGGGATATACGGCCTGATAGACAGTCTCCTCATTCAGCCGTCCCGAACAGAGAAGCGAATCGGGCACCCAAGTCACCCTTGAGGTCTCTATCACCACATCGGTGGCATAGTCGTCGAGCAGACTGGGGTGAGAATAGACTGCATTCTCGATTTTTGCCAAAAGCGAGCCACCCCCCGCCGGATCCCATTGCTCGTCGAAGAGCTGGATCAGCGGACGCTCCGCGTCGCTGACATGGCGCAGAAGCGCCCGCATGCCGCCACGACTCACATATATCAGTAGCCGCCATTGCCCGGTGTCGGCAAAATCGGCCGGTGAGAGGATTATCGGTGATGTTGAATCTGCCACTATTCTTACTTTTATATAAGCGTCTGTTGGATACGTTGGATCGACACCGGATCTCAAATATTGTTAACTCCGGTATCACCTCAAGTTTGCCGCTCCGGCATTTGGCCATGACGCGGAAACTCTCTATCTTTGCAAAGATAATAAATTTTCAGACTTTGTGCAAACCCTCAACTATTCTCTTGGCAAAATCAATCATATGATACTGCGTTTGGCCCTCCCGGCCATCTTCAGCAATATCACTGTGCCACTGCTCGGGCTCTGCGATACCTTCATTTCGGGTCATCTCGGAGCTGAGCGTTATATCGCCGCCATCGCAGTGGGCACGATGCTGGTGAATTCTCTCTATTGGCTCTTCGGGTTCCTGCGCATGGGCACCACCGGCCTCACGGCCGAGGCGCTGGGCCGAGGCGACGACCGGCTGCGCAGCCGTGTTTTCACAGCAGCCTTCTTACTGGCGGTGGCGCTTGGGGTGCTGCTGATACTGCTCAGCCCGCTGCTGAGCAGTATCATGCTCTGGATTATGGAGCCCGAACCTGCCACTGCCTTGCTGGGACGCGATTATTTCCTGGTGAGTATTCTGGCCGCCCCGGCTTTTCTGGCCACTATGACGGTCACGGGGTGGATGATCGGTTCGCAGAATACTCTCTATCCGATGATTACGGCCATCTCGGTCAATGTGATCAATATCGCACTGAGTTTTTCGTTGGTCTATTTCTTCGGTCGGGGCTTTATGGGTGTGGCCTGGGGCACTTGTGCGGCCAATTGGTGCGGACTCGCTATCTCTCTGCTCCTGGCGCGCCGCCTCAGCAGGGGCACACCTCTATGGGCTCCCCTGCGGCAATTGCGCTCGGGCATGGATCTGCGCCGTTTCTTCCGCGTGAACTCCGATCTGATGATGCGTTCGGCATGCATCATGGCGGTACTTTTCGCCATGACCTCGCTGGGAGGACGAATGGGCGACCGCACACTGGCCGTGAATGCCATCATAATGCAGTTTTTCATGTTTTTCTCTTATTTCATGGATGGATTCGCATTCGCCGGAGAGGCTCTCTGCGGCCGATTCGCCGGTCAGCGACGTCCGGCAGATATACACCTCACCGTGAGAGGTTTGTCGCTCTGGGCCACGGCCATGACGGTATCTTTTACCGCAATCTATTTCCTCTTCACCACCCCTATCGCCTCGATGCTCACCGATAAGCTCCCGGTTGTGGAGGGGGTATCGTCGATGCTCCCGGTGGTATGCCTGATTCCTCTGATTTCGGCCGCCGCATTCATATTCGATGGCATATATATAGGCATGACAGCCACCGGCCGACTCCTCATCACCACTCTTGTGGCGATGGCGGCATTCTTCCTGCTCAGTCTGCCTACGGGAGCTTACCTCCTGCCCGGCCTCACCCCCGACGTGCGACTATGGTGCGGATTCCTCACCTTCCTGTTGCTGCGTGGCGCCCTATTGGCAATCCTCCTGCCGGGCACGGTGAAGCGCCGCGCCCCATCTGCGGCTATCTGATAACACACCTCATCCTCGTCATAATCATCAATTCTTATGCTTACATTCGTCAATGCCAAAATCAATATCGGGCTGTCGGTCGTGGAGCGACGGGCCGACGGTTATCATCTGCTAAATACATGCTTCTACCCCGTAGGAATCCACAACGGCACCCCTCACAATCCGGAACCATTCGGCGACATACTCGAATTGACCACAGGTCATCTGCCGGTGCCCGAGGCCGATGCGGCCTCAGGAGCAGTGAGCAGCTATGATGCCGCACCCTTCCGCTTCATCTTCACCGGAAATAGGATCGACTGCCCGCCGGAGAAGAATCTCGTGGTGCGGGCGGCACAAAGTTTCCGCAGCGCCACCGGCTGCGACCTGCCTCTCACCATCTCTCTGCGCAAAATGATTCCCGATGGCGCCGGACTCGGTGGCGGCAGCGCCGATGCCACCTTCACCCTACGTATGCTCAACCGCCATACCGGCTCTCCCCTCACCGATACGCAACTTGAAGAACTCGCACTCCGATTGGGTGCCGACTGCCCGGTATTTGTGAAAAACCAACCTACATTTGCCGAGGGTATCGGCGAGATATTCAGCCCCATCGATTCCGACAGCATCCGCTCTCTGAGCGAGCGCCCCTATTGGCTGGCACTCGTAAAACCGGCTCTGCACATCTCCACCCGCGAAGCATTTGCCGGCATACATCCCCACTACCCCGCCATCCCGCTGCGCGAAGCCTTGCGCCGTCCGATAGAGGAGTGGCGCGGCTGTGTGCGCAATGATTTTGAGGAGAGTCTGTTTCCGCTCTACCCCGAACTGCCGCGTCTTAAGGAGTCGCTCTATGCCTCGGGTGCCCTTTATGCATCGATGACCGGAAGCGGCGCCGCCCTCTACGGCATCTTCGCCGACCGCGAAGCGGCCCGCGCCGCCCTTTCGGCAGCGGCCGCCCCCTACTCTGCCCTTATCCGCCTGTGATAAAATGATTCCGCGCGACGGCAACCCTGGGAGGGGTTGGCGTCGCGCGGAGGGTTTTCCTATTTTATGAAACGGTGGGGAGAACGGTGATCGACGGTCAGCGCACTATCAGTTTCCGGACCTTTTTGCCGCTGCGAATCAGGTAGAGGCCCGGAGCTGCGGTAATCTCGGCTGTCTGTCCGGCAGCTACGGTGGCCACGGGGAGTCCGTTGAGGTCAAACACCTCTACCCGGGCATCACCCGATATGACGCGTAGGCCACCTGCTATGGAAGTGGCGGCGAAACCGATGGCTTCACGCTTCTCCCCCACTCCGGCTTGGGTATTGTCGATAATGAGGCCGAAGTCTGACCAGCCGGGTGCGGAAGCGTAAGCATCAACCGCTCCGTCGGGCACTATAAGCGTGCAGTCGGCAACGTTGCATCCGGCGAATGTGCCTTTGCCAAGCACGTAGTCCGCGGGAGCGGAGGATTCAACGGTGACTTTGGCGAGTTTCGGGCAGTTATAGAATGCCAAAGTCAGGTCTATCGGACTGTCATCCATTGCCTTGGGCAAACTCACTTCTTCAAGGTCCGGACAATGATGCACGCCGTCAATGCTGTATATACCCCCAAATACCTCAAACTTCTTCATCTGCTTTACGTTCTTGAATCCGTTGATGTACTTAAGAAGGAAGTAATCATTGAATTCGACTGAAGATACACTGCAGTCGTAGAAACCTGATATTCCGGAAACTATGTATTCTTCATAATTCACCTCTATGGCCGGCGGAATCATGAAAGTCCCTTCGTAGAAGTACCAGTAGTCCTGATTATAGTCGTGATAGTCCACGAGCACGCATGTGTGAAGAGGTGTCACGTATTTATCAAGTTCTCTGGTGTCGGGTTTGAGGGCATACGCACAGCTACCGGCGAATACAACCTCAAGTTCTTCTGCCGGATCATGCCCTATCTCGACATCACCGTATTTGCATATGCGCGACGGGTCGTCGGTGATGCACCCAAATTGGCTCCAGAACGGGGCCTTAGAGTAGGCTTCTACCGCGCCTTCGGGCACCACCAGTGTGGAGACGGCAAATTTGCATCCCTTGAATGATGATTCATCCATTTCATACGGTTCCGGGGCTCTGACAGTGACACGCTCCAACGACGGGCATTTATCAAACGAGCTTTCAATCTTCACCGGATTTGAAGGAAGTGTAAGTTCACGCAGGCGTGGGAAATAAGCCACTGATGAGATATGCTCCATACCTTCGGGAATCTCAAGACGCTCCAGTCGTTCCGATCGTGAAGCACCCTGCAGGTATTTCATCCCTTCGGGAAGTGTAAGCGTAATTAAGTCGGTCATCAATCCCATATATTCTACACCGACAACAGTGTAAGTGATATCATTATGAACCACAGTGGCCGGAATGGAGATATGACGCATTCGGGAATATGTATGCATGCCGCAGCTACCGTCACCGGTATAGCTGCCCACCTCGCATGTAGTGCCGCCATCTATGATATGGTACTGGATGCCGTCAACCTCAAACCAGTCGTCTGTTTCCCAAATCGGAGTAAACATATTAGTAGGTTCTGCAGAATAGGACTCCTCCATTGCATAACTCATATTATATCCTAAAGCCACCAGAAGCATTGGCAACACAATTCCAACGCATCTGAAAAATTTCTGAAATGCCATAACATTCTTATATTTTCTATTAACATTACTAATAGAATTAAAGTTTGGATAGTACCGGCTCTCCCTTACATATCAACATATTTAAAATTCGATGCAATCAGATGCAATCAAATAGTATCTATATTTTTATCTAAAGTACTACCCAAACTCAAATTCAATATAGCTATAGTTAGCAATTCATCTGTATCCAGACAAAAGTTACTTTTACATCGCGACATTTCGCGCATCTATAGGTTCTCCGTCTACAATCAATGTCAACCCATAGACTCCCTTGCTTTCGGAGGATATTACTATATTGCCTTTCTGATTGACAACATCTATCACTTCCTCTTTTACAGATAACCCATTCGGAGATGTAATCACAAGCTTAGCTGCAGAACAATTCTCAGGTAACTCATAAGACACGCTCATATCAGCTCCTGTTTTTTGAACATTGGTTATACCAACGGGAAAGATTGGGCTTATCGGTGGCAGAGGATCCATTGCATAGTATTCGGCAGACTTTACAATCGTGCCATAATTATGTGCATGTATCACAACGGTTACACTTTCAGGATGATCGGTCTGATATGTCAGAGTTTTCATCGAATTGTGGGTTACCTTACCTGTTTCCTCATCATAGATGGTTACTATTGTCCCCTCTGGAGCCTGTGTCAGATTTAATGTAAATCCAGGTTTTGTTTGGAGGGCAGGTCTTTCAACTGTAACCTTAATAGGACCTAAGTACTCAGTGCGAATTTTCATACTCGGATCTCCGAATATATGATATATTTGCTTTAATTTTTTTACATACGCATCATTAGCAGAGAAACGCTCATCCAGTCGCATCATAGCGTGCTGCAGGATTTCTCCTAAAGAATATACAGGTTTTGATACTGTAACATTATTCGTATGCTGTATACTCGGGAACATTGGCTCAAGCCCGGGAGACGGGAACATGGCATCAAATAATCCTGTCGCCAGTACTTCATTGTAAGGCGAATATGAAGTAGCACTTGCTGCAATCACTCCATTCGCGCCACAACTTGCACTTTGCATGAGCAAGGCACTTGCGAAACAATGAGGAGATTTCATTCCACTTCTAAAGTCTCCATTGCTACACCCAAATGAGAAACATATAGGAAGAGCTTTCTTTGCTAAGTTCGTTATATTATATCTTGTATACACTGAATCTGTCTCAGTCCTCCTGTGCCAGCCATCTATATCTCCATGACCGTTATACAGCAGATACCATGCTCCATCGTAAAGAACATCATCAATATCAGTACTATTCACAATCCAGGAATAATTTGGGCGCTGCAAATCTGCCGGAATCCTTTCGCCATATGAATATGACGAATTATTCCAGTAGGTAGGTTTCACCTTAGATGAAGTATAAAACAGTCTTTTCGGAGATTTGCCATTATATAACATGTATTCATATATTTCCTGAGAAGTCTTTACAAAGCGTCCTGATTCATGCAACCCGTCTCTGGATTCAAACTCTGCACAATGCACACTGTTTTTATAGTAGTATGGATCGGTGATGGGATATTTATCGTAATTGATTATTTTATCAACAGCGGTAGATGCCTCCATAGCACTACGTGCATTGATTCTTCCGATACAAATATCCTGTTCGAAGTCATTTTTAGAATCGTCCATACATCCATAATGATAATCTGTAAGGTATGTATCTCCTAAAGATGTCTCAGTATATGGAGGTATATTAAGCTCTGAACCAAACAATAGAACATACTGCAAATTAGTCATCGATGTATAATGAGATTTTATAATATTATATATCGCACCTGAATCTTTGGTTGGTAATTGTATTACTTTAACAGTAAAACCCATCAATGTTTTCCATTTTGCAAGCTTATTGGCATAATCCTTTGTTGTACTATCTGCAATAATCAGATAACTCACCTCTTTGAATCCGGCAATAGACACCTGACCTCCTCCCGGTATAACGATAGCGTTTGGAGATGAAGTTAATGGAGCATTAAGAGCACTGTTATACAGAAGAGATGGCATTTCCTCATCATTCTCTTCCAACATAGGTATTTCTGCTTCGACAGCCATACATTCACTAAGCACGTTAGGCTCTGCTTCCGTATCATCAAATGATACCCGATACGAAATTCTATCATAGATACGCACCTTATGGGCAAGCATGTCATATTGGACAGGGTTTACCTGTACTTTGAGTGATGCTTCCCCACGGTATACAGATATACCGACATCTTTGACTGAACTGTCAGGATAAAATCCCTCACTTGATACTATCGATTCCATGACAGTTACAGGAGCCGGATTAACATCACTCCGTAGCGGGTGCTGCACATTGGCCAGGGTCATGTCATACTCAGAATAGGATTCATCCAGTACTAACAGTTTTGCATTCGCACCCTGTGGCAGAAGTATACGGTCAACCCTTAGAGGCCATATAAACTCACCCACGATTGAGTTTTGACCGAACCCATCTATTGACAATATCACGTTGTCAAGGTTCTTACTGTCATCCACAAGGGAGATTTTGGAAAACTGATAGGTCACTGTGACACTACCATCTTCTGCCACGTCCACGTCGCGTTGCGGGACTGTGACAGGTACGGTCTCTTCATCGACGATTGCGCCGATGCTGAGATCAATTGCCTTGTAGGCATAGCCATGTGTGATAATGGCTGCCAAGGCAAGCAGGGAAAGGTAAAACCGTTTCATAGGCGATAGGTTTTAATGGTGAAAAAATGATGTTATCCTTTTGATAACCATATGTGTTTATAGTGAGCCGGGTGCTTTCTTTGCTTGCAGTGAATACCGTGAGCCGCACGTAGCAGCGGGCGCCAACTTGTATACGGTATAGAAAAGATTCTGATCAATGTTTATCCTAATCGGCTTGTAATTTCGATGTGTGGAATCAATAACTTTATCTTCGCTTGCAAATATAAGCATTTAACCATCATAAACACAAATATTTCGTCAATATTTTCCCTTTATCTGAAATTTATTATTCCTTCTTAATTTATTATAACACAACAACCGGATTCACCCAATCGCAATCAATTACAGGAGGAATGAGAACAATCACTGTTTTTTCAGCGAATGTTTTTAGCGACTGTGGTCGGATAAACGGTCGAATAAACTATGGTGCGATTGAATTTGTTTCGTAATCAGGGGGATTGCCGCTTGGGGTGAAGTGCGTCCGTGTCTCTGCCTTATACGCAGTAGGCTGGGCATAAGGCGCGTTTTCGCAATTCAATGTGATGCAAGGTTGGATTTTTAACAGTTTTTGGAATAGTATTTGTTAGGATATGAAGAAAGCAAACAACCGTTTTTTTGACCGTAACCGGTCGGAAAGGAACAATATGAAGAATAAGAATTTCAAAAATAACCCTATAGATGAGGAGAAGCAGGGGGCTGCAGCTGATGCGGCTGCCGAGGAAACGGTAAATGCAGCCGCTGAGGCCGATGCCAATGTGAAGGCTGATGAAGCCGCCGCTGAGGATGCCGTGCCTTCTCCGGAACAGGAAATCGAACAGCTTCGCGCCGATCTGGCCAAGGAGAAGAAGGAATACCTCTTCCTGATGGCGGAGTTCGACAATTTCCGCAAGCGCACTCTTAAGGAGAAATCGGAGATTATCCGCAATGCCGGCGAGAATGTGCTCAAGGGGCTCCTCCCTATCGTCGACGACTTCGAGCGCGGACTCAAGGCCGCCGAAGCATCGGATGATGCCGCAGGCATAAAGGAGGGGATGGCTCTCATCTACAATAAACTCGTGAAGTATCTCGCCGCCAACGGCGTAAAGGCTTTCGACCCCGATGACCGCGACTTTGATGCCGACCGCCATGAGGCCATCTCGGTGGTGCCTGTGCCCGACGAGGCCCAGAAGGGTAAGATCCTTGATACGGTCGAGAAGGGATATATGATCAACGATAAGGTGCTCCGCCATGCCAAAGTGGTGGTAGGACAGTAACCGCATAGGAGATTCCACGATGGCAGAAAAAAGAGATTATTATGAAGTGCTCGGTGTATCGAAAGATGCCTCGGCCGATGAAATAAAGAAGGCCTATCGCAAGAAGGCCGTGCAATACCACCCCGACCGCAACCCCGACAATAAGGAGGCCGAAGAGAAATTCAAGGAGGCCGCCGAGGCATATGATGTGCTCAGCGACTCGGAGAAGCGCGCCAAGTATGACCGTTTCGGCCACTCTATGGGGCCGCAGGGATTCGGCGGCGCCGGTGGCGCCGGCGGATATTACTCCACCGGAGGGATGAGCATGGAGGATATCTTCGCCAATTTCGGCGATATCTTCGGCGATATCTTCGGCGGCGGTGGCCGAGGCCATTACTCCGGCGGTTTCGGTGGCGCCACCGGTGGCGCGCCGCGGCAGCATGTCAACAAGGGCACTGACCTCCGCGTCACCGTCAAGGTGACTCTGCAGGATGTGATGAATGGCGTGGAGAAGAAACTCAAGATACCCCGCTTCGTGGCTTGCGAACACTGCAAGGGCACCGGCGCCAAAGATGGCACTGCTTTCAAGACCTGCTCGCGCTGTCAGGGCGCAGGGTATGTGACGGGAGTGCAGCAGACCATGTTCGGCCCGCAGCAGACGCGCCACGTATGCCCGGAATGTAATGGCGAGGGTAAGGTGATCACCGAGTCGTGCTCATTCTGTCAGGGCACCGGTGTGAATAAGAAGGATGAGATTGTGAGCTTCCACATCCCGGCAGGTGTGGAGGATGGCATGACTCTCACTCTCCGAGGCCAGGGGAATGCCCCGCGCCACGGCGGCGTCAATGGCGACCTGCTCATCGTGATTCAGGAGGAGAAAGACAGCCAGCTCATCCGCGATGGTGTGGATCTGATCTACAATCTCATGCTCGACTTCCCCACAGCCGCTCTCGGCGGCTCGGCCGAAGTGCCCACCGTGGAGGGTCGCGCCCGACTCAAGATTCAGCCCGGAACCCAGCCCGGCAAGGTGCTCCGCCTGCGCGGCAAAGGATTGCCCAAACTCAACAGCTCTGCCAAGGGCGACCTGCTTATCAATGTGATGGTATATGTGCCTGAATCGCTCACCGATGCCGAAAAGAGCGCTATCGAGAGCCTGAAGGATCAACCCAATGTAGTGCCTACCGAGTCGACCGTGAAGCGCATCTTCTCGCGTCTGCGCCACATCTTCAATAAGGAGAACCGCGGAGTGGAGTAATAAGAGCGCGTTCTAAATCTCCACTCCACCATCACCTCCCACCCCGAACCGTGGCGATGGTATTATAGATACAAAAAAAATCACCGCCGATGATCAATACGAATTGCGATCATCGGCGGTGATTTTTTATTTCATCCCGACCCCGCAAGGGAGCCGGGGGTAGATGGTCAGATCGTGAGCATCAGCGCGCTCTGAGCATCAGCGCACTGTCAGTTTCAGGCACTCCTCGCCACCCTTCACAAGGTAGATTCCGGCGGGAAGCTCTACAGTGGCACCGGGTGCCAACTGAGCCACTGCCACACCGGTGAGACCATACACCGTGTAGCTCTCGGCCGAATCATTGGCCAGGCCACCCTTCAGCACACGCACACCACCTGCGGCTGCCACCTCCTCCACTCCGGAGTAGTCGTGTGCCACTTTGAATTTGATCACTCCATCCTCCTCGCGGATATTGGTAAGACCTATAGGCATGTCGGCACCGCTCCAGGCACGGATGGCGGGTTTGGAGGTACGTGTGAATTCAGTCACATTCTTCGAGCCGGGGAAAGTGTCGCCCGACCTACTATTGTCGGAGGCATCGCGGTCGGCCTCGATGATATCCACATACTGGTGGGATACCAGATTATTCACGATATTTGAGTCCCAGATCTTCGGCATATAGTCGATATGCCACACGAGCATGCCATGACCGGGAATATAGGCATCACAGCAATCCTGCTGACGGTTCTCGAAGAGATAGAACTCCGTATCCTTGTCGGTCTTGATGAGATATGCCTTGTTGGAGCGGTGGAGCGCCTCGAGAGTATATTCACCCTCCTCCTCAAGCACCTCGGGCTCAAGCCAGTCGAGGCAGTAGCGCTCGAAGGCGGAGTAGTGAGGGGGAGTGCGCCCCTGATTGTTGTAGGGACCCACATCAAGAGTGCTGTAGGGACCGGGCGTAAAGGCTTTGCTGTAGTCGGTGGAATAAAGGTCGGGCAGACCCATCACATGGCTGAACTCATGCACGAAAGTGCCTATGCCGTCCACACGCATGAAGGCATGTGTGAGCTCAGCGGTGCAGGCGTAGCGGTTGAGTATCTTACCATCAAACTTATATTCGGTGCCGAGATTGAAGTCAAGTATGTCGGCTGAATGGGGCCATACGGTATTAGCCAGTCCCGAGTCGGACTCGCCGTTGCCGGCGTAGAACACGAACACGTTGTCGATCTGGCCATCACCATCAGTATCATACACCGAGAAATCTACAGTATCATCGAGCGCCTTACAGGCCTCAATCACCATCTCCTCGGGAGCTATATCGTTATTATTTGCATCATTGGCACCATAGTGAGAGCGAACGTAGGCAAGTTTGATCGGGCCATACACATCGAAGTCGGGAGTCATCACCCCATTGGAGTTCTCTATATAGAAATCGCGGGCAGAGCCTGTGGCACCCATCTCGGAGAATCCTTCCTCATTAAGCATTCGGGAGAAATAGTCGCGCGGATCATCAATCGAGAATGACACATCCTGATATTCCACCAGCACCACCAGACCCTTGGGCGAACCCTTGGAGGGGAATGCCGCACCGGAGAAGAGGTAGCGAGGATTCTCGCCGCCGGCGCGAGTGGCGGCACGCAGCTGCTGAGCCTTTTCGGCGGCGGCTATTACCTGCGCCTTGTCGATTCCTGCAATGAATGCGATTTCTGCCGCGCTACGCTCCTGCGGTGATGAAGCACGCATTGCCGAGGCCACGGGGAGACCATCGGCATCGGCCATGGCATAGGTCATGAAGCCCTGCTTGTCGCGGAGCAGCATGAAGCCATCGGTAGTAAAGATGTGGTGATCCCTTTCGTCACCCGTCATGAGAATCTCCACCACAGTGCCGTCGGGCTGCTGGGCTTTGATCACACCCGGATAGGCCGGCACTGCCTGCATGGCTACGGGAGCCGCCAGGCTTCCGGCCAGTACCGACGCCAGTGCTATCCGGCGAAGTCTTGTCAATCTGTCAGTCATAAGCGTAAATATAGTAGGGTTGTATTGTTGCTGCTTGATCGGTGAGAATTTACAATCAGTTATCGAGCGAGGCGATGCTATCCGTGATTTTCTTCACGGCATGATGATAGGAGGCTTTGAGTGCCCCTACGCTCGTGCCGAGCACATCGGATATCTCTTCATATTTCATCTCGTCGAAGTAGCGCATATTGAATACCAGACGCTGCTTCTCCGGAAGCTTGGCTATTGCTTTGAGCAATTCGGAGTGGAGCGCGTCGCCATCGAAGTATTCATCAGCCTCAAGACTATTGAGCAGGAATGTGGCCTCTTCATCATCGGCCGGGAGCCCCTGACGGGTCTTCTCGCGATTGATGAAATTGATCGATTCATTGACTGCTATCTTGTAGAGCCAGGTAGAGAGACGTGCATCCCCCCGGAAATGATGGATATTGCTCCATGCTTTGAGAAATACATTCTGCAGCAGGTCGTTGGCATCATCATGACTATACACCATCTTACGTATCTGCCAGTAAAGTGGCTCTGAGTATGTGCGCATCAACAGCTCAAAAGCCTTGTGGGCCTTCGATTCCTGCTGAAGATCGGATATCAGCTGCTTTTCATCTATAGGAGCACTATACGCCATTGATTGTCAATAATATAGTAATTACGGTCAGATATATTCCGTGGCTACTTACACACCTCCGTGTGAGAATCAGCCACTAAGATACTAAAAAAATCCGACAATCGCGCATAATTCCATCGCTTCATGCCAAAGAATTACTGTAATTTTGCCTTCTGTTAAGATAGTCTTCCTCTCAGAGAGCTGTTGCCGGAACAACACCTATGTGTGTATATATATATAACGTGCGTATATATATAACGTGTGTATATATCTATAACGCGACTGCGGCCGCTTTCGCAAGTGGCCGCAGTCAAGTGTTTTCCATAATATCTTTCAAACTAACCTAACATCATGAAACGAATTTATCATTCTTTCGCTTATATAACACCCCGGCGTGCCGCATGGTTCGACATCCCCCCGCTTTTTTTTGCTGCGCCCCATGTTTCTCCACTCCTTTCCACAACAGCTGCGGTCAGAAAAAGATGCTCTGCAACATATCGGAAGGATAAGAAATGAGAAGAAGTGCAATAACTGAAAATTTTTATTAAACTTTCTCCACATGCAGGTGTCATAACATCAGAAATTTTGCACTTAATCCGTTTAATGAGATATGCGTAAGGAAGATAAACTCTTGGAAAGATATGGCCGACAGACAGGTATGTCGGTCCCCGAGGGATATTTCGAGGCTTTCTCCAAGCAGATGATGGATAAGCTTCCACCCTATCCGGAGGCTCCGCGACCGCAGAGTCTCTCCACCTGGCATCGCATCAAGCCATATGTGTATCTGGCTGCTATGTTTGCCGGGATATGGTGCATGATGAAGATGTTTCATGTCGCTTCGCAGAATGCCTCTTCGGTGCAGCTCGACAATCCCCCCGAAAGCGTGGTGCTCGCCATGCAGCACGCCGGGACATATGAGTATATCACCGAATGGGATGATGATATGTCGGCATCATCCGAAATGGAGATTACATCCGACCTCAGTATTACCTACGATAATATTGAGGAGTTTGAAGCCGATTTCGACTATCAACTCAAGCCGGAATACGCCTCGCTCGATGTGGCTGCCACCTCGCGCTCTTAAGCCCGGGGCTGCGGCCACACACACACCACCACCGCGCCTGTGCGTAAGCTATAATACACCACTTAAGTCAATAATCCACTCTTAGATATGAAGAAAATTCTACTCATGCTGGCCATGGTTGTTGCCGCCGTATTCTCCATTCAGGCGCAATGCCCCGACCGGCCCGATCCGAAGATGCTCAAGCAGATTCAGGAATATAAAATAAAGTTCCTCGCTCAAGAGATGGAACTAAAAGCCGACCAGAAGGAGAAATTCGTGGAGCTCTATCAGAAGTTGAGCGACGAGCGACATGCCAATTTCGAAAAAATGCGTGCCTACGAGGCAACCCTCAAGAATAATCCTTCCGATGCCGATTATAAATCTGCCTCCGATGCGATGGCCGACCTTCGGGTGAAGGATGCCGCTCTTGAAAAGGAATTCGATAAGGAATTCGCAAAATTCCTCACCCATAAGCAGATATATCTCATGAAGCAGGGTGAGGAGAAATTCCGACGCAAAATGACAGATATGCACCACAAGCGAAAGCACTCGAAAGGGAAGCATAAGGCCGATGCTCGTAATAAAACCGCTTCGGCACAAGGCACCGACAAATAGAGTCTTTATAGCGCGTTCCTTAATCTCAATCCACTTGATTATGTCATTGACCCTTAATTACATGAAGAGGATCCTTCCGATCCTCTTTTTATGCTTTATCGGCATAACTCCCATTGATATTTCCGCCCAACGCACACCCTCACAGAAGGTGATGCCGAAGCCGGAAATGCCACGCATTCAACGCTCTGATTCTATAATTCCTCATCGCATGACCTTCGACGATATCCGCCGCAAGCGAGATTTGAAAAACGCCGGTATTCCGGCTCTCGCTTCACCCGATTTCAAGTATCCGGCCAGTGTGGCAGCCAAGTCCGATTCCATCTATTCCGCCGCTCTGGCTGCCGGACATCCCGTCACGGCTCTGCGCGCCGCTATGGAATGGAATGCGGCAAATGCAGACATCACCCCCGATAGTGTGGTGAAGTCCTTGCTGCGCTACCGTGAACTCGCGCAGCAACTCCCCCACCCCTACTCGGCTTTGGCTCTGCTATTGGAGGGTGATCTGATCCGTCAGGTCTACAACTCAAATCAATATATCTTCAACAACCGCACTCTGGCCGAACTCTCCGAGGATCCGCGCCTCTGGAGCGCCGCTCAGATGGAGCAGCGCATCCGTGAGATCTGTACCTCAGTAATGAGCATGCGCGACCAATTGGTAAAACTCCCCATCGCCTACATTGCCCCTCTCATTACCGAGAGCCGGGAGGCTGAGGAGTGCTCCATGACGGTCTTCGACTTCGCCTGCTACCGGATGATATCTCTGCTCGAACCCTTCACCTCGGAAATTGCCGAGACCTCGATGGGGCAACCCGATGCAATACCATTCATCAATCGGCTCGAAGCGACTCAATCAGAGTCCACCACCCCCGACGATGCCGCCAATCCGGCACCCCTCACCCCTCTGAGCCTGACACAGACCCTGATCGAAGTCGATTCTCTCAGAGGCAAATCGGGCACTGCAGCTCTGCTGCAGGCACGGTTGCACCGGCTCGAACTTCTCTCAGGCAAACAAGCCAAAAGCTATGCCGACCGGCTGCTTGATATATATCCTTTGGCCTCCTCCGAGCGGCCGGCGGTAGTGTCGCAGGTAGCTATGATGAACTTGCTCCCCACCGACACTCCCGATGAGATTAGATCTGCCTACGAGCTGATTTCAGCCACCATCAAGGCTCATCCCAAGTCACCGGCAATCTCCTTCCTGACCCAAATGGCAGAGTCGCTCACCCGACCCTCGGTCACGGTCGACTTCCTCAACCAGACTCTATCATCGGGAGGTGGTAGCTGTAATGTGAATATCAGCAATCTGAAGGAATGCTATCTACTCCTCATAAAGCTCCCCGACACGACCAATCCTGACTATAGTCTGAAACAGAAGAGAGTGCGCACAATGCAAGGCGCCAGCGTGCTGAAACACATCATCACCGATGGCCAAATTCCATTGAGCTACTCCGATACAATCGAGATTCCCGCACTCGCACCGGGACAATATACCATTCTCCCCTCGGCCTCCGATACTACCAAGGGATGCTTCAGCCAGCTCGATGATGATGAGGTGGAGGTCTTCAATGTGTCGGATATATCCGCTTTCACAGTTAAGGCCAATAAAAAGCATAAAGCAGTCGGCTCTCCGTCCGACCCCTTCAATTCCTTATCAGGCAAATACCTCTATGTGACTGATGCCCGCTCGGGAGCTCCGATTGAGGGGGCTAAGGTACGGCTGCGTCAATTACTTGACACTTACCCGAAAAGATATGGCAAGGAGCGAACCTTCCTCACCGACATCGATGGCAAGGTGGAGCTTCCGGCATTCCCGACATTGGGCATTATCACTCACAATGGTTCGCAACTCCTGCGCACCTTCAGCCACGAGAGGGATTACTTTTATACCCCCGATGAGTATGCCGCCGATATACTGACCGATCTGGCCATATATCACCCGGGCGACACTGTGCAGTGGGTAGCCGTGATAGCTCACAATGATGCCAACATTCTCTCTCCCGCTGCCTCATTCAAGGCGCACATCTCAATGTATGACGCCAATAATCAGAAAGTGGCCGCAACCGATGTTGTGACCGATTCCAGCGGTCGCGCCATCGGCTCTTTCGCCATACCCGCCTCAGGTATCACCGGCACTTTCCGCATTGTGGCCACTCCCGATTCCGACATCTATGCCGAAATGGGCAATTTAGGCTCTCAGAGATTTCAGGTGGCCGAATACAAAGCTCCCACCTTTATGGTGAGCATACACAAGACCGAACTCACTGACCTCACCGCTACCATCTCGGGCTCAGTGACAACCTATTCCGGCATGCCGCTCGCTGACACTGAGGTGCAGGTGAATATCGGATTCCACCGGCGCTGGTGGCGCTGGTGGGGAGGGGTGAATCTCCCCGGCTCTTTCAGTGCCTCTGTAATTACTGATGGGAATGGACAGTTCACCCTCCCGCTCGGATTGGAGAAGATTATGGGCACCCCCTATGAGACAGGCTATTTCACCATCGATGCCCGCGCCACATCCCCTGCGGGCGAGACACAGAGCGGCTCCGGCTCACCATTCGCCGTGGCTCCGGGCTTTATGCTCGCTCTCAACGATGCCACTATCCATGTGACCTCTGACTCTATCACAATTCCTGTCAAGGTGCTGGATGCAATCGAGCAACCGGCGCGCCGGTCGCTGACCTATACCGTGGAGAATGCCGAGGGTAAGGTCATGGCACGCGGTGAGACCACCTCGCCGCTGCTCACTCTGAAATCCGATCTGCTCCCTTCGGGGCGCTACACTCTGCGAGCCATCCTGCCCGATGCCCGCCGGGATTATGAGAATAAGGATGCAGGCCGGATGCTCTCCGACACCGCCACCTGCTCTATCACACTCTGGCGCGATTCCGACACTCGCCCTCCCTACCCCTGGCGCTTATACACATCTC
>JAIDKG010000036.1 GCA_029051525.1 Muribaculaceae bacterium
CGTTGGATAGGATGTTTTTTACTTTGTTTGATAAACTTTGCTGACAATCTTCCAGTCGGAACCGTCCTTGACAAGTGTGAACATATCAGTGAACTCATTCTCACCGAATTTGGATTCGATGCGAACCATCGCTACGTTTCCGGCTACGCTGCAATCTGATATTTCATAGGTCGCATCATGCGGTCCCGTCTGGTCATAATAATCGTAGAGTGCCTGAATGGGTACGGTCACAAGGCTGTCGCTTTCTACATACGACATTGTTGCCGTAGGAGCGAAACCCTGCATGGCGATTTTGCAGTCTCCTTTTACAGCCGCTTCGGTATAATAGCCGAGAGCCTTCCTGACTCCGTCAATCTCATCTGGAGTGGCCTGACTACATGATTCCGTTCCGCAAACACTGTCACACTTGGCGGCAGAATCGTTATCACATTCTGCAGAATTGCCACAGCATGACGAGAGACCTATAATAGTAGTGGCCAAAACTGCTATAATCACCTTCTTCATACTCTTTTAATATTTGTCTTGAATAAAATGGGTTCTTTGACGAGGCTCATATTGAGGATGCGGTTTGTCTTTCAATGCTTTGAGCATCCACGCCATATTCTCGCCAAGTGAACGCATGGTCTGTAGTCCTTCCTTGTCCTTATGGACATCCTCAGGTGTAAAACCATGTACTGAGTTCCAGTATTGAGATGATACCACAGGCATATTGCAGATGGTGAAGTATTGGTTGAGTTGCTCAAAAGTGGCAGACGCTCCACCTCGGCGGCATGATACAACAGAAGCTCCGAGTTTTCCTGCCATTTCACCCTCCTTGCAGAAGAAAAGACGCTGACAGAAAGATGTAATCTGTCCTGTAGGCTGGCTGTAATAAACCGGAGAACCGAGTATGATTGCATCAAACTCTCCGAGACGTTGCTGAATATCCTTGACAGCATCATCGCGGAAACAATGCCCGGTCTCAAAACACTTCATGCACGCTATGCAACCGGCAATAGGTTTATTACCGAGATACAGAATCTCGGTTTCAATGTCGTGGTTGTGAAGTGTCTCCGCGACCTCATTAAGTGCGGTGGCCGTGCATCCCGAAGGATGAGGACTGCCGTTGATTATCAATACTTTCACTTGCTGATGGTGTTTGAGTTCTGGTTGTATGCTTTGGCAACGCACTTCCATCCGCCGTCAAGTTTGAGAAGCAGGAGGAAGTCGGTGAAGTCGATGGTGCCTCCCCATCCCTCTTCGAGGACACGCACAACGGCTACGGTCTCTTCAACGGCAAGCACGTCGATACGGGCCTTGAACTCAGCACCTGCGCCAACGGTGTCAACATTGTGATAGAACTGCTCAATCGAGCCTCGTTCAACACTACCGTTCAGTATGCCGAACAGCACTGCATCGTCGGTGAACAGAGTCTTTGCGTACTCGCTGTTGCCCTCGGCAACACTCTTTACAAACTTCTCAGCGGCCTTGGCCACAGCATCGTATTCTTTGATTTGGTCTCTCATATCGTTATATATTTATTTGATTTTCTTTGCCGAGGCAAGGCGCCAAGGCGATAACTGAATGCAAAGTTACAATGGTGATATCGCGAAATCAAGTACCGAAAAATTATTCATATACCGAAAAATTATTCGGTATATGGAAATTAGGCAGTTATTGACTAATTTTGCAATCGGAAAGAAAAATAAAACTGAAACAATGGCATACGAAAAGAAAATTCCCGTAGATCTGGATTGTCCTTTAAGGCTTACAATGAGCCTGATTGAATCGAAATGGAAATCCTGCATCCTCGATGAACTGAGGGACGGACAACCTCAGCGTCCAAGTGAAATACACAAATGTCTGCCGGAAGCCGCACCGCGAGTACTTGACATACAACTGAAAGAGATGGTTGAGGACGGGCTCGTCACAAAGACAATCTACCCTGAGCTTCCACCTCGTTCAGAATATAAAATCACCGAACTTGGTCAGTCACTTGTGCCAATTATTGATCAGATGCTTAAATGGGGTGAAGAACACTTCGATATTTTTGAACGCAAATATGGCAGTAAATGTGGTAAGTAAACGCAGAAACATATCAAAACTCTCATCATTTTTGAGTAATTTTGTAATCTAAAACTCATCAAATTCAAA
>JAIDKG010000037.1 GCA_029051525.1 Muribaculaceae bacterium
CCCCCCCGCCGACTGAACCAATCCTGCCCCGCCACGTTGTATTATATATAAGGTGAGGGCAGGGAAACTCACCGGGGTCTCTCCGGCATTTTTCTCCATCCGGGCACCACTCACCATGGAGAGACTACAAAAAATCATGCGGAAGCCATTTTTATCCGGGATTTTATTCCTTCTCACCGCAATTTTTTGTAATTTTGTGCTTCCGAACATTCTCACTTCGAGAGTGCGACGAGTCAAGCCGAAAGTTCTCCAACCAATAGCCCAAATATTCTCACCCACTTCGTATGAAAAAGGAAACAATTGTGATCATCGGCGGCGGTTTCGCCGGTATCAATCTGGCCAAAAAACTTGACCGAACCAAGTATGAGATCAAGGTGATTGACCGCAACAACTTCCATTCCTTTCCGCCGCTCTTCTACCAGATAGCCTCGTCGGCTCTGGCACAGAGCAATATCTCATTCCCGTTCCGCCGGGAATTCAAACGCGACAAGAATATCTCCTACCACATGGGTCACGTCAAAATGATCGATGTGGAGGCTAAGACTGTGACCACATCATATGAGACTCTCTCCTACGACCGACTGGTAATCGCCGCCGGCACCACCAATAATTTCTTTGGCATGGACAACCTCTACAAGGAGGTGTACTGCATCAAGACCATCGGCGAGGCCGACCACACCCGCGATGAGATCCTCGACCGCCTCGAACGCGGATGCATGGAGAAGAATCCCGAAAAGCGACGCCGTCTGCTGAGCTTCCTCGTGGTAGGCGGTGGCCCGGCCGGTGTGGAAATAGCCGGCTCACTCGGCGAGATGAAGCGCGATGTGCTCCCTCGCGAATACCCTGAACTTGACCCCAACGATATGACTATCACCCTCGTGGAGGGGGCCCCGAAGGTGCTCGGCACAATGTCGGAGAAGGCCTCCAAGAAGGCCCTTCAATATCTGAAGGATCTCCTGGTCGATGTGAGACTCAACACCACCCTGAAGGGCTACGAAAACAAGATGGTGAGCTTCGCCGATGGCCATGAGGAATATTGGGAGACTCTGATCTGGACCGCAGGCGTGCGGGGTGAGACCATGCCGGGGCTGCCGCCCGAATGTGTGGCTCGCAACGGTCGGATCTATGTAGATGAATTCAACCGCGTGAAGGGTTATGAAGATACAATCTGCGCCATCGGCGACATCGCCCAGATGGAGACACCCGAATATCCCCGCGGATATCCTATGGTGGCACAGCCCGCAATCCAGCAGGCACGCAATCTCGCCAAGAATCTCAATAAGGGTGAATTCCTCTCTAAATTCAAATATTCCGACCGCGGTTCGATGGCCACTGTGGGGCGCAACCGAGCCGTGGCCGACCTCCCGGGATTCTCATTTGCCGGCCGTGTGGCTTGGTGGATCTGGATGCTTATCCACCTCGTGAGCATCCTCGGCATGCGCAATAAGCTCAATGTGCTCCTCAACTGGATCTGGAACTATTGCACTTACTCCACTTCGCTCCGACTCCTGCTACGCCCCACCAAGTATCCTATCCGTCGCCACTGGAGCGACTGATGCCCCTTCCTTCCTCCGGAGGCATATCCCGGGAGTCTCCTCTACTCCACTCTCTCCGCCGCCTTTACAATTAGACCCATAAGCTATGAAGACAAGATATCCTATATATATCGTCACTGCTGCAGCCTGCCTCTCTCTCGCAGGCTGCGGCAGCATCAATCTCCCCCTGATCGGTGGAGGTGGTGAGAAGACTCCAGATCGCGAAATCTCCAACCAGCTCCCCACCGACCGCGAGCATATACATGGTCCTCATAAGGAGCACAATTTCTCAATCGCCGATCTCGAAGAGGGAGTAGTCACCGGCGACTGGACCATCGAAACTGTCAATGGCGATAAGGTAGTGTCGGAGACTCCGGCATATCTCAAGTTCGTCCCCTCCGAAAAACGCATCTATGGCTCCAATGGCTGCAACACTATCAATGGCGAATACACCTACGATAAGGAGGCCCATACCCTTCGATTCTCGCAGATAGCCACGACCATGCGCCTTTGTGGCACTCCGGGTATCACCGACCTCGACATCAACGCCGCCCTGGCCAATACCACCACCTATTCGTGGGGCCACACCGACGATGAATACTACCTCTATCTGAAAGACGACAATGGGGTGGAACTCCTGAAACTTATGCACCAGAATTTCGACTTCCTCAATGGCTCATGGCAAGTCACTGCCATCGAGGAGGAACCCGTGGATAATCCGGAGATGCGACTCGTGATCGACGTGGACGGTGGCAAGATACATGGCAATACCGGCTGCAACATCCTCAATGGCACTATGGATGTCGACATGGAGACCGCCAATACCCTCTCATTCCAGGATATCGTGACCACGCGCATGGCATGTCCCGACCCCTCACTCCAGACCCGCCTTATCGTGGCTCTGGAGGATGCCGCTCATGCCCGCCCCGTCGATGCCAATCAGGTGGTGCTCCTCAACCTGCTCCGCAAGCCGGTGCTTACTCTGCGCCGTCTCTGAGCCGAGACCCTTAGAGCGCTTGCCCCACATCATCATAATCCTCTCTCCTCTCTATCATAATCCTCTCTCCTCTCTGACCCATCAGTTAATTATGAAAGACGAAGTAAGAGTAGATAAGTGGCTTTGGGCCATGCGTGTGTTCAAGACTCGATCCATCGCCACCGATGCCGTGAAGAAAGGGCGTGTGTCAATGGGCGGCAATGCCGTCAAGCCCTCTCGCGGCATTAAAGTGGGCGATGTAATTGAGGTGAAGAAGCCTCCTATTACCTACACTTTCCGTGTGAAAGCACTCACACAAAACCGACTCGGCGCACGCCTTGTGCCCGATTATCTCGAAAATCTCACTCCACAGAGTCAATACGATCTGCTGGAGATGACACGCATATCCGGATTCGTAGACCGCCGCAAAGGACTCGGACGCCCCACCAAGCGCGACGGTCGCGACCTGGCTGCCTTCCGCGACTCGACCTATGCCGACGACTTCTTCCTCGATTGGGAAGATGACGATGACGATGACCTCTCGGCCGACTGAGACTCCCTCTCCCTGCCCCTCTCCTCTTTAGAGCGCGTTCCTCAGTCTCCCCCGGGGAAATAAGAGCAATCACAGCACTCACCCCCTCAGAGGCAAACGTATATGGTCACAGTCGGATTTTTAATCGCATGACATCTCAATGTCAGATTTTTTTTGTAATTTTGCAGACTCAACACCACTGCTATCCTTGGCTGATTAAGGAGTATGGGTTCACCCCCGGATCTCTGCCATCGCCATCATTCAGTCATATCACAATCAATCACCCACCCCAACACCAACAAAAGTATAAATGCGCTTTGCAGACACCATAGGCAATCCGGAAGCTATCGAGGCTCTCAGAAGCATGGTGGATTCCGACAGGATTCCACATGCCTTGCTATTGGCGGGGCCCTCGGGTATCGGCAAGATGCAATTGGCGCGCGCCTTTATCAGCTACATCAATTGCACCGACCGCCACAACGGCGATGCCTGTGGTCGTTGCCCCTCTTGCCGCCGCATAGCGGCCGGCAATGATCCGGATATCCACTATGTGTATCCTATCTGCAAAAAGGATAAGCGATCGGTAAGTATAGACTGCCTCGAGCAGTGGAATCAGATGCTTAAGGATTCTCCTTATATGGATCCCACCCGTTGGCTTGAACTCCTGGAGGCAGGCAATTCTCAGCCGCAGATATATGTCAATGAGGCTGATGCAATTGCCGAGACCGCAGCGCTCTCTTCATATGCCGACCGATTCAAGATATTCCTCATCTGGCTCCCGGAGAGAATGAATCTTCAGGCCGCCAACAAACTCCTCAAGCTCCTCGAAGAGCCCTATGAAGACACTATCTTCATAGCCGTCAGCAACGAGCCGGCACAAATACTCCCCACAATCATGTCGCGTATGCGACGCATTGAGATGCGCCCGCCACAACCCGACACCATACTCCAGGCCCTCATGAACAGGGGGGTGAGTCAAGAGGCTGCCGAAAGTGCCGCCACTCTCTGTGGCGGATCACTGCGACGCGCTTTCCAACTGCTCGGGAATACCGGCGAAACCGAGGAATTCGGCCTCATCTTCCGCGATACCATGCGCAACGCTTATGCACGCAATGCCATCAATCTCCGCCAGATCAGCGAACAGGTGGCAGCCATGGGGCGCGAAAAGATTATGCGACTCCTCGATTACTTCTCGCGCATGGTGCGCGAGAATTTCATTGCCAATCTCTCTATCCCTCCCCTCAACGCGATGACTCGCGACGAAGTCCAATTCGCCTCGCGATTCGCACCCTACATCCATTCCGGCAATGTGGAAACAATGCTCTCCGACACCGACCGCGCCCGAGCCGACATAGCCCGCAATGCCAATTCTAAAATAGTCCTATTCGACTATTTCCTACAACTCCTCCTCGCCCTATACCGAAAGCCCAACAAAGCTCCGGCATAATAATCGACATCTCTCCTCCCGATTATTCTCAAATTTCAGAAAAAAACTGTAAACCTAAAGAGATATTAAATACTTATGAAACCGACTCTCTTCATTCTCGCCGCAGGAATGGGAAGCCGCTATGGCGGCCTTAAGCAGCTCGATCCCCTCGGACCGGGAGGCGAAACTATCATGGACTATAGCGTATACGATGCCTTGCGAGCCGGATTCGGAAAAATAGTGTTCGTAATCCGCCACGATTTCGAAGATGATTTCCGCAATAAGGTGATCGCCAAATATAAAGACCACGTAGATATCGATGTCGTATTCCAGGATATCAACAATCTCCCGGAGGGATTCCACCCCAATCCGGAGCGCACCAAACCCTGGGGCACCAATCATGCCGTGCTCATGGGCAAGGATGTGATCCGCGAACCCTTCGGCGTAATCAATGCCGACGACTACTACGGTCCGGAGACCTTCACCATCCTCGCCGATTTCCTCCGTTCGGTCGAGGGGAAGAAAGGTGAATACTGCATGGTAGGATTCAAAATAGAAAATACCATCAGCGAGAATGGGGGTGTCAGCCGAGGCCTCTGCGAGGTTTCTCCCGAAGGGCTGCTCACTACCGTGACAGAATGCCATGACATCCGCCGCGGGGCCGACGGACACCTCGTGCAGACTCTGGCCGACGGTTCTACAGCCCCCTTCCCGGAAGACGCCTATGTATCAATGAATGTGTGGGGATTCACTCCCGACTATTTCGACTATTCGGAGAAGGCCTTCATCAAATTCCTCTCCGAGAATGCCGACCAGCTCAAAGCGGAATTCTACATCCCCTCTGTGGTCAACGACATGATCCACAACAACAAGTGCACTCTCACCGTGAAGCAGACACCCTCCAAATGGTTTGGTGTGACTTTCGCCGCCGACCGTCCCGCCACCGTGGAGCGTTTCCGTCAGCTCGTAGCCGACGGGGTATATCCCGAAGTACTCTTCTCCTAATTAATCCCACACAATGGCAAAGACAAAAATACTCGTCACCGGAGGCACCGGCTACATTGGATCTCACACCACCGTAGAGCTCCAGCAGGCAGGATATGAGGTAGTGATTATCGACAACCTCAGCAACTCCAATATCAAAGTACTCGATGGCATAGAGCACATCACCGGCATCCGTCCGGCTTTCGTAGAGGGCGACATGACCGATATCGAAACAATGCGCCGTCTCTTCACCGATTACCCCGATATCAAGGGTATCATCAATTTCGCAGCCTCTAAGGCTGTGGGAGAATCGGTCGAAAAACCCCTCCTCTATTACCGCAATAACCTCGTGGGGCTGCTTAACCTCCTCGAGCTTATGCCGCAGTTTGGTGTAAAGGGTATCGTTTTCTCGAGCTCATGCACCGTATATGGTGAGCCGGATACCAATCCTATCGATGAGTCGGCTCCAATCAAGCCTGCCACTTCTCCCTATGGCAACACCAAGCAGATTTCAGAAGAGATTATCTCTGATGTGATACATGCAGGCGCCCCGATCAAGAGCATCCTGCTCCGATACTTCAACCCGGTGGGTGCTCATCCCAGCGGTGAAATCGGCGAACTCCCTATCGGTGTGCCCCAGAATCTCATCCCCTATCTCACTCAGGCTGCCGCCGGCATCCGCAAGGAGCTCACAGTATTCGGCAATGACTATCCCACCCCCGATGGCACTTGCATCCGCGACTTCATCGATGTGGTGGATCTGGCCCGTGCCCATGTGATTGCCATGCACCGCATGCTCGACAATGCCGATACCGCACCGCTCGAGATCTTCAACCTCGGCACCGGTCGCGGACTGAGCGTGCTGCAGCTCATCGAGTCGTTTGAACGCGCCACCGGCGTGAAAGTACCCTACCACATCGGAGCTCGCCGAGCCGGCGATATCGAGAAAATATGGGCCGACCCAAAGAAGGCCAATGAAGTGCTCGGATGGAAGGCTGATACTGATATCGACGACACCATGCGCAACGCATGGAAATGGCAGCTCAAGGTCATGCCCAAAAATTAATCCCGAAGGCTCCCGGACCAAACTCCAGCTTCGAGCCGATACTCTCTCTTCGACACCTTTGATATTGCATAATCATCTGATACGGCGGAAGTGTGGTCGCCAGGTCTACCCGGGGGCCCTCACTTCCACCTCATCAGAAACCACACACCATCGCGGTGGATTGGAAAAACGCCGCGACGTTATCCAGAACGACAACGCTTCTTTTTTCCACTAACATCTATTATCTTAACTCAATTCACAACATGATGAAACGCTACTTGCTCCCGGCAACTCCCCTTGCCGCAATGTTGCTGCTCACCGGATGTATGGACGACAACTATGACCTGGAAAACATCGACACCACTACCGAGGTGAAGGTCAACGATCTCATAATTCCGGTCAATGTCAACGACGTCACTCTCAACAGTGTCATCGATCTCGATGACGACAACGACGTCAAAAAAGAGATTGATCCTGCCACAGGCAAGGAAATCTATGTCTACAGCTATAAAGGCACTTTCAATTCCGATGCCATCAACATCGAGCCTTTTGCTGTGACCGCTCCCGTGCTCTCACCCGAAACTATCGAGGTGAATCTCGCCTCTACCGCCCAGGCTCCCGCCCGCCGCGCAGCCGCAGAGGCTATCCACTATAAGGTAAAGGAGCTCAACACCACTTTTGATTATCAGCTCCACGATATCGATGATGCCGTGAAGAGCGTGAAGAGCCTCTCCACTCCGAGTGTGACATATAAGATTGTCATCTCTTTCCCCTCGACTATCGTGGCCAATTCCGATAAGATTGAAGTGACCGACCTCAACATCCAGTTCCCCAAAGGACTCGTGATGGCTCCCGGCTCACCCTCAATCGGCACATATGATCCCGCTACCGGCATCGTGAAAATTGCCGACTATGTGCTCCCGGCTGATGGCAAACTCCGTCTTGACCTCGAGTCAACTCGCGTGGCTATAGATCAACCCGTGGTAAACGGCTCGCTCACTTACTCAGATGCCATCACCGTGCTCGATGGCGGCGATCTCATGATCACCCCCAAAGTCGGCTCTCAGCTCGACCCGACCTTCATCCTGGCCACCGACTATCGTCTCAGCTCATTTGATGTGACGGCTTTCTCCGGTTCGATCGTAAAACCGATCGATGGATTCGATAGTCCGTCGATTCTGCTCAACAACCTCCCCGATTTCCTCTCGCAGGATGGCACCAACCTTATTCTGGCCAACCCGCAGCTCTATCTGGAGGTCAACAACCCCCTCTCCCAATATCAGGTTGAGGCTCGCACAGGCATATCGCTCACTCCGGTGCGCGCTTCGCAGCAGAGCGCAGCTATCGTGCTGCCCGGAGGTCTCACCATTGCCGACAACAAGCCTGCCGGCGCAATCTACAAATATGTGCTCTCCCCCAACGGCGCAGCCACTGTGCCCGTAGCCGGCTACGAGGATGCCGAGAAACTCCCCTATCCCGGTCTTGGCAATGTGCTCGCAGGCAACGGTCTGCCCGAAAAACTCAATGTAGACTTCTCTAACCCCGAGGCCTTCGGCGACAATGTGACCGACTTCCCCCTCACCGGCAACATCCCCGGTATCAACGGTGCCTACACATTCCGCGCTCCCCTCGCGCTTGAGCCCGGCACCACTATCTATTACTCCGGCACTAAGAATGACTGGGGCTCTGAGGATCTCGACAACCTCCACGTGACCGAGATGCACGTCACTGCAACAGCTACTTCCGATCTCCCCGTGGGTGTGCTCCTTTCCGCTCAGGTGGTCACAACATCGGGCCAGCATGTAGGCGTCTGCGAACCCCTCACTCTCCCGGCAATGGCTCAGGATCATCCTATCACACTTACCATCAAGGCTGCCGAGGGCACTGAGATCGACAATATCGATGGTATCTACTATCATGTGACTTGCGCTGTCAACGACAACGACCCCGCTGCAGGAGAGGCCATCTCTCCCGAACAGTCTGTCGTGCTCAAGAGCGTACGAGCCCGCGTCACAGGCCGTTACCTCTACGAGGATAAGTAATCCTGACGGGCGATGCAGAACTATCTGTACTAAATCACTTCTTCATTCTAACCATCTCTAACTGAAACTTAAAATGAAATCTACATATAAGATTCTCCTGTCATCGGCCCTCATTGCCGGATGCTCGGCATCGGCAATGGCTCAGGCTTCATATTCAGGCTATCATCTTGAGAACTATATCCACCGCTACCAGCTCAACCCGGCACTGACCGACACCACTTCGACCGAGAAAAACTTCGTGGCAATGCCCATTCTCGGCAACCTCAACATAGGAATGCGCGGCAACCTCCACACCAATGAGGTGCTCTTCAACCGTGGCGGCAAAACTGTGCTCTTCACCAACCCGCAGGTGAGTGTGGCTGATGCTCTCAAGGGTATCGGCGACCGCAACAAAGTCGGATACAGTACTCAATTCGACATACTTGCCGCCGGCTTCGAGGCGTTTGGAGGTCGCAACGTGGTGACACTCAGCACCGTTATCGATGCCAACGTAATGGTGCCCGGCTCGCTCTTCCGCCTTGCCAAGGAGGGTGTAAGCAATCAGACCTACGACATCAGCGACTTCCGCGCAAATTCCACCGGCTATGCTCAGCTCCAGTTCAACCATCAGCGCGACCTCAGCCAGTGGGTGCCCGGACTTAAGGCCGGTGCAGCGTTCAAGATGCTCTTCGGTCTGGTCAACTTCGACGCCTACCTCAATAATGCCACCCTCGAATTAGGGGAAAACAACTGGAGAGCCGTGACCAACGGCGTGATGTATGCCAACCTCGGCAACATGCACTACACCACTAAATACAGCGAAGAGACAGGACAGTACTATGTCGATGGCCTCGACATGGATGGGTTCGGAGTCAAGGGCTTCGGTATCGGCTTCGACCTCGGCGCCACATATGACTGGCAGGACTTCCAGTTCTCGCTCGCTCTGCTCGACCTCGGCTTCATCTCATGGAGCGGCACACAGACCGCATCGACCAATGGCGACCAGACCTTCGACACCGATGCCTTCTCATTCGGAGTGGAAGGGGATGATGCAAAAGATGAGTGGAACGATAATATGAAGCCCGCCCTCTTCAAGCTCTATCAGCTCCACGACCTGGGCAACACCGGCACTCGCACCCGCGCTCTGCGCGCCACTCTCAACTGGGGCGTGGACTATGAGTTCCCCTACTATCGTCCGCTCCACTTCGGTCTGGTCAACACCACCCGTTTCAATGGTCCGTTCACATATACCGACTTCCGCATCTCGGCCAATGTGCGCCCCGTGAAGTGCTTCTCGGCTTCGGCCAACCTCGCTGCCGGCACCTACGGTGTGGGCTTCGGTTGGCTCGCCAATGTCAACCTGAAAGGCTTCAGCTTCTTCATTGGCATGGACCGCACTTTCGGCAAGATGGCCAAGCAGGGTCTCCCCCTCAACAGCAACGGAGAGTTCAACATGGGTATGAACTTCCCCTTCTGATTCATCTCCCCGGCCTCCCGGCCGCCTGAACATAATTCAGGGGCGCTGCTCTGAGAGCGGCGCCCCTGAAATCTTTTCTACTGCAACTTGTCATGCAGCTGCAATAGTAATTTATCTGATAGCCGGCATATCACTTGCGCTTGCGCATCTGGCGCTGAAGCTCCATGATCTTCTTCGGATTCATCTTGGAGGCTGCATGCATCATCTTGCGGGTCTCCTGGAATTGCTTCATCAGTTTGTTGACCTCCTGCAGACTCGTGCCGCTACCCTTGGCGATACGCTGGCGGCGCGAGGGATTGATAATCTCAGGATTGCGGCGCTCATATACAGTCATCGAACCGATGATGGCCTCGATACTCTTGAAGGCATCATCGGGGATATCAATATCTTTGATCGCTTTTCCCACTCCGGGTATCATCGATGCGATATCCTTGAGGTTACCCATCTTCTTGATCTGATTGATCTGGCGCTGGAAATCCTCGAAGTCGAATTTGTTGCGGCGTATCTTCTCTTCAAGCTTGCGGGCCTCCTCTTCGTCGTAGATGGTCTGGGCTCGGTTCACGAGCTCCACAATATCACCCATGCCGAGGATTCGGTCGGCCATACCGTTGGGGTTGAATTCCTGTATATCCTCAAGTTTCTCGCCTGAGCCGATGAATTTAATCGGTTTGTCGACCACGGCGCGAATCGAGAGCGCTGCACCGCCGCGGGTGTCGCCGTCGAGCTTGGTGAGGATTACTCCGTCAAAGTCGAGGCGGTCGTTGAAGGCCTTGGCAGTATTCACAGCATCGTTACCGGTCATCGAGTCGACCACGAAGAGAATCTCCTGCGGCTTTACGGCCTGCTTGATGTTGGATATCTCATCCATCATCTGCTCATCCACGGCCAGACGGCCGGCAGTGTCGATAATCACCAGGTCGTGGCCATTGGCCTTGGCATGTGCCACTGCATGAAGGGCAATTTCCACAGGATTCTTGCTATCCTCCTCGCTATATACAGGCACATTGATTTTCTCGGCCAGCACCTTAAGCTGCTCGATAGCGGCGGGGCGATACACGTCGGCAGCCACAAGCAGAGGTTTCTTATGCTTGGTGGTACTCAGATATTTGGCAAGTTTGCCGGAGAATGTGGTCTTACCCGAGCCCTGCAGACCCGACATCAGTATCACCGCCGGTTTCCCCTCGAGATTGAGCGGAGCGGCATTGCCTCCCATCAGATCGGCCATCTCATCATGCACGATCTTGACCATCATCTCTTTCGGCTTCACGGCTGTGAGCACATTCTGGCCAAGGGCTTTCTTCTTGACAGTGTCGGTGAAGTTCTTGGCCACCTTATAGCTCACGTCGGCCTCGGTAAGTGCGCGACGCACATCCTTAAGCGTCTCCGCCACATTTATTTCGGTGATTTTTCCCTCACCTTTCAGTATTTTGAACGAGCGTTCAAGTCTTTCGGATAGATTCTCAAACATTCAGTGTTGCGTATTAATTTTCGTAAGTAACTCTGAGAATATGGTGATTCTCAAGGATTTCACACAAGGCGATTCGTAGCCGTGTCGGGGAATATCACACGCGGCTTGAAGTCGCGCGCCTCTTCGGGAGTGAGCTGCACATAGCTCATGATAATCACCACATCGCCGGGCTGAGCCTTGCGCGCGGCTGCCCCGTTGAGACACACCACTCCGCTGCCGGCCGGACCGGCTATCGCGTAGGTGTCGAGGCGCTCGCCATTGTTATTGTTGACTATATAGACCCTCTGACCCGGCAGTATGCCTGCAGCCTCAAGAAGGTCGCTATCGATGGTTATGCTGCCTATGTAGTTGAGATTCGCCTCTGTCACTGTGACGCGGTGAATCTTGGCCTGCATCATCTCTATAAGCATTACAATACTTTTTTCAGATTCTTTATATATAGCTTCCGCTGAGGAGCTGAACTGTCTCAGATTTTCTCTCTGATCTTCTCCCCATCGCGACTACTTATCTATAGCGGATATTATCAATCAGGCGCACACATCCATTATACACCGTGATGCACCCCACCACAAAGTCGCTCTCCTCCCATTCCTCTACCGGCAGAAGGGTGCGGCCGTCGACTATCTCAAAATATTCCACCTCCATTTCGGGAATGGCGTTGATACGGTCCACCACCATGTCGCGTGTGGCCTTCACACCATGATCGCGGCTATACTCCACGCTGGCGCTCAGAGCCTCATAGATGCCGGGGGCTCGGCGGCGCTGATCCTCGCTCAGAAGAGCATTGCGCGATGATAGTGCCAATCCATCGGCAGCACGCTTGATCGGACAGGGCACTATCTCCACATCCACATGCTCGCTCTCCACCATATTGCGGATCACTGCTATCTGCTGGAAGTCTTTCTCTCCGAAATATGCCCGGTCAGGACGCACAAGCTCGAAGAGCCGATGCACCACCTGCGCCACTCCCTGGAAATGGCCCGGACGGAATTTACCCTCCATCACCTCGGCTGCGCTCCCGAGCTTATATTCATGCTCCCGGGCAGTGCCCCGGGGATACATCTCATCTACTGTCGGGGCAAACACTGCCTTCACTCCGGCCTCGGCCAGCATGCGGAAGTCATCTTCCTCTTTGCGCGGATATGTGGCCAGATCGGTCGGATTGTTGAATTGAGTGGGATTCACGAATACACTCACCATGGCGAGATCATTCTCCCTCACCGCGCGCTCCACAAGTGAGATATGCCCATCATGAAGCGCTCCCATTGTGGGCACAAACCCTATACTGCGGTGGTCTGCTTTAGCTTTGGCCACATAGTCGGCCAGATTGCCGACACTGCGGATTATCTCCATAATCTTTTCTTTGTTGGATCTTTGGGTTGCTACGGATATCCTTGCTTCGCCTCCGCAATCACAGCTCTGCGCATCAGCTCCCCGAGGGGGGGGGGGGGGGGGGCCCCCCCCCCCCCCCCCCCCCCCACCGCCACGATGTTTCACCGGGGGCCGCGCAAGCCGATAAGCGGGGCAACGTGGGGGGCCGATAATTTGAATGTTAA
>JAIDKG010000038.1 GCA_029051525.1 Muribaculaceae bacterium
GGCTGGTGGAGGAGGGGAGGCATCCGGCCGGAGGTTGTGGCTTTCCGGCCGGGTGCCTTTAGGGATATGGGGGAGGAGGATGATGGTTAACGGTTGGAGTACATCTCTTCGTAGTATTTCTGGTAGTCGCCCGATGTGATGCGGTCGGTCCATTCCTGATTGTCGAGATACCATTTCACGGTCTTCTCGATACCCTCTTCAAATTGCAGGGAGGGCTCCCAGCCGAGTTCGGCCTGGAGCTTGCGGCTGTCGATGGCGTAGCGCAGGTCGTGGCCGGCACGGTCGGTGACGTAGGTGATCAGCTCGTCGCTGTAGCCCTCCGGATTGCCGAGCAGACGGTCGACGGTGCGGATGATGACATGGATGATGTCGATGTTTTTCCACTCGTTGAATCCGCCGATGTTGTAGGTGTCGGCCACTTTCCCTTTATGGAAGATGAGGTCGATGGCGCGGGCGTGGTCTTCGACAAAGAGCCAGTCGCGCACGTTCTCACCCTTTCCATATACGGGGAGGGGTTTGCGGTGACGGATGTTGTTGATGAAGAGGGGAATCAGTTTTTCGGGGAACTGATATGGTCCATAGTTGTTGGAGCAGTTGGTGACCAGTGTCGGCATTCCGTAGGTGTCGTGGTAGGCGCGTACGAAATGGTCGCTCGAGGCCTTTGATGCCGAGTAGGGGGAGTGGGGGTTATAGGGTGTGGTCTCCAGGAAGAACTCTTCGCCATAGGCGTGGTGATGCTCCGAGCTGGCCTTAGTGGTGAAGGGGGATTGTATTCCTTCGGGGGCGGTGAGTTCAAGAGCGCCGTAGACTTCATCGGTAGAGATATGATAGAAGAGTTTACCCTCATATTTCTCCGGGAGCGACTCCCAGTATTCGCGGGCTGCCTGCAGCAGGGAGAGTGTGCCCATCACGTTGGTGCGGGCGAAAGTGAATGGGTCGCGGATGGAGCGGTCCACATGGCTTTCGGCTGCCAGATGGATTATGCCGTCGATGCGGTATTCGCTGATGATGCGGCGCATCTCATCGAGGTCGGCGATGTCGGCCTTGATGAAAGTATAGTTGGGTCGGTCCTCGATGTCGGCGAGATTGGCGAGATTGCCGGCATAGGTGAGTTTGTCGAGGTTGACGATGTGATAGTCGGGGTATTTATTGACAAAAAGTCGCACCACATGGCTGCCGATGAATCCGGCGCCACCGGTGATGAGTATGTTGCGTTTGGAATTATCCATTATTAAGTGGGGTATTGTAAGAGGTTTTTACTTGTCGGCCTCCATATCGGCGAGATTCTTCATGCAGAGGCGCAGGGAGTCGGTCCAATAGGGGATATCGATGCCGAAGGTCTTTTTGAATTTGGTCTTGTCGAGTACGGAATAGCTCGGGCGCACCACTTTCGACGGGAACTCGTCGGAATGGCAGGGATGGATGCTGCAGGAGGTATTTCCGGCATAGTCGGCGATGTGGCGGGTGAAGTCATACCATGAGCATACACCCTCGTTGGAGTAATGATATACACCTTCGTGGCCGTCGGTGAGGCCGTCGTCGACGATGCGCACGATTGCTTCGGCCAGGTCGCCGGCATAGGTCGGGGTGCCGGCCTGGTCGAACACCACATTCAGTTCCGGCCGCTCTGAGGTGAGGCGGAGCATGGTCTTGAGGAAGTTGTTGCCGTATTCGCTGTAGAGCCATGCGGTGCGTATCACGATGGCGCGCACACCGGTCTGCTCGATAATCTGCTCGCCGAGAAGTTTGGTGCGGCCATAGACACCTGTCGGATTGGCCGGCTCATCCTCGGCGCGGGGGGTATTCCCGGTGTTGCCGCCGAATACATAATCAGTGGAGAGATGCACCAGCATGCCGCCACGGGCTGCGAGCGGGCGGGCCAGATTCTCCACCGCCTTGGCATTGAGCACCTCGGCAAATTCGGCGTCGTCTTCAGCGCGGTCTACATTGGTATAAGCCGCGCAGTTGATGATCATATCGATCTCCATCTGCTCCACGGCACGGGCCACGGCATCGGCATCGGTGATGTCGAGCTCGGCCACGTCGGTGAATATATAGTTGTTGCGCGGGTCGCGGTTGGCCTTGCGGATTGATGTGCCAAGCTGACCGTTGGCTCCGGTTACGAGAATATTCATATCTGTATAAGTGGGTTTATATAGGTTATATCCCCTTGTGATGCGGAAGGTGGTCAGACTGATTCTCCTTTTCGGGTCTCAGTTGGAGCTTCCGCAGGAGGTGTAGGCCACTTCATTATGTATAACATCGGAGGGATATGTGGGGTTCTGCGGGGAGTAGGAGGTATGAGCCGCTATGCGGATTAGTACTCGAAGGGGGAGTCGAAATCGCGGAGCAGCGGATGGCGGGTGTCCTTCTCCGAGAGGATGGCCTCCTCGAGGGGAATCTGCCAGTCAATCTGAAGCTCAGGGTCAACGATCGAGATGCCGCCGTCGGCCTCCGGGGCATAATAATTGTCGCACTTATACTGGAACACCGCCTCATCGCTCAGCACTGCGAATCCGTGGGCGAATCCGCGCGGGATGAAGAATTGGCGATGATTCTCTTCCGAGAGTTCCACAGCCACATGGCATCCATAGGTGGGGGAGCCTTTGCGGATGTCGACCGCCACATCGAGCACACGTCCGCGCACGCATCTCACCAGTTTGGCCTGTGCATGCGGGGGGCGCTGGAAGTGCAGACCGCGCATCACGCCGCGCGTGGAGGCGCTCTCATTGTCTTGCACAAAATCTACATTGCGTCCCACTGCCTCGTGGAATGCACGCTTATTGTAGCTTTCGAAAAAATAACCGCGTGAGTCATTGAAGATTCTCGGCTGGAGAATCAGCACGCCGTCAAGTTCTGTTTTTATAACTTCCATCTGAATTTTTTTGCTGAGGCCGTCAATCACCCGGCCTGTGATGCTTTTTTGTCGAAGAGAGAGAGGAGATTTGAATTGAGGATTGAGGATTGAGATCGAGGATCGAGGAGGGCAATTTGAGGAGAGGGGTCAGAGGTTGCTGAGGTGGGTGCGGTCGAGTTCGTCGACTACCTTCATCAGGTATTTGCCATACTGGTTTTTGAGCATGGGGCGAGCAATCTCGATAATCTTCTCACGCGAGATCCATCCCTTACGGAATGCGATTCCCTCGAGGCAGGCAATCTTCAGCCCCTGACGCTTCTCGAGCACCTCCACATAGATCGAGGCCTCGGCCAGACTGTCGTGGGTGCCGGTGTCGAGCCATGCGAAACCGCGGGGGAGCACACTCACCTTCAGATCCCCACGGTCGAGATATTCCTGATTGACGGTGGTGATTTCCAGTTCGCCGCGAGCCGAAGGTTTGATCGAAGCTGCCACATCCACCACACTGTTGGGGTAGAAGTAGAGACCTACCACAGCATAATTGGATTTCGGGTGGGCAGGTTTCTCCTCGATCGAGAGGCATTTCCCCTCGGCATTGAATTCAGCCACACCATAGCGCTCCGGGTCGTCGACCCAATAGCCGAATACGGTAGCCTTGTTGTTGTGCTCGGCATCGGCCACAGCCTGCTCCAGCATTGGATTGAAACCGGCGCCATGGAAGATGTTGTCGCCCAGCACGAGGCATGCCGCATCATCGCCGATGAAATCGCGACCGATGATGAAAGCTTGGGCCAGACCATCGGGCGAGGGCTGCTCGGCATATTCGAAACGCACACCATAGTCGGAGCCGTCGCCCAGGAGGCGGCGGAAGCCCGGCAGGTCGTGGGGGGTGGAGATGATGAGGATATCACGGATTCCGGCCGACATGAGGGTGGAAATCGGATAGTAGATCATCGGTTTGTCATAAATCGGAAGCATCTGCTTCGATACCCCCTTGGTGATAGGGTAGAGACGGGTGCCGGAACCGCCGGCAAGAACAATTCCCTTCATAGAGAGATTGGGTTAAAATTGGGTAATATTTATATTGCAGTCCCCTCGCGGGGAGGCGACTGTATGTCATGTCGAGGGTGTTCTGTGCCGAGGGTAGAGGCCGGCCGGAGGAGAGGCGACCCGATGCCGTGACCGCGCCATGGCAATTCACTACAAAAATAATCAAAATCCACTACATCCCCAAATATAACGTTTAAAAAGGTGAAATTACTACGTAATCGCCCTCTCTTCTGTCTGGCCTTGAGCTGCAGCCTGCTGATGGACTGTGTGAAGCAGCAAGATGGGGTGGTTTCGGCCGAAATATCACCATGGCCGTGGATGTTAAGAAATTTTTGGCTAAATTTGCAATTGGAACGCGCTTTAGGACCTAAAAATACAAACATGCATAGATGAAAGATAAGATAGAAGGTTGCCTCGTGGCAGGAGCTGCCGGCGACGCACTTGGCTACACCGTAGAATTCACAGGCTCCTATGCCGCAATCCAGGCTCAATATGGACCGGAGGGTATCACGAAATATGACATTGACTATCCCCGGATGGCGGGAAGCGCGCGCCACACAGAGGCGCTGATTTCCGACGACACCCAGATGACGCTCTACACCATCGAGGCGCTCCTTGAGGTCGAGCGCAGCGATGCACCGTTGCTCCCCATGATTACCCAGGCCTATCTCGCATGGATGGGCGGACAGATGGGGCGCAACGTGACAATCTCCTACACCTCTCACCTCGCAACTATTGAGGCACTCAACCAACGTCGCGCTCCCGGACAGACTTGTCTTACGGCTCTGCTCTCCATTCATGCCGGCGAGAAACCCTACAACACGAGCAAAGGGTGTGGCGGAGTGATGCGCGTGGCTCCCATCGGCATCTACGGCGCCTCTCATGGCTGGAGCCTTGAAGATACGGCCCGCATGGCCGGCGATGTAGCCGAGATCACCCACCTTCATCCGCTCAGCAGCTACTCCTCGGCCGCTCTGGCCGTAATCGTGCAGTTGGCTCTTCAGGAAGAAGGGGAGATCGATGCCGACAGATTTAAGGAGATTGTGGCTCATGCCGTTGAGGTGGTAGGGAGGGTGTATGGTGATTTCGACAATAGGATGTCGCAATTCCGTCGTACAGTGGCCAATGCCGTGCAACTGGCCGGCGCGCCCCGCAGCGATTCCGAGATAATCGAGCGGCAGCTCGGAGGAGGATGGGTGGCCGAAGAGACACTGGCCATAGCCATCTTCAGTGTGCTCCGCCATATCGACGACCTTGGAGCTTCACTGATATGTGCCGTCAACCATGGAGGCGACAGCGACTCCACCGGCGCCGTGGCCGGCAATATCCACGGAGCCATCCTCGGCTACAGCGCCATTCCTGAGCGCTTCACCGCCAGCCTCCAATTCCACGACCTCCTGCTCACCATGGCCCATCGCATGTGTCCCGGCAGCTGATGCCATCCTCCTGACTTTGAGAACAAAGCGCCTCGTATGCCCCCAAGTATAAGAGCGCGCTCTAAACACATAGATAAAAAACACCCCGCAGAAATAGAGGAAAAACAGTGTAAAAAAACGCTGAAAAACTTGCACGAATCAAAATAAAAGCGTAACTTTGCACTCGCTATCGAAAACCCGAAGGAAAGATGCCGGAGTGGTCGATCGGGACGGTCTCGAAAACCGTTGTACCCTTACGGGTACCCAGGGTTCGAATCCCTGTCTTTCCGCATTTAACGCTAATAATCAGCGTTTTAACAAATAAGTACCCGCAAAAGTACCCAAAAAGGCACTTTGCGGGTCTTTTTATGGTTTGGAGGCATTGAATTTGCCGAAGAGGTAGAGGCCGGCGGCTATCAACATTGCCAGGATGGCGAAGAAGGCCGCGGGGCTGTTTTTCTTGGTCTTCTTTCCCCGGCGCTTTTTGGCGTATTTTGCGAGATCTCATCAGTCACGATGCCCGCATCGTTCCTTCTTCGACTCGCAAAATCCACTCAAAAATCGCCGCCCCTACGACCCCGAAATTTTAAGGAACGACGCGCTCTAAGTCATAATTGTATCGCAAAATGAGACACTGTGGTTGTAATTTTGCGATACAATCACATCAGCCTGGTGGCGGAATTGGTCAGACGCGCTTTATATTAGATGGAAAGTGCCCTGTGATGGGGTATTGCCGGTTCGAATCCGGCCCAGGCTGCAAAAAAAGAAAAATGATGAATCGACCTGTAATATTTCTTGACTTCGACGGGGTGCTCAACACCGAGCGGCATCAGACGCAGCTTGCCGTCCATGGTATGCCGACCAAGGATGCGTGGGGTCCGCTGTTCGACCCTCGCGCCGTTGATAATCTGCGCTGGATTATAGACGCTACCGATGCTGCAATTGTCATTTCCTCATCATGGCGATATCTTCATCGCCTCGGCAGCCTGCGCATGATGTGGGAGGTGCGGGAGCTTCCCGGCGAGATTATCGGCACTATCCCCTGCGGCGCCACATACATCTCGCGTGGCGAGGATATCGAATGTTGGCTTGACAAGTACAGACGCCCCGATTACGTGATAATCGACGACCTCGATGACTTCTCCCCGGCTCAGCACGACCGCTACATCGAGACAAATCCCATTGTCGGCATCACCGAAGCCGATGCTCAAAAGGCAATCGAAATACTCACCTCTAAAGCATAATCCAATGAACAACGAAATCTCAATCTGGAACGGTTATCCCGTTCATGGCGACATCAAGGAACTCGACTGCATCATTGAGTCGGAACGCGCTCTTAGATGTTAAACCGTCTAATGTTGTAATCAAAGTGTCCGCTTATATTTGTATCAAGTTAGGGACTGACAGATTTGTGTAATCCGCGTTCATAATCGCTCCGTTGGATATATGACACCGTGTTGTTTCAAGATGCCGTGTTGGGCATGGATATGACCGAAGAGATGGGCTTTAAGATGAAGGTCGGATAACTTCATCAATATCTCTTCAGATCCGTAGTTGATATTATCATCAAAGTCAAGTATGCCGTATGCCGGAGAATGAGTTATCAAAACGTCGGTATTACCGGGGATTTTAGCATAGTTTCGGCTCTGACGTTCGGTTATGCAATCTTCCAGAAACATCGGAACACCATAAAACTTGACACCATCAATCTCAATTCCTGAGTTGGAGAGTTGATGCACGTTGTCAGGGAGTCCGTCAATGTTGGCTCCATAGAGGCAATCGTCATGGTTGCCACATATAAAGATTTTATGTTTGTATCTGTCTCCGCATGACACATCCGCGATAATAAAGCAAAGGCTCTCGTGAAGGAGCCTTTGTTATTAATCAGCAGTTTCCGACCTTTTCCAGCGGTCGGGCAATAGATTTCTGTACTTTCCCAAAGGGGTGGTCGGACTCCATGAAGCGCATCGGTTCAATATGTCCGAGATGTATTCCATAACGTTTACACCATTGAGGCGACATGACACGACCAGCGACAGGTACATGGCTGCCGTCTCGCCTCCCTTATATGATCCAAAGAAAAGAGAGTTGTGTCTGAGCAGTGACACCGGCCGCTGCATGCGTTCGATGAGGTTGTTGTCAAGATCGTAATCTCCGCGGCTGAAGATGGCCGGGCCCCATTCCCATTCGTTGAGGGCATACTTCACCGCTCCCATCAGGTCAGAGTTTGCGGGAACATGCGGATCAGTCTTTACCACATTAAGTTTCTCCTCTATTCCTGCCAGTATGGGAGGGGCGTATTCCTCTCTCCGCCGGAGATTATCGGCCACGGTCCAGCCGCCGCGTCCAGTCATACAGCCGTGGCCATACGATACCTTTCTCTTGACAATATACTTGAAGCGTATGTTCCGTTCTGCTTTTGAGTTCGTTCACAAAGGCCTTGTAATGCCCATAATAGTCATTCTCTTTCATCGCTGTGAATTTTTCTGCAAAATTACAGCATTCTCACTCGGGTGTCAATGCGTCATCGCGGAGACAGATACGAAGAAAAGTAGAAGCAACGGCAAAACAGCGAGCCTGAAAGATCAGTTGCCGAATGGCCGTTGCCAACGCCCTCTCCCTTGATTGGGCACATCCTCAATTTACGGTAGGGGAGCCGTAAACCGTCGAAGAGAAAGATAAAAGAATGTTTTTCAACATAAAAGATTTCAAATTTCAAAAATTCTTTCTAACTTTGCAAGTACAGACCGCCTCGCAGAAGCCCCGGTCTGGGGTTAAGCGGCGTGGGATGTAATAAAAATACATAGAAAGCGTTTATCCGCGCTGATTCTTGACTGTTGGAAATTCTCGCAAAATTTCATTCTCTGTCAAGGGTTGAGCAACGGTAGATGCCCGTGGATATGTAATATTTTGCGTCGGTCTTATCTCGTGAGAGATAAGCCGATAGCGCACATTGCATATACAAGCGTGGGCTTCTGCGTTGCCGTCCGACAGAGAAAGGCAATGCGAGAAGCCTCCAACAGTAGGACGGTGACAGATACAGATTCCTACGCTTTTTTCGTATAACCTAACTTGCCGAATCCGAGGTGTCTGTCGGCTTAATCACACGATGAGCGATCAAAACAAAAAAGAAGAATTGCAAAGTCGGCGTCAATTCTTCAAGAAAGCCGCAAAGGCTGCGCTTCCAATTCTTGGCGCAATCGTCGCAAGCAATGTCCCACTACTTTCTAACGCAACTGAAACAGAAAACGGTTGTTCATATGGCTGTACGTATGGCTGTTCTGGATCTTGTGGCCGGGCATGCTCATATGGATGCCAAAACAGCTGTGCAGGGTCATGTGATGGTGCTTGTAAAGGGTGGTGTACGGGTTCCTGCAAAGGAAGTTGTTCAGGTAGTTGCCGTGGATATAGCTACTAATCTTACAAAACAGACAGGACGTTCTTGGCAGCATGGGCTTGCCAAGAACGTTACATTCATAGTCACAAAGGACTGTCAACTTGCATGTAAATACTGTTATCTTGTTGGTAAAAACGATAAGGAACGGCTCTCATGGGAGGTGGCAAAATCCGCCATTGACTATATTCTCTCACGAGAATCAATTTTTACCGAGAGTTCTGTTATCTGGGATTTCATAGGAGGTGAACCGTTTTTGGAGATTGAATTGATTGACAGGATATGCGATTATATCAAGACTGAGATGTATCGACTTAATCATCATTGGTTTAACTCATATCGTTTTTCATTCTCTACAAATGGAATAAATTACGACTCTCCCAAAGTTCAGGAATTTATATCTAAAAACAGGCAACATTTATCCATTGGCATAACTATTGATGGAACCAAGCGGAAGCATGACCTCAATAGAATATGGAAAGGAGATGGTCCAGAACGTGGTAGCTATAATGATGTAGTCAGAAATATACCAAAATGGCTACAACAGTTCCCTGACGGTGGAACTAAGGTAACCATCAGTTCCGCAGACATTGCATACATCAAAGAGAGCGTCCTTCATCTTTATGAACTCGGAATTAAGGAGGTCAATATTAATGTAGTGTTTGAAGATGTATGGAAGGAGGGTGATGACACATTATTTGAACAACAGCTACTTGAGTTGGCTGATGAGATAATTGATAAGGACTATTATTACGACCATGCTTGTTCGTTTTTTGCAGAATATATAGGGAAACCTTTAGATTCCGTCAAGGATAATGGTAATTGGTGCGGAGCCGGAAGAATGCTCGCTGTTGACGCAGCCGGGAATTTCTATCCCTGCACACGGTTTGCAGCCTACTCTCTTCGGGATAAGAAACCGATTATTATCGGTAATGTGCGGGACGGCATAGACTTTAACAAACTGCGCCCGTTCCTTACACTTGACCGTATAACCCAATCTCCGCAGAAATGCAGAGAGTGTGAGGTGGCATCGGGTTGCGCATGGTGTCAGGGTGAGAACTATGATGCGGCTGATACAGATACCATTTTTCAACGTTCTACCGCAATATGCAAAATGCATAAAGCACGCGTGAGAGCTAACAATTATTATTGGAACAAACTGTTTCGCAAACTTGAAATGGAAGGGAAACGAGATGAGTTTGAATCCAACAGACCCAAACATAATAGTCCGATATGTTGAAATATCTCACCGTACTTCTTGATGATACTTCTGTTTCTTTCTGTCATTACTCAGAAAGAAACAGAATCAATCCAATTACTTTGGATTATTTGAGAAAAGCAGTGCGCTTTGCAATGCTTGAGAATCTGAATGTGCAGTTTGTCTGGCCAGCACACCAATTGCCAGAAGAATACAAAGATGTGATTGCATCCATCGACCACACTAATATCGCACCTCTTTCTCTGACAGAGGATGCTGATATTACGGTTTTATCTATGACTGAGTTTCATCAATGTCCGGATAATGCCAATGTGGTTGCGAGGATTGCTCTTCAGGAGTTGATTGAAGGAGCAGATATTCTTACCTCGCTATTCTCGAAGGCGAATCGGGTGAATATCGTCATTATGAACCCAGAAGATTTCCATGATGATGATATTGAGGCATATCGTTCGGCATTGACCAAACTGTCGGAAACCATTTATAATGAATGGGCCTCCGGTCATAATATTCAGGTAAATCTTCTTACCGACCGCATGCTGTTGACGGAGATGAACAACTGTAATGCAGGTCATGAAAGTATCACGTTGGCACCTGATGGGAAATTCTATGCATGTCCTGCTTTCTACTATAGCAATGACAAATGCTTAGGCTCAATTGATGAGGAACTTGATATAAAGAACCAACAACTTTTCAGCCTTGACTATTCTCCAATATGCCGCAAATGTGATGCATGGCACTGTCGCCGCTGTGTTTGGTTAAATAAGAAGTATACGTTTGAAGTCAATACACCAGGGCACGAGCAATGTGTCATGTCGCATATAGAGCGACAAGTTGCCCGAGAGTTGAGTCTTAGGATTAAAAATCTTCGTGAATTCACCCCTGGAGAAGAAATCAAGGAACTTGATTATCTGGATCCTTTTGATATTTTACAAAAATAAATCAACTATGAGAAAAGAAGTTGGTCGCGTGACAACTGAAGAACGCGATGAAATACAAACTCTATTTGAACGAAAGAATGGTCTGAATGAACTGGCCAAAATTCTGACACCCGATAATAACGAGTTATATGAAAAACTCGTGATGGATCTGGGGGAAACAGAAACAAAATTCCAGAACTGGTGGAATTCAATGGCTCCCAAATATAACTGGGAATCCACCCCGGAGGGACATTGGGAGATTGATTTTAATGATTGTGTAATCTATTTAGTGACACCTGTATGATATTGTGTATGATTGGAGCGACGGAGATTATTCTTATCTCTGGTGTGATTCTTCTAATATTCGGAGGAAAAAAGCTGCCTGAACTCATGAAAGGTATGGGTAAAGGTGTAAAGAGCTTCAAAGAGGGAATGAATGAACCGACTGAAGAGGAAATGAATCGCCGAATAGAGGAAGAGATTCAGCGACGGGCCGATGCGGAAGCTGCCCGTATATCACAGGAAGAACGAAATAACAATCCTGTCAATGAGTGATAGCCAAACCTCCAGTGGACTTATGACTTTTGAAGGGCATCTTGAGATTTTACGCAAGATGCTCTTCCATATTCTTATAGTAGTACTGTTTCTATCAGGAGTAGTATTTTGTTTTAAAAGGCAGACATTTGAGATTCTATTGGCTCCAAGAAATTCTGACTTTTATACTTTTCAATTAATTGAGAAGTGGATGTGCTCATTAGGTTGGAATTATCATTTCTCTTTCTCAGATACACCCCTGATCAGTACCGAGCTATCGGCACAGTTTATGACTCATGTTACTGTAGCCTGTATTCTGGGGGTACTGCTGGCCTCACCATACATTTTATATAAATTATTTGTTTTCATTACGCCGGCTCTATATGATAATGAAAAGAAGTACTCCGTATTGATAGCCATTATAATCTACGGACTATTTATAATAGGTCTCCTGATGACCTATTATATACTCTTCCCAATTTCATTTCAATTCTTATCTTCATATCAGGTGGATGAGTCAGTGCATAATACAATTACTCTTGATTCATATGTCACGACATTCACGACATTAGCTTTTATTATGGGGATTGTATTCCAACTTCCTGTAATAGCATTTGTCGCCGGTAAAATGGACTTGATTGATGCTGCATTATTAAGAAAGTATAGGCCATATGCATTAATCCTGATTATGATAATTGCAGCCATTATAACGCCGCCGGATATCTTTACACTTGTCTTGGTTACGATTCCAATCTACCTGCTCTACGAAATCTGCATACTGATTCTGAGACGGATTGGAAATAATCACATGTAATAAGGCATCGGATATGGCACAGACAAGACAGTTTTTTGACCCTGCAAAGTTGCCGGTCGTCTATCATCCAGGCGAAACCCTTGATGAAAAATTACAGGAGATGGGAATGGGTGTGAAGGAATTTGCCACGAGGGTTTCCAAACCCGAAAAGACTGTTATTGCGGTCTTAAAAGGGAAGAGTTCCATAACGCCGGATATGGCTGTGGCATTTGAAATGGTAACCAAAATACCTGCGCACATGTGGCTGCGCCATCAAAAGAGATATGATGAGTTCCTGGCACGCAGGAAGAGGGCGAAATCGCTCTAAGAGGGGAGGCGGCAGGCAAAATGTTTCCTTATGATGAAATCTCAAGTCTCTGTTGGTTTTCAGGGATAAGTGATGCTCATCGGGTGGGTAAACAAAGACCCGGAAAAAGAAAAGGAAGCTGACGAATTTGCGGCTTTGTGGATGAACAAGTGATGTCACTTCCGATATTTTGTCGGGATTTATGGTGATGGTTTGGGTGGGTTTCGTTAAATTTGCATTTTGGGCCGGAGATGTGTTCCCCGGTTCGGTTTATCAATGACTTAACACCCCCAGACGTAGCTTATGAACGAGAATGTTTCTGACGAGATTGACAGCCGTGTGACCCGCGACACGGAGTCCCCCCACTTTGATGCGATGCGCCACAGGGCGCTTGAAATGCTTGAACGAGTGTACGGCTATTCCGCTTTCCGACCGGGACAGTGGGAGGTGGTGCGCTCGGTGCTGCAGGGGCGCGACTCGGTGGTGCTGATGCCTACGGGGGGAGGAAAGTCGATCTGCTTCCAGATGGCGGCGCTCCTTATGGAGGGGTGCTGCATCGTGGTGTCGCCACTGATCGCGCTGATGAACGACCAGGTGGCCGCCCTGCAGGCCAACGGCGTGGCGGCGGCAACAATCAATTCGTTCAATTATGAATCCGACAACCGCCGGATGTATACCCTCGCAGCCGAGGGACGGCTGAAACTGCTGTATATGTCGCCGGAGAGGCTGCTGGCGGATATCGATGTGATACGGAGATTGGTGAAGGTGTCGTTTGTGGCTGTGGATGAGGCGCATTGCATATCGCAGTGGGGACATGATTTCCGCCCGGTATATACTTCGCTGGTGAAGATAAAGGAGGCGTGGCCGGATATCCCGGTGATGGCGCTTACCGCTACGGCCGACCGGCTGACGCGTGAGGACATAGCCCGCGCACTGTCGCTGCGCGAGCCGTATATGCACATCGGGTCGTTTGACCGCCCCAACCTGTCGCTGCGCGTTATCCAGGGGAGTACGGCGGCGCAGCGGGTGGCCGTGATATCGGGACTTATCGAACGCTACGGCATGGACTGCGGTATCGTGTATTGCCTGAGCCGAAAGAAGACGGAGGCAATGGCACGTAAACTCTCGGAGGCGGGATTCAGGGTAGGGTGCTATCATGCGGGTATGGAGGCGGCTGAGCGTGAAAGGGTGCAGCGGGAGTTTGTGGAGGGGCGTTATCAGGCCATCTGCGCTACGGTGGCCTTCGGGATGGGTATCGATAAGAGCAATATCCGCTGGGTGGTGCACAACAATATCCCCGGCAATATCGAAAGCTATTATCAGGAAATCGGACGTGCCGGGCGCGACGGGATGCCGGCCGAGACGATACTCTTCTATTCATATGGCGACATAATGACGCGCATGAACTTCGTGGATGAATCGGGCCAGCAGGAAATCAACCGCAGCAAACTGACCTTCATGCAGCGCTATGCAGAGGCTGACGTGTGCCGCCGCCGTATATTGCTGAGTTACTTCAGCGAGGAGATGACGTGCGACTGCGGCAATTGCGACAATTGCCGCTCGCCGCGACAGCGGTTTGACGGTTCGGTGCTGGTGCAGAAGGCGCTTAGCGCCGTAATACGCACGCGCTCGGCCGAACCGGCCGGGCGTATAATCGAGATACTGCGCGGCAGCTGCAATCAGTATATCCTGTCGAAGGGTTACGACAGGTTGCCGACGTTCGGTGTCGGCTCCGACCTGAGTTCGCCCGAATGGCACGCCTATATCCTTCAGATGATACAGCTCGGGATGCTGGAGGTGGCATATGAGGAGAATTTCCATCTGCGTGCCACGCCGTTAGGTATGAAGGTGCTGCGAGGGGAGGAGAGGTGTGTGCTGGCACGTCATGTGGCTCCGGCCTATGCCGCGGCTCCGTACCGGGCACAGAAGCGCAAGGAACCCGCCGTGGAGGCCGAACAGCTGTCGCCCGACGAGGCTTTGCTCCGCGACTTGAAGGAATTACGCGTCACTCTGGCCGCTCAGCGGAAGGGGATGGCTGATTATATGATACTGTCGGATGTCACGATCGCACGTATCGTGGAGCAGAAACCGATGGATGTGGCTGCCCTTGCCCGGATTGAGGGGATGGGGATGGCGCGTCTGGCGGAGTACTATGCGCAGGTACTGGCCTTGGTGTGCAAGTGTGTCACCGGGTCGCGGCGTATCCCGCGGCGGCAGAGCGATCTGCTGAGCCGCACGATGTATGAGCATGGCATGTCGGTGCATGAGATTGCGGCGATGCGCCGGCTCAGGCCCGGGACGGTGCTGACGCATCTGTTGGGGTATGCGGCCGATGGGTTTGAGTTTGACTGCGGAATGGTATTGTCGCCGCTGCGTTTCATTGCGGTGGAGTGTATGGTTGAGGATTATCAGCGTCTGCTGCAGGATATGCCGCTCCCACAGCCGGAGGTCGGCGCAGGGGAGGACCCTTCGGCTTCGGAGGATAATGCCACACGGTTTGCCCGACTTGCCGAGATGCGCACCCGGCTTCAGACGGAGTATGGGGTCACGGACGAGGAATACGGCTTCTACCGCTCGATAGAGCGGCTATATACGGTAGAGGATGGCCGGTATGTCATGAAGCCCGCCGAGGTATCGGAACCCGTCACTTCCTACGGAGCGGTCAGGGAGGAAGATGTCGACAGCTATCCCTACGATCCCGTCTTTGACCCGCATGACCCGGATGACGGATTATTCTGAGCATCCTAAGCCAAGCGGTGGGTGAGACCGTCGGTTACCGCGTGCGCTTCGACACGCGCATATCCTCGCGTACCCGTATCGAGGTCATTACGGAGGGTATCTTCGAACGTCTGCTCGTCGACGACCCGACCTCGACGGTGTGGCTGCCGTAATTTTCGATGAGTTTCATGAGCGGAGCCTCTCTTCCGACACTGCCCTGGCACTTACTCTGGAGGCGCAGGATGTGATACGCCCGGATCTGCGGCTCATCATCATGTCGGCCACGATTGATGCCGAAGGGCTTTGCGCCGGTATCGATGCCTCCCATCTGCATAGCGAAGGGCGGATGCATCCGGTGGAGATTGTATATGGGTCTGATTTGTTTTCGGTTTGTTTACCCGTATGCACGTTGTCGAGAAAGTCGGCTCTGGAGTTCCCCGTATGCGCGAATTGATGAAGGATGCAGGGCTGCCGGAGCCGATTTTCAGCACCAAGGGCTTCTTTACCGTCACCTTTATGAAGCGAGTCAAGTCTCAAAGTGCCAATGGTGATAGATTAAATGATAGATTAAATGATAGATTAAATCTTTCAGATACAGAGAATACTATAGTTGATTTAATCGGCTCAAACCCTGGCATCAGTAGAAGCAAACATGTGGAGACCAGCAAAATAGGCGTGTCTTCAATTAAACGAGGCATATCGTCTTTGTCTTCAAAAGGCCTTATTGTATATCAGGGTTCTAAGAAAACCGGAGGATATTATTTGAATAATGAGCCAATAAATGAGCCAATAAATGAGCCATAAAGATTAACGAATATCTCTTGCCATACGGGACATTTCACTGACAATTCGTGGAAAAGAACGGAAGCAAAACGGAATATCACGGAACACCTCGTAAAAATTTGGAAAGTCCAATTCCGTTGTATTATAAGATTATGGGAAAAGTTATTTTTTTAGTAGATGGCAAAATTTAAATATATGCTGTTAAACATTTAATTTTCAAGCGATTAAATTTGCAAAAGTCCCTGAAATTTAGTAATTTAAAGGAAAAGTTTGCCGACTTTTCTCCATGAAAACTACTAATTCCAAGGACTCGGTCAAAGTTAACCAAATCCTCCCGATTATGCAAGAGCA
>JAIDKG010000039.1 GCA_029051525.1 Muribaculaceae bacterium
CACCCCCCCCTCCCCCTCCCACTCCGTCTAATCCCTTTCATATTCTTCTAAGACCTTCAATAGGTCTACTCAGGCTACGCGTCCTACTCCGGCAAATAAGGCTAATAGGGCTAATGGGCTAATAAGGCTAATGGGCTAATAAGGCTAATAAGACTAATAAGGCTAATAGGGCAGAAAAGAGGCTGTCCGGCTCCGCGAGTGCGGAAGCCGGACAGCTTGGCGTTTATGAGGGAATAGTCTTGGTTGGAAGGTGAGTTAGCGTGACATGCGCTTGCTCACGATGCGCTTGCCGTCGGAGAGGGTCTTCTCTTCGATGATGAGGCCCTTGTAGTCGGCGCTTACGGCGCGGCCGTTGATGTCATAGCACTTCACGCTCACTACGGGAGCATCACTGATTGATTCTACAGAGCTGTAGTTGGGATTGTTGGGCATATCCTCCCATTTCACCACGTAGGTCTCGAAGTTGTTGACATCGATGAAGCATACGTCAGAGTAGATAGTTTCGCCGTTCTCAAGCTTGTAGAGCGACTGCACACCCATGCGTTCGTCGGCCGGACGGAAGTAATAGACAGTGCGGTTCTTAGAGGAGCCCATGCTGGTGAGACCTTCACCGTTGATGAATGTGTAGGGAATCTCTTCCATGGGTTCGTCGATACCCTCATATGCTTTGGGGTTGAGGGCAGAGTCGGCCGGATCGAGGGGGAGCATACCGTTATCGCGGTATAGACGATAGTAGAAGCGGCTTGTGTCGAGTGCATTGACATCCGCGTCGTAGGGCACGAGGTCGACCATGAGATAGCCCCAGCCGGTGTCGAGATACTGAGTGATCTCCTTCACCTCAGGCACACGCAACTCTTTAATCTCAGTATTGGCTTTTAACGACATTTCTGTATACGATACATAAGTGTTGTTGCCGTCAGAAACGGTGCCGGTGGTCTTGCCTTTAGATACCATCAGGTTGGTCTCTTCCGAGAAGAGGGGGGTAAGAGTGCGGGCTTCCTTGTCGTATTTGAATTCGAGAGGAATGTTGTCGCACACATATCTGAAGGTGTACTGGAAGGGTTCCTTATGGCCGGTGACAGTGTAGATGTAGTAGTTCATCCCGACGTTGGAGGTCATGAAGCCCATGTACTGCTGAGAGGGGAAAGTCACCTTATCGTCTTCCACAATACCCTTGATTGTGGAATCGGGATAGTCAGGCCAGAAGCCTTTGAGGTAGAACTCATTGCCTGTAATTGCCACATCGACCAGGATCGCGTAGTCGCCGGCATAGTTGCACTTGAAGGTCCATTTCTCGGGCTCAACATTGTTGGGGAATTGATGGGCGGTTTCTTTTACGCGGGTGTACTCCACGCCATAGTCACCGTAATACTGATACGCGCCGTCGGATACCAGACCGATCATAGCGGCCATACCCTCGTTGACCTGCACGATACGATCCTCCTCTTCGATGTATTTGAACTGGATTATCGATTTGCTCTGGTCGGGGATCCATGTGGTCTGCTGTGTGCCGTCGGGTTTGTTGACTACACCCTTTACGAGACGGTCGATCTGGAATGATTCACTCTGGTCATTCTCATCCTTGGGGAAGATGATGGGGAAGTCGATGGTGATGAGGTTGTTTTCATCCATATGACCTTTGATCCATCCCCCTTTTTGCACCCATGTGATGGGGTCTTTGAACCATACATCGCCATTGTCGGCGAATATCACGTTGCGGGCGAGACCATCGTGATCCTCATTGACCGTGATGCCAAATGCCGGATCAAGGTATGCTGTGTGGGAGAAACCGTGATAGGTGCGCACTTCACCTTCCGGCTGGGTGTAAGTCACTCGCTGCAACTCAGCGTTTGCCACATTGGCTGTCAGAGCGCCGAGGGCAAGCAGTGGTATGAATCTCTTCATAGAAATTGGTAGTTTTGTTGAATAAGGTAGTAGATAGTCTATAGTCATGGTAATGCAATCCAAGGCTACTCTTAAGCCTCATTAATCTAAGGGATCTCCACGCGGCCGTCGTATCGGTCCCTGCGAGGATTGCGTTGCAAATATACGGCAAGTTTTTTACACAGCAAAACTTTCATTGATATTTTTTGTAGAATTTTACCGCAATTTACATCTATGATGAATATCCAAATATCCACTGATACAGGTGGAAGAAACAATAGTGTTTGGGAATATATGGCAAATGTGCAGAAAAAATCCCGAGTAGCTTGGAATAAATAGCGACAGGATAGAAAAATGTCGGAGGGAAGCAGTATGTTGATATTAAACTGGCTTAAGTGTTATGGTCGAAAATGTCACGGTGTGGGTGTGATATATGCGAATCAGGCGCATATCGCGAAGTGTGTTTATGCGGGAGTGTATTAGAGCGTCTTAATTATTAAGGAATCGTAGTGCCTGATGTGAAGAGATGGAATCGCGCAGAGTTTAGCTCTGAGAATAATGTATAGAAGTTGGCAAGCGAATGACATGAAAGCACCGAATTTGCCCGAATCAGAAAAATTTTGTAAATTTGCAGGTGAAAGGTATTTAAAAATTAGCATATTGACTGAAGTTACAGGTAAAAAATTAAATGTGGCTATTCAGGGAGTGGCGGGCTGTTTTCATGATGCCGCCGCTTCGGCCTATTTCTCTCCTCAGGGGGTGGAGGTGTTGCCGGTGGAGTGTGAGACATTCCGCGACCTCTTTGACGCCCTCGAGCGTGACCGCAATATGGCCGGTGTAGTGGCTATCGAGAATACGATAGCCGGACCGCTGATTGGCAATCACGACCTGCTGCGCCGCAGCAGGGTTGAGATATTCGGTGAGATAAGAATGCGTATATCGCATACACTCTGTGCGTTGCCCGGTGAGTCGATAGCCCGACTCACTGAGGTGCGTTCGCATCCTATGGCGCTGATGCAGTGTGAGGAATATCTGCGCAGTCAGCCACATCTGCGTATTTCGGAGTGTTTCGACACAGCCGGTGCGGCGCGAGATATCGCGCGGGGTGCGCTTAGCGGGCAGGGTGCTGTCTGCGGTGAATATGCAGCCAAACTGTATGGACTCGAGATTTTGGCCAATGGTATAGAGACCAACAAGCATAACTTTACCCGGTTTCTTGTAGTGGCTCACCCCGACAACCGACTTCTGCATCGGGAGGAGCGGCGCCATATCGACAAGGCATCGCTCGTATTCTCTCTCCCCCATAAGCTTGGGGCCCTGTCGGGAGTGCTTGCAATATTCAGTTTCTATGAATTGAATCTTACTAAGATCCAATCTCTCCCCATTGTGGGGCGCGAATGGGAATACCTCTTTTATATAGACCTTACCTTCGAGAATTATCAGCGCTACCGACAGGCTATCTCGGCGGTGCGACCGCTGCTGAGCGACCTAAGGGTGCTCGGTGAATATGCCGAGTCGGGCCAACCGACTGATTGTATAGATGTTAAGAACGCGCTCTAAATTCATAAAATCATATGCGATGAATATACGTCCGGCCGATCGAGTGGCCAATGTAAAGGAATATTATTTTGCCGGGAAGCTGCGCGAAGTGGCGGCTATGCGTGCAGCCGGTAAGGATGTGATTTCGCTTGGTATCGGTGGCCCGGATCTTCCTCCGGCTACCGAAGTAATCGATGCTCTCTGTGAGGGGGCACGCAATCCTGCCAATCACAGTTACCAGACATTCAACGGACTCCCCGAACTGCGCCGGGCGTTTGCCGACTGGTATTCACTCGAATATGGTGTGGCGCTTGATTCCGACAGCGAGATACTGCCTCTGATAGGGTCGAAAGAGGGGATAATGCATCTCTCCATGGCATTTGTGAATCCCGGCGATGTGGTGCTCGTGCCCAATCCCGGCTATCCCACCTATACATCCGCTTCGCGCCTCGCCGGCGCCGAGGTGATGAGCTATACGCTTAGTGAGGATGGTGGTTGGCAACCCGATTTCGATGCCCTCGAGCAGTCGGCTGCGGTGCGCGAAGGGAGGGTGAAGATCATGTGGGTCAATTATCCGCATATGCCTACCGGTGCACCTGCATCGAAGGCTCTTTTCAGGCGCATTGTAGACTTCGGGCGTAGCCACGGCATACTTATAGCCCACGACAATCCATACTCCTTCATCCTCAAACCTGAGGATGAGGCACCGCTGAGTATCCTCTCGATCGATGGAGCCCGAGAATGCTGCATCGAGATGAATTCTCTCTCCAAAAGCCACAATATGGCCGGATGGCGCATGGCAATGATGGCCGGCAGCAGCGAGATACTGAAGATGGTGACGCGAGTGAAATCCAACGTGGATTCCGGCCAGTTCAAACCCGTGATGCTCGCCGCTACAGAGGCACTGCGTCTGTCAGCCCCCTGGACCGATGCCCTCAACGCGCATTACCGCAGGCGCCGCCTGATAGCCGAGCGGATTATGACGGCGTTGGGTTGCAGTTTCGACACGCGGCAACGCGGCATGTTTCTCTGGGGACGCATCCCCGACACCGAGTCATCGGCCGAAGCACTCGCTGACCGTATGCTCTATGAAAAGAATATCTTTCTTACCCCGGGATTTATCTTCGGCACGGCCGGAGAACGGTATATACGTATATCGCTCTGCGCCACAGAGGTGAATCTGGAGCGAGCCCTGAGGCGGATCACCGGCGAGAAAGCCGAGTGACAAATCCGCTCCGGGACTGCAACCCTGAAAATCTTAGCCGGTGGCCGCCAATATCCTAAAACGGGTAGGAAGTCCGTTATATATAAGTCCACAAATAGAAAAGAATGTACAATTTCGAGATATTGCCCGGGCTTGACCCGAAAAATCCGGTGATTATCTCGGGTCCCTGCAGCGCCGAATCGGAAGAGACTGTGATGCAGACGGCCCGCGAACTGGCCGGCTATGGCGTGAAGGTGTTTCGCGCAGGTATTTGGAAACCGCGCACGAAGCCGGGTGGCTTCGAGGGTGTGGGTTCGATCGGACTCCCCTGGCTGCGGCGTGTGAAGGAGGAGACAGGTATGTATGTATCGACCGAGGTGGCCACCGCCGCGCATGTGGAGGTGGCGCTCGAAGCCGGGATCGACCTGCTCTGGATCGGTGCGCGCACATCGGCCAATCCATTTGCCATGCAGGAGATCGCCGACACTCTGAAGAGTGCCGGAAGTGCCGGCGATGTGCCGGTGCTCGTGAAGAATCCTGTAAATCCTGATCTGGAACTCTGGATAGGTGCGATTCAGCGCATCCAGAATGCCGGAATCAGCAGGGTGGGAGCGATTCACCGTGGTTTTTCGGCCTATGGGAAACACCTATACCGCAATATGCCGCAATGGTCGATTGCGCTCGATTTAGGGCGCAGGATGCCGAATCTGCCGATTATCTGCGATCCGAGCCATATCGGCGGCAAGCGAGAACTCATCATGCCCCTCTCGCAGCAGGCTTATGATATGGGATTCGACGGACTCATCATCGAGAGCCACATCAATCCCGATTGCGCATGGAGCGACAAGGATCAGCAGATCACACCCGAGGTGCTCAATCTGATACTCCACACTCTCGTGCCGCGCCACGGCGCCAAAGACAGTACTGAATCCCTGGCCTTGCTGCGCCGACAGATCGACCAGATCGACGGCGAACTGCTCGACACGCTCAACCGCCGCATGGAGGTGAGCCGGCAGATAGGTCAGTATAAAAAGGAGCATGGTCTGAGCGTGGTGCAGAGCTCGCGCTATGACGAGATAATCCGTTCGCGCTGCCATCAGGCCGCCGAGATGGGAATGGGTGAGGATTTTATGCGCAAGGTGCTTTCGGCCGTGCATGAGGAATCGGTGCGCCAGCAACTCGAAATCTTCAAAGGTAAGTAAAGGAGGGGAGTGCGATGCGTATACTGATTTTGGGAGCCGGCAAGATGGGGAAGTTCTTCTGCGACCTCCTCTCATTCCAGCATGATGTGGGGATATATGATTACGACCCCGCGCGACTCCGCTTCACCTACAATGCCCGACGATTCCGTCAGCTCGACGATGAGGTGCGCGATTTCAATCCGGATATGGTGATCAATGCCTCCACGCTGAAATTCACCCTCGATGCCTTCCGGGCAGTGATGCCGGTGATAGGTAAGGATACGATACTGAGCGATGTGGCTTCGGTCAAGACGGGTCTCCCGGAATTCTATGCCGGTTGCGGGCATCGCTTCGTGTCGACTCACCCGATGTTTGGCCCTACCTTCGCCAGTCTGTCAAATCTGCGCAATGAGAATGCCATCATCATTGCCGAGGGGGATGAGGAGGGTCGCTGCTTCTTCCGCCAGCTCTATGAATCGCTGCATCTGCATATTGAAGATTACACCTTTGAGCAGCACGACCTCACGATAGCCTATTCACTCTCCATCCCCTTTGCATCGACACTTGCATTTGCCGGAGTAATGAAACCGCAGGATGCCCCCGGCACCACCTTCAAGCGGCATATGGATATAGCCCGCGGACTCCTGAGCGAAGATGATTATCTCCTCTCTGAGATACTCTTCAATCCGCACACTTCCGAGCAGCTGAGTCGGATACGCGAGCGACTTGCCCAACTTCAGCAGATTGTGGAGCATCGCGATTCCGCCGCCATGCGACTCTATCTCGAAGAGGTGAGGCGGAATATCCGCTGACGGTGCGATTGCCCCCCTTCCCACATATATATAGCTCTCCCCATGAAGATCTTCATGGGGAGAGCTATATATATATGGGGGAAGTCAGAGCATCAGTAGGGGAGGTCGATGCGGATCGGATTGTCGAGATATTCCACTCCCGGCACCTCCTCGCTGAATGGAGTGACATCGGCATGGCTCACACTACCATCGGGGGCGTATGTAAGTTCGGCGATGGCAAGACTGTGGCTCTCGACGCTGCCGTCGGGATGACGCAGTTCCACCAGGCGCGACATATATCGCTTCCTCCTCGGTGCCTGCCAGAACTCCCAGGCCAGATTGGCCTGATTGATCAGCATCTGCATCCCATTGCTCACTGTGGCGCCGTGCTCGGCACTGCGGCGCATAAATTCGGTGGTCTCCGGATTATACACGAGGTCGAAACATAGCCATCGGTCGCTCAGCATCTCGTAGGGAATCGGAGGGCACTCCTCCACATCGGGCCACATGCCGAGCGGTGTGCAATTCACCACGATATTATGGCGCTCCATCACCTCGGCATTGAGATCCTCATAAGCCAAGGTTCCGGCAGAACGTCGGCGCGACACGAGCGTCACACTGATTCCGAGCCTGCGCAACGCATAGACCACCGCGCGCGACGCGCCGCCGGTGCCAAGCACCAAGGCGCGGTGCTCCCCGTCGGCCATAGGGTGGGGGAGCAGCGGCTCGATGGCCATTGTGAATCCGGGAGCATCGGTGTTGTGCCCCTCAAGAGTGTAGCCTATCGAGGCGGCGATACCCTCCGGCTGCAGCTGGCGGAATACCCTGACGGTATTCACAGCCCCGATGCGGCGGGCCGAATCGGTGACTGCCGCAAGGAGCGGCATCACATCCTGCTTGTAGGGGATAGTCACATTAAAACCGCATAGGTCGCGGTGCCAGGAGATCAGGCCGGGCAATTCACCGATATGAGGAATTTCAAATAGCTCGTAGCGAGCGGCAATCCCCTCGGCGGCAAATTTATCGTTGAAGAAACGGGCGGAAAAGGAGTGACCCAGTTTCCGCCCGATTAGTCCGTATAGCATTCGCTAAAAAGGTGTGATTACCAGATGATTACTCTTTCCTCCTCGGGACGGAACATCGGGTCGCCCTCGGTGATGCCGAAAGCCTCGAAGAAGGGAGCGATATTGCGGAGCGACACATTCACACGATTGCGGCCCAGCGAGTGGGGGTCGATCTTGGTGAGGCGTGCTATCTCCTCGTCGCGGATATTGCCTGCCCATAGACCTGCATAAGCCAGATAGAAGCGCTGCAGGGGGGTAAGGCCGTCGATCACTGCGGGCTCTTCGCCATTGAGCGAATCCTGATATGCAGTGAGTGCCACGCGCAGACCACCCTGGTCGGCGATATTCTCACCGAGGGTGAAGCGGCCGTTGGCGAATATGCCGGGGAGCACCTCTACGGCGTCAAACTGTGCAGCCAGTCCATCGGCAAACGCCTTGAACTTCTCGGCATCCTCCGGAGCCCACCAGTCGTTGAGATTGCCATCCTTGTCGTACTGGCGACCCTGGTCGTCGAAACCGTGGGTCATCTCATGACCGATCACCACACCGATGCCGCCATAATTGAGGGCATCATCGGCAGCGAGGTCGAAGTATGGGGGCTGCAGGATAGCGGCCGGGAAACAGATCTCGTTGGTGGTGGGGTTGTAGTAGGCGTTGACGGTCTGGGGAGTCATAAGCCACTCCTCTTTATCCACGGGTTTGCCGATTTTCTTGTAGTTGTCCATCGTGTACCAGAGAGTGGCGTTGACCACATTGTCCATATACGACTTAGAGGGGTCGATCTCAATCTCTGAATAATCTTTCCACTTGTCGGGATAACCGATTTTCACCTTGGAAGTGGCGAGTTTCTCATGAGCGCGTTTCTTGGTATCATCGCTCATCCAGGGGAGGTTGTCGATATGTTTGCCGAGGGCCACGCGAAGATTCTCCACGAGGCGCTTCATAGCCTCCTTGTTGGCTTCCGGGAAATGCTTCTCCACATAGAGCTGGCCTACAGCCTCGCCAAACATGGAGTTGGGTATTGTCATCGCGGTCTTCCAGCGGGGTTCCTTCTCGGTCTTGCCCGAGAGGATACGGTCATACAACTCGAAAGAGGCATCAGAGAAATCCTCGCTGAGCACGCCGGTGGCTCCGGCCACAGTCTCCATCAGCATGAAGTCGCGGATCTGCTGATCGGTGAGGGTGGGAAGATAGGAATCGATAAACTCCAAGAACTGCTTTGAAGAGACATTGAGTTTCTCCGGAGCGGGGATGCCGATTGAGGCAAAGTATGTATCCCAGTCGATGTGGGGATAGGCGGCCTTGAAGTCGGCATAGGTGTAGACGTTGTTGCGCAGGGTGGGAGTGCGGCGCTGCTCGCGGGTCATTTTATGGCGGGCGAACTCTTTCTCCATCTCAATGGCAGTGGTAGCCATGCGTTTGGCATCCTCTTCGCTGAATCCTGCGAGAGTGCAGATGGTTATGATATACTTCTCATAGGCCGCGAGGATGTTGCGGTTCTCTTCGGTATCCTCCAGATAATAGTCGCGGTCGCCGAGTCCGAGACCGGTCTCGCCTACGTGCATTATGTGCATGTCGGCATCATTAAAGTCGGAGCCAACGCCGGTGCCGAAGAAAGAGCCACCGATGCGGGCATGCTGCCAGCCGAGGATGTCATAGAGGTTCGACTTATTGACTGTGCCGATCTTCTCAAGATAGGGCTTGAGGGGAGCCGCTCCCTCGCGGTTGAGCCGCTCTGTGTCGAGACCCATCTCATAGAGGTCGCTCACCTTCTGGGCGTTGGTGCCTTTCACCTTGGCATCGGGATTATCCTTGAGGTTGGTGATAAGCTCCTTGAGCTGATCCTTGGCATTGTCGCGCAGATAGTCAAACATGCCATAGCGTGAGTATTCGCCCGTGAGGGGGTGGGACTGCATCCAGCCGCCGCAGGCATACTCATAGAAATCGGCTTTCGGATTGGCCTCCTGATTCAGATTGGCCTTGTCGATGCCGTGGCCATTGGTGGCGCCGATTGCCATCATTGGCACACTCATGGCAGTAGCCATGAGGAAATGTCGAAATTTCATCTCGTCTTCAATCATTTAGGTTAATATGGTGATTACTAATTTGTGATAATTGATGGGGAAGATTACCGGAGCTGTTCGAGTTCTTCAGAGGCCTCTTCCCAGCGACTCATGGCGATGTCGAGCTGCTCTTTGCTGTCGGCGTAGTCTTTGAGGGTGGAGTCGCTGCAGTCGCCGGCACCCATCTTCTCCTCGAGTAGGGCAATTTTCTCTTCGAGTGATGCTATTGATTCTTCGGCCTGTTTGACGGCCTTTTCGGCGCGGCGCAGCACACGGTCGCGCTCCTTCTGCTCGGCATAGCTGAGGGGGCGGCCCTCGGATGCTGAGGTTGAGGCAGCAGTAGTCGGCGTAGCGGACTGTGAGGCAGGGGTCGCCGGGGTGGAGGAGGCCGGATTGTCGGCACTCACCGGGCGTTTCTCGAGTTCGCTGAGTTCGGCGATACGCTTGGAGCGCAGGAAATCGTAGATGCCGCCGAGGTTCTCTTTCACGCGGCCTCCGCCAAACTCATAGACCTTCTCCACCAGTCCGTCGAGAAACTGACGGTCGTGGCTCACCACAATCACCGTGCCCTCGAAGTCGCGGATGGCATCCTTCAGTATATCCTTGGTGCGCATGTCGAGATGGTTGGTAGGCTCGTCGAGAATGAGGAGATTCATCGGTTCGAGCAGGAGCTTGAGCATTGCCAGACGTGTTTTCTCACCTCCGCTCAACACAGCCACCTTCTTATCGATATCCTCTTGTCCAAACATAAAGGCTCCCAGCAGATCGCGGATCTTGAGGCGGATGTCGCCCACAGCCACACGGTCGATAGTGTCGAATACCGAAATATCCTGATCAAGCATCTGGGCTTGATTCTGGGCGAAATATCCAATCTTCACATTGTGGCCGATCTTAAGATGGCCTGTGAAAGGAATCTCACCCATGATGCACTTCACGAGGGTAGACTTACCCTCGCCGTTCTTACCCACGAAAGCCACCTTCTCACCCCGGCGCACGGTAAATTCCGCATGGTCAAACACCTGATGGTCGCCATAAGCCTTGCCGACATTCTCCAGAATGAGCGGGAAATCGCCGCTGCGCGGAGCTGGGGGAAATTTGAGTCGCAGGCGTGAGTTGTCGACCTCATCCACCTCGATAGGTATTATCTTCTCAAGCTGTTTGATACGGCTCTGCACCTGTATGGCCTTGGTGGCCTGATAGCGGAAGCGCTCGATGAAGGCCTTGATGTCGGCTATCTGTTTCTGCTGATTCTCGTAGGCTCGCATCTGCTGCTCCACGCGTTCCTTGCGCAGTTCGGTAAATCGGGTATAGCTCACCTTATAGTCATAGGTGCGGCCGCAGTTGATTTCAATCGTGCGGTTGGTCACATTATCGAGAAATGCCCGGTCATGGCTCACCAACAGCACTGCATTGGCCTTGGATGCCAGAAACTGCTCAAGCCATTGAATCGACTCGATGTCGAGATGGTTGGTGGGCTCGTCGAGAAGCAACAGATCGGGGCGGCGGAGCAGGATTTTTGCAAGTTCGACGCGCATTCGCCAACCACCGGAAAACTCTGATGTGGGTCGTTGGAAATCACTTCGTGAGAATCCTAGACCGATAAGAGTTCGCTCGATTTCCGCCTCCATATTGTCGGCTCCATCCATAGCGATGCGTTCGGAAAGGAAGCTGATTTTCTCGATAAGGGCGACGTATGATTCCGATTCATAATCGGTGCGGTTGGCGAGTTGGGCGTTGAGGCGGTCAAGCTCGTCATGGCGAGCGAGCTGGTCGGAGAATGCCTTACGGGTCTCATTGATGAGGGTAGTGTCGTCGGATGTGCGCATCTCCTGCGGCAGGTAGCCTACGGTCACATCATTAGGCACCGAAATGCTTCCCTCCGAAGGGGTCTGCATTCCGGCGATTATCTTGAGGAGAGTGGATTTTCCGGCACCATTCTTACCCACAAGGGCGATACGGTCGGACTTGTTGATCACAAACGAAACATCTGTGAAAAGCGGTCGGGCGGAGAATTCCACTCCTAAATTATTGACAGAAACCATATGGTAAACAGTTATATGTCATCACCGGTGACGACAGCAGCCGATAACCCCCGTCGTCCTTCCCCGGGATAAATAAATGCAAATTTAACAATAAATTCGCACGTGAGCAAAGTCTCGATGGATGATTAACCTGATTAACCTGTAGCCGAGGCTATCGCCAATCAATGGAGTAACTTAAGAGCCTAATCGACGCCAAGAGTCAGTCGCGGAGCGACTGCACTCTTGGCGTCGATTAGGTCATTAGTGAGGCGACTGCGCGTATAGGGGTCAGAGGCCGTAGCGCGAGGTGTCGACTGTTTTTGCAGCGCGGTCGGTGTATCCTCTGAATCGGTAGGTGAGGCCGAGGGAAATTACGCGCCGGTAGTAGTTGGCATCCAAGTCGAGATGCTGTGAGTCGAGACGTACTCTCTGTATCGGGGTGAGGGTGCCGAGCAGGTCATATCCCTTTACTTCAACTGTCAGCGCTTCCTTCAGGAAGGCGGCGGTGATTCCGGCATTTAGCAACCATGTGTGCGGTCGCTCCCAAAGACCTGCCAAGGAGGGCATCTTATACATCCCGGTCACATTGAGCATTATCTTGGGCGATGTGGAGAGAAGCAGACGGTTGTCGAGCATTACGCTTCCGCCGAAGTTGCCTTTGTCGAACGACAGAGAATGCCAGTCGCGTGATTTGAAGCGTTCGTAGTTGGCGTTGAGAGTCAGCGTGGAGTATAGACGGCGCCCGATCTCGAAGGGGATTGTGACGGAAAGGTCATATAAATCGCTGCACTCAATGTTGTACAGCTGATTAATCAGCAGAAGCGATGTGGGTGACTGATATGGCTGGTTGAGGTAGAAATCGCCGACTCTGTAATAATTGAATGTGGCTACGTATTTATTCCTGAACAGATACATAATAGATGCCACATCATAGATGGCAGGCTTGAGTGCAGGATTGCCTACTGACACCTGGTAGGGGTTGCTGTAGCTCACATAATCCTGACGCTGCCAGAATGAGGGATATCTGCGGAATCGGCGGTAGCTGGCCTGTAAGATATGATTTTGGGAGTGATAGTAGGTGACTACGGCTGTAGGGAGAAGTTGAAGGTCGTCATATTGACCCGCTTTATAGTATTCTCCGGCGAGCGAGACATTGAAATATAGATGGTTGAAGAGATAGGGTGTCTGGAATCCGCAATATAGGCGGCCGATGTTTTCATCTATATGGGCATCGGAATAGTCGCCCAAGATGTCGGGGTCGGTCGATATGTTGTCGAGATAGTTGGCATTGCGGGAGAATTCATAATTGCCGCCATATGAGAGAAACCAGCCGCGCCCCAACGGTGAAGTGAGGTCGAGATACCCCCTCACTTTGTCGATTCTCTGGGTGGATAGACCCCGTAGAGCTTCCTCCTCCTGCGAGATGTCGGTCATCAATTGATTGCGGCGGGTTTTGAAATTGGTGTATTCCAGTCCGGCACTGATCCCTTTGACATGAGAATAGGAGAGAGTTACGGAGTTCATATTGTTATTGCCCGAATATTCCGAATCATAATCACCGTAGATGGAATTGAAGCTATGTTCGGAATTATCAGATTTCGGAGTGAACGCACCGTTCCATGTCAGACCGATGGTGTTGTTGTTGTCCGGACGGTATTCAAGCGATGTATATACGTTATGACTGTCGGTGTCCTGTTGTGTCTCTGTGACATCGGAAACATCGTAGACTGTGCCATCGACCGAATGCTGACCCTCTATGACTGCCTTCTGAGTATCGCGGCCCGCTCCGAAAGAATACATCACATTGGCCGATAGTTTCGGCATGGCTGCAAATACCGATGCGCCGAGACTTCCCGATATGTCATGCCGGTATGAGGCGTTACCTGTGACCTGGCCATTCCATGAATATGCCGACTGGCGGCGCAGCACGACATTTATTACCGAGTTGCTGGTCTGCCATTTCGGAGATGGGGTGTATATAATCTCCACATTCTCAATCTGGTCGGCCGGAATATTCTTCAGGTAATCCATCAATTGGGAAGTGGAAAGCTGTGCCTTTCGACCATTCAGATATACCTCGCTTCCGGTGGGTGCGCCGATAAGTGATAGGGTAGTGCCGTCGTTGGAGGTAATCAGCGGCAATTCTGTAAGGAGCGCATGGGCCGAGGTGGCTACGCTACCGGACAGTATCTCCTTGATATTGTACGACATTATACCATCTTTCATCGTAAGCTGGGGTTTGCGTCCCTTCACCACGATTTCCGACAGCGCATTGGCTACGGGATTGAGTGTCAGTCGCATCCCTTCTTCCGATTTCATGAGAGCGGCCACAGCTTCATTGTCCAGCTCTCTCTCCTCGCAACCGAGATATGACAGCGACAGGAACCAGTGCCGCGACTCGGGGTCGGGGAGTCGGAACAGTCCGTTACGGTCGGTGGTTGTGCTGCTGAGATAGGTAGAGTCAGGCAAAGAGTATATCACGCAACTTGCTCCCCGCAGAGGCTTCTCGTTCTCATCAGCGACACTTCCGGCGACATCAGCCATAGCCGGCCAACATCCGGCCAACATTAATGCGGAAACTGCTATATATTGTCTCATAATTTTTAGTTTCAGTAAGTAAAGTTATTGTTAATTTCCGGTGCATAGATACATCGCGGATCCGGGAAGTCCCAATTATCACTTCCGTAAGCTTTTATTACTTTTACGATACATCTCCTTTTTTTCTTGTTGCACTCTGTAAAATCTTTGCAGTGAGAACACTGACTTTGACTTCTGAAGATTTTATGTTCCATTGCAAATAATTCCTTTGCTCTAGATGATTGCCAAATTGATTCAATACTCTCCGTTTTTAAATCACCTATGATGAAATCAGGGTGCCAGTACAATTGTTCGCACCCTCCAACCTTCCCATCAGGTAATATGAACATATTGTTTTTTAGTAGTCCACATCTGCCACCTAAAAAACAGGGTGCATCTGGGCCTGCATTTCTCAATTGTTCTTCTAGTGCATTTGTGCTGAATAAGATAGTGCCTTCAAACTGAGCTTGAATGACTTCATTTATATATACACTGATTTCTTCTAACTGAGAACGAGATGCTTTTATGTTGTTAAATCGATTAACTGAGTATAGAGAATACTCAGGAATTCGTATTTCCCAATACACTACATTCTTTAGGGTCGAAATATAGTTCATTAAACTCTTTAGGTTCTCAACGGTTGCGGTATCTTTGGTGAGAATAGTGTTGATTTGAATTGAGAAACCAGCGTTTTCTAACCGTTCAATACCCATAACTATATCACGCGCATAGCCCGAGTATGCTCTGATCGTCTTACTGAGAATATTTTCATCAATTGAATCTAAAGAAATTTGGATGACATTCTGATAGCCTGTATCCAAAAGGGATGATACAATTCTTTTGTTAATGGGCATCTTTGTGGATATATAGGACGGAGACATGTCATACTCAACCATGCGTTTGATAAGAATGTTCCAATCTTTACGCATGAATATTTCGCCGCCAATTACATCTATATAGCTAACATTCAGTTTCTTCGCAGAGTCTATTATTTCCAATGCGCGAGATGTAGTCAGCGGTGTATATGTAGTCTGTTTGTCCGCATAACAATATCCGCAACTTGTTACACAACTCCGAGTAAGCATCCATAAGATGCTATGAGGGGCTCTGTGTGCCCGGTCATCTGTCAAGTTGATATTTTCCCAATCAAAATCCATTGATGGCATATCAATGTGGATAGTGTTACTGTCATGAAATTGAGCGGGAATCAGTACTTTTTTGGGGAATGGAACAGTATAACCTTGCCATTTAGTATAGCATTGTTCATCATTATTCAGAAACGGCTTGATTATACTCAGGGCAGCTTCTTGTGTAATTCGAAATTTTTGTGAAAGCAACCCTGAGATTTCCTTTATTGAATTAGCTCCATTGAACAACGATAAGATTATGGCATGGTATGGATGTATATATCCAATCCAATCTGCGCTTCCTTCATAGATAAGCTTTTTGATTGAATACATACAAACTCTATCCAAATCATGTTTGAATTTGTAATTTGGATTTAAAATCCATTTTTCGTCAAGATTCATGTTTGTGATTCTCAAACGGCGTGTGCCGACTTTATTGGGATTGTTGGTTTAAAAAGATTACGGAATGAATATTTAGCAAGACAATCAATTCTCAATAATTAGCACAGTGCATCATATTCTCGTGATACAAATTGATAATAATATATGACTGGCTAATATTCAATCCGTAATCAATTATTTTCACAGGGATTCAATATTATACTAAATAATCGAATATTCAAATATATAAAGTAAATATTGAGAGGAGTTTAGTCATATCCAAAATATGAAATTGATGGTTGTTGTAACAGCCTGTCTCAAGTTGTTATTCCTTAGTTCCAATCGGTGGAATATCGGGAGGGCTTGGAAGGTCTCCGAGAGCTCTGCCATTGGGACATAAAGTAATCGCTCCGCCATTAGGGCAATATGCGATTGCAGGTGTGCCTGCAGCGCATTCGATTTTGACAGCAGGACTGATGAGGCAAATATGATTGCCATCGATAGCCAGTCCCCCATGAACCTCCATCAGTTCATACACATCTATTGTGTCGGGGATAAGACTGAGTGCATTTTTAGCATCCATCTTGTTAAAATTTTAAGTTATTAAACGCAATTGCTCTCTCGTGTACTCATCGATGATATGTGAAAGAGTGGAAACATTATTGATAAATGTTTACATCTGCAAAGTTATATAAAAACATTCGTAATACAAAATTCTTAACAAAGATTCAACGAATCATTAGAGATGTTTTAGAACATGATTATATAGCGTAAAATGTTAACATGTGATTGCATTGTTAGATGTGAATCTGGAGTAATGGTAAACATTTTCTTGGATTAATGGCTTTTAAGTTAAATGGTATGAGCGTTTTTGGGGAATGCTCGAAAGATGATGATGTGGGTATGCACAGACGGCGGCAGTGTGTGCCATTTCTTAAATATTTCTAAATAAAGAGGGAGGAAGTGAATGGACGTTTGTGGATGAGGATAAATTTTAGTAATTTTGGAATGTAATAAATTTTTCGGGCAACGTTCTCTTCTTCCGATATATTTTGCCCCTCTTTTTAACCCAAGAATGATATTCCAGAGTGCATCTCCGATGCGCCCCGAAATATCTATGCTAAGACATGAAAACTATCAAGCTGATTCTTCCTTCGCTGCTGCTCGGCGTAGTGTCATTTATGGCCGATGCGCAGACAGCATCACATACTCCCCGCCATTCCGCCCACAGTGCGGCTCATCAGGAACTGCTGACCAATGCCAAATCCCGTCTCGACAAGGATATAATCCGCGAGATGGTGAAGGAGGTTGTCGCCACCCGCGAACAGCCGGCTGCAGCATCGCTTTCGGCTGAGTCGTCGCGTCTGATTGATGACTTGCTGGCTGAAGGTCGTTCGCACATTGGCAAGCGTTATGTGCATGGTGCCAAAGGTCCGTCGGCATTCGACTGCTCCGGATTCACGAGCTATGTCTACAAGCAGTTCGGCTATACGATTTCACCGAGTTCGCGTGCTCAGTATCTTGAGGGTACACCGGTAGACCGCAAGGATTTGCGCAAGGGTGATCTGGTATTCTTTACATCCCGCAGCAGCGGCAAGAATGTGGGCCACGTGGGAATTGTGGTGTCGGCCGACAATGAGACCGGTAAGTTCAAATTTATCCATGCCTCAATCAGAGGTGTGAAAATCAGTGATTTCGAGGGCTATTACGTAGGTCGCTATATCGGCGCGAAGCGTATCATCAACGACTGATTGCGAGAGCAGGGTCTGACGTTAGCTCCTCCTTCATTATTAAAGTAATAAATTCTTACACACATATCCATCTTCGGCGGCACTTCATGAAGCAGCCGGCGGAGTGAATAGCTCTGATCTACAAATGAAACAAACCATCCTTCTGGGGGCTTTTGCCCTCGCGCTCGGCGCAATGCCGGGCATGGCAAAGGACCGTGTGACCCACAACCCCGACGCCACCAACACCGAGACTATCCTTCATGCATGGAGCTGGAATTTCCCGACCATCGCCGACAACATGAAGAATATCGCCGATGCCGGCTTCACTATGGTGCAGACCTCTCCCGTGCAGCAGTGCTACAATCCCGAGGGAAGTTCGAAAAAGATTTTCGATGAGAATGTGACCGAGGGGAACTGGTACTATTATTATCAGCCCACCGACTGGAAGATAGGCAACCAGATTGTAGGCTCGCGCGACCAGATGAAACAGATGATGGATTCGGCGGCGAAGTATAATGTAAAGGTGATTGTCGACGTGCTCCCCAACCACACTGCATTCGACATCGATGCCGTGTCGGAGGATTTCTATAAGGCTGTGGGTGGCCGCGACAAGATGTTCCACTCTCAGGGACTGAATGCCGTGCAGGATTACAATGACCGTTATCAGTGCACACTCTGGGGTTCGGGTGCTCTGCCCGATGTGAATACGGAGAATCCTGATTTCCAGAAGTATTATATGGAGTTTGTGAATGATCTGCTGTCGCTTGGTGTGCGCGGTTTCCGCTATGACACTGCCAAGCATATCGGCGTGCATTCCGACCCTGTGGATAGCGCCAAGGGTGTGAAGGAGAATGACTTCTGGGATGTGGCCACAGGTCGCAAGAGTGTGAAGGGTGTGAAACTTGCAGTGCCCTACGATTCACTGTTCGTATATGGCGAGGTGCTTCAGGATCGCAATGTGCCCGAGGCTGAGTATGCCGATTATTTCGGTCAGACGGCATCGAGCTATGGTTATGTGCTTCGCGAGATGCTTGAGAAGGGTTCGGCCAATGGTATCGACATCAAGAACTGGCATCACAGCGCAGCTCCCGAATATCTCACCACATGGGTGGAGAGCCACGACACATATGCCAATCATCACGAGTCGGCCGCTCTGACCGATGATCAGATCCGCACTGCGTGGGTATGGCTTACAGCTCGCCAGAATGGTGTGCCCCTCTTCTTCAGCCGTCCGGCCGGCAGCACACGTCAGGCCTACTGGGGCGACAATGTGCTTGGTGCCCGCGGCAATGACGAGTTTATGCATCCCGAGGTAGCAGCCGTCAATAAATTCCGTCAGGCCATGAATGGCCAGAAGGAGGATCTGCAGATCTCTGAAAATGGTCAGGTGCTGCTGGTGAGCCGTGGCAAAAAGGGTGCGGCGATTGTCAATATCGGCAAATATGCCAATGTAGTTGACCTCCCCACCACGCTGGCCGATGGCAAATACCGCGATGAGGTATATGGCAAGGAATTTACCGTGAAGGGTGGCCGACTGAAGGGTTATGCCGCTCCTGAGCGCACCTATATCCTGCAGCGCAAATAATACTTCAGCTACTTAGGCAACCATACTTGCCGGGCAGAAATCCAAGGATTTCTGTCCGGTTTTTTCGTTGTGATGGTATGAGGAAGCCGATAGCCGTGGCAGGGGAGGGGCTCAGTGGGTCTCCCAGGGGAAGATGCATCGCTGGGTCGGAGTCGCCATCCGGCGGCGCGGGCGCTCTATGGGCTGCATCGGTCTGCCGGGCGACGGGAAGTCCGGGTAGAACCGGAACGGACGTTGGATCGACCATCCTTGAGAATGATTGCGGATAAACATGCGGGCCAGTCCGCACAGACGTCGCCCGGCCTGACGGATCTCGGCCAGCAGCACCGAGATGTCGGCTATATGGGTGAGATTTATTTCAAGCACCTTGCGGCCATCGATGATGGCACTCACGTAGATGTGGTCGCCGTAGGCTATCGGATATCTGTTCATAGGTCGTTGAATGTTTTTTCGGAGCGCGTCCTTTAGCCCCTTTTACAAAAAAAATTTTGTGGGAAGGGGTCTTTGCGATGAAGCTCTTATCCCTTGAGATGGATGGTAAGTAGCTGCTAAGAGCGCGCTCTTATCCTTTTATCTGTTGACAAAATTAGCGTAGGTGGCTGCCAACTGTTTGCAGTGCTGTGTGAATATATGTTAAATAGTCCATGCCACAACCTCCTCAGGCATAGGGAGTGTGTTATATTACTGAGTGGGTTGATACAGGATGCAGTCGCCTCCCGATGAGTTTGGCACGCTATTTGCATTACTAATAATACCGGGGTGAGGCTACTTGTGAGTCTGCTCCGGTCGGCATCAGCCTGGCAAGTGCGTGCAGACTGGCCTACAGGGCCAAAATGGCGCGAGCCTTCCGGTGCCATCCTCCCCTCCGACTAATGACAACATTATAAAACTTATTATAAGACCATGAATATCAAACCATTGTTTGACCGTGTGCTCATCGAGCCCACTCCCGCCGAAGAGGTAACCTTGGGCGGCATCATCATCCCCGACACTGCAAAAGAGAAGCCCCTGAAGGGTAAGGTCGTGGCCGTAGGCGACGGCACAAAGGATGAGCCGATGCTGCTTTCGGCCGGCACTGAGGTGCTTTTCGGCAAATATGCCGGTACGGAGATCGAACTTGAAGGCACAAAATATCTGATGATGCGCCAGAGCGATGTGCTCGCCATCATCGGTTGATCAGGACTATAAATTATGGCAAAAGAAATCAAATTCAATATTTCAGCCCGCGAGGAGCTGAAGAAGGGTGTCGACGCATTGGCCGACGCCGTAAAGGTGACTCTCGGCCCCAAGGGCCGCAATGTGATTATCGAGAAGAAATTCGGTGCTCCCCACATCACTAAGGATGGTGTGACAGTGGCACGCGAGATTGAGCTGGAGGATCAGTTCCAGAATATGGGCGCGCAGCTCGTGAAGGAGGTTGCCTCCAAGACCGGTGATCAGGCCGGCGACGGCACCACCACCGCCACCGTGCTGGCTCAGGCTATCGTAAATGTAGGCCTCAAGAATGTGACAGCCGGTGCCAACCCGATGGACCTCAAGCGTGGTATCGACAAGGCCGTGTCGGCTGTAGTGGAGGGTATCCGCGAGCAGAGCCAGGAGGTAGGCGATGATATGGACAAGATCGAGAATGTGGCCCGCATCTCTGCCAACAATGACGAGGAGATCGGCCGCCTTATCGCCGAGGCCATGAAGAAGGTCAAGAAGGAGGGTGTGATCACCGTAGAGGAGGCCAAGGGCACCGAGACCACTGTCGATGTGGTGGAGGGTATGGAGTTTGACCGTGGCTATATCTCACCCTATTTCGTTACGAATACCGAGAAGATGGAGTGTGAGATGGACAACCCCTATATCCTGCTCTATGACAAGAAGATTTCCAATCTGAAGGATCTTCTGCCGGTGCTCGAGCCGGTGGCTCAGTCGGGTCGTCCGCTCCTGATTATCGCTGAGGATGTGGATAATGAGGCTCTGGCCACTCTGGTGGTGAACCGTCTGCGCGGCTCTCTGAAGATCTGTGCCGTGAAGGCTCCCGGATTCGGCGACCGCCGCAAGGAGATGCTGGAGGATATCGCTATCCTTACCGGCGGCCAGGTGATCAGCGAGGTGAAGGGTATGAGCCTTGCTCAGGCCACAATCCAGGATCTGGGCACAGCTGAGAAGGTGACTGTAAATAAGGATAACACCATTATCGTGAATGGTGCCGGCAACAGTGAGGCTATCGCAGCCCGTGTGAACCAGATAAAGGCTCAGATTGAATCCACCACTTCCGATTATGACAAGGGTAAGCTCAAGGAGCGCCTTGCAAAACTCGCCGGCGGTGTGGCTGTGCTCTATATCGGTGCTGCCTCGGAGGTGGAGATGAAGGAGAAGAAGGATCGTGTCGATGATGCTCTTTCGGCCACTCGTGCGGCTATCGCCGAGGGTATCGTGCCGGGCGGCGGTGTGGCTTATATCCGCGCGCTCTCCAAGCTCGATTCGCTTAAGGGTGATAACGACGATGAGACCACTGGTATCGCCATCATCCGTCGTGCCATCGAGGAGCCGATGCGTCAGATCATGAAGAATGCCGGACTTGAGGGTGCCGTAATCCTTCAGAAGGTGAAGGAGGGTAGCGGTGACTTCGGTTTCAACGCTCGCACAGATTGCTATGAGAATTTCTTTGCAACCGGTGTGATCGACCCGGCCAAGGTGACCCGTGTGGCACTTGAGAATGCTGCCAGCATCGCCGGAATGTTCCTCACCACTGAGTGTGTGATTGCCGACAAGAAGGAGGATGTGCCTCCGATGCCTGCTGCCGGAATGGGCGCGCCGGGTATGGGCGGCATGATGTAATGCCTTGAAATTGTCGCGCATCGCGACTTCTGATAAAATTAAAAACTCACTTTTCGGAGTCCCGAAAGGTGAGTTTTTAATATTTGACCCCGGCCTTGATGGCAGATCCGGCCTTGATGGCAGGGAGGGGCTTATAGAGGGGGGGGGTCAGCCGAGAGTCTCGGATTTGACCTCCTCCACATCCGGTATTACGGATATGGCCGATATGATGGTCTTGATTTCGTCGAAGCTGTGGACTCCGAGTCGGATTTTCATCGACACGATTGAATCGGTGGTGGTGGTGTTGAGGCTGCTTACGTTGAGGTTCAGATGATTGGAGATGCAGTCCATCACATCAATCACCATGTGGCGGCGGTCGATGCAAATCACTTCCAGCTCTACGGGATAGGTGGTGTCGTTGGGCTTGTAGTCCACGGCCACTATGCTGTCGCCATCCTGCGAGGCCAGACGTATCGCCACATTGCAGTCGCGCTTATGGAGGGTAATCTTGCCGTGATGATTCTTGAATCCTATCACCTCTTCGCCGGGGATGGGATGGCAGTGTTCGCAACGTATGAATTCCGATTTGGGACATTTGGCAAGATATGACGTGATGGCACGCCGGGCCTTGTAGCTCACGGCATTGTCGAGCCAGTCCTCTTCGGGATGTGCATCGGGGTCGGTGACAATCTCTACGATGTCGCCACGGTGGAGCGCCTGCTTGATTGACGCGATGCGTCCGTTGATGCGGCAGTATTTCGCATGGCGGCCGAGCTGGGAGTGTATCTCGTAGGCAAAATCGATCGGAGTGGCTTTCTGCGGGAGAATCACCGGTTTCCCCTGCGGTGAGAATGTCATTATGTCGTCGTTGTAGAAAGATGCCACTACATTCTCTATGAAATTGGTGCCGTCCTGTCCGTGCTGGGCTATATCCTTCAGCACGCCGCGGAACTTATTGATCCAGCGTCGGATATTCCCCTCCGAGCGGTCGGAGACGCATCCGAAGCGAGAGTTGCGCACCATGCGCTCGCTGCTGATGTGCACCTCTTCCCAGCGGCCGTAGTCGGCCAGGAGTTTCAGGTGGAAACTCTGGTAGCCGTTCTCCTTAGGGGAATCGATGTAATTCGAGATTCCTCCGGGTTTCTCCTTAAAGCGGTCGGTGAGAAGGGAGTAGATGCGCAGCACCATGCTTTTTTCGGTGACTCCATCCTCCTCCTTGAAGACGATGTCGACGAAGTGGCGGTATTTCAGATGGTCGAAGTCATCGCCATATTTGTGCATCTTTCGCCAAAGGGAGTAGGGGCGTCGGTATTCGTAGAATACGCGCGCCTTTATACCGTTGGCGGCAAGTATGGTTGATATTTCCTCGATAAATGCCTGAAGCCGGGCATGATTGGTCGCCTCGTCGCGCGCTATGCGGTTTTCAAGTTCCTCATATTCCGTAGGACAGCGGAATTTGAGCGACAGGTTCTCAAGTTCGGTCTTCACCTCATAGAGTCCGAGGCGGGTGGCGAGCGGGGCGTAGAAATAGTCGGTTTCGCCGGCTATCTTCATCTGCTTGTCGGTGCGCATCGACGAGAGGGTGCGCATATTGTGCAGGCGGTCGGAGAGTTTCACCAGAAGGGCGCGCACATCATATTGCACCGAATTGAGCATCTGTTTGAAATTGTCGAGCTGTTTCGACATCTCATACTTCTCCTTCTTCTGCTTTGTGACCACCTTCACAAGAAATGCCACGTCTTCGCCAAACCGCTGCCGTATCTCATCGATTGAATGAGGCGTATCCTCCACCACATCATGCAGGAAGGCTGCTATTACGGAGTTTACATCAAGGTTGATTTCACCGGCCGCAATCGAAGCCACGGCGATGGGATGGAGAATATACGGTTCGCCGCTACGCCGCCGCTGGTGCTTGTGAGCCTCACGTGCAAATTCAAAGGCATCCTTAAGACGCACCATATCCTCGCGCGATATGCGCGATGCCATCATGTCGAATACGCGTTGAGAACGCTCCTCGACCATCTGGTCATACTTTGTCTTCTGTTGCTCTTGCTGAGCATGAATTTCTTCCGCTGTCATTTTGCAAATTTAAGTTTTTTTAATCAATCCCCTCTCTGTTTTTTCGATAAAATTTATAGAACTATCATAAGAAGTGATGTCTATCCGATTGTGTGCAACCATAATTGAGAATAAATGCTCATATATGCTTGGCCGCTACTGAAATAATAAACCGCATGGGGGCGTTGGAAAAATATAATGCTGTATATCCATATTCCATATTGCAATCGCAAATGCCTGTATTGCGATTTCTTCAGTGGCGGAGCCTCTGTGGCCGATTGGCCGAGGTTGCGGCGCGCATTGATAAGCGAGCTGAAGATGCGTCACGGTGAATTGCCGGAAGTGATTCCATCGCTCTATTTCGGCGGGGGTACCCCATCGCTTATCCCGGCGGAGGAGTTCCATTCGCTTATGAAAGGTATTAGGGAATCTCTTATGGCAGAGGGGCATCGATTGGCCGATGAGTGTGAAGTGACGCTTGAGGCGAATCCCGAGGATGTGGATGCGGAGCGCATCAAGGCGTGGCATGAGAGTGGCGTAAATCGTCTCAGCCTCGGAGTGCAGACATTCTCCGATGAGTTGCTGCGCAGTATCGGTCGGCGCCACACCGGTGAGGATGCCGAGCGGGCACTCCGTATCCTTAAATCGACATTCGGCAACGTGAGCGCCGACCTGATATTCGGATTGCCCGGAGGGTCGGTCGCCACATTGGAAAGCGATCTCGACAGGCTGATCGGAATTGCGCCGCACCATGTGTCGGTCTATACACTTATGTATGAGGAGGACACGGCACTCACGGCGTTGCGACGCGCCGGAAGGGTAGAGGAGGTGCCGGATGAGGAGGTGGAGCGACAATACCGTCGGCTTACCGCGCGGTTGCGCGAGTCCGGCTACGAGCATTACGAGATTTCCAACTACGCTAAACCCGGATATAACTCCCGTCATAACACAGGCTACTGGCTGAGCCGCCCCTATCTCGGCATCGGACCGGCAGCCCACAGTTATGACGGCGGATATAAACGCCGGGCGAATCCCGCCGACCTATTCGGTTATCTGCGTCACTTTGCCCCCGAAAAGAGAGATGCTACGCCCCGGGATGCTGCCGCCCCCTTCTATCAGACAGAAACTCTGACCGAAGCAGAGCGGCTCGAAGAACGCATCATGCTCCGACTCCGCACATCCGCCGGACTTGACCTCGCGGCCTTTGCCGCCGATTTCGGCCAAGAATCATATCGCAGCCTCCTCTGCAGAGCCCGACACCATATTGAAAGCGGACGCCTGCAACTCCGATCCGGCCATCTCAGCCTGAGCGAAGAGGGGATACTCACGGCTGATGCGGTGATTGTAGACCTATTGCCATAAAGGTTTAGGCTTGACACTCAGTGCGAAAGCCCGGCGGGGCCATATCATGCCGATCAAGGTAGCGAATGATTGTTGTAAAAAATACTAAAAATAATAGGCCGAAAATTTGGTCAATTCAGAAAAAAGTGCTAATTTTGCATCGTCAAAAGGGAAGCACGGCGGTGCTTTACTAACCGAATGACAAAAATGAATTGCCTTGTGGTGTAATGGTAGCACGCAGGTTTCTGGCACCTTTAGTGAGGGTTCGAGTCCTTCCAAGGCAACAAAGCATCCGCCCCGTATTCGGATGCACCAATCAACATAAATACGGCACCCTGCCTTGTGGTGTAATGGTAGCACGCAGGTTTCTGGCACCTTTAGTGAGGGTTCGAGTCCTTCCAAGGCAACACGAAAGAGCCGAGTCTTTAAGACTCGGCTCTTTCGTGTATGGATATGTCTGTTTTATTTTTGTGAGAAGTCTGGCATTCCATTCAGCCGCACAAATCTTTGGCAACTCACTGCGATGTTTCTCCAAAAATTTATGCCATAGTTCCTTCACCTGCAAGACCAACTAAAATTAGGCGAATGCCAAAGCATCAACTAAATATGAGCCAATTAAAAATAGGTGCCATAATATCATTCATTAGTAAGTTCAACTGACAGTAATAATCGGCTGTCCAAAGAAAGAAGAGAGCATTGCGAGCGTAGCGATGGTGAAATTGTGCTGACCGCTCAGCCATTTGGTGATTTCACTCGGTCTGCGTCCCAGAGCATCGGCAAACTGTTTCTTCGATAACCCGTGTTGTTTCATAAGTGCATTTATGCGGTCGGATATTTCAAAAGAGAGATCAACCTCTGCCTGAACATTTGCCGGAATTGAACCGAGTATTTCTTCGAGTGTCTTAGAAGTACGCTTCATAGCTCAAATATATTATCTGTTTCTATTGTCGATTCAGTAATATTCACGTTGCCGTTGGCAACTTCCTGTCTGAGTAGTTTCTCGAATTTTTGCAAGGTCATCACATATCCATTAAGGAGTATGTCATCTTCATACCGCTGAGATGTTTTCACACCTCCATTACCCAATACGAGTATCTTATCTGTCAAGCGCAGACAGTAAAGACGCAATTTTGAGGAAGTCACTGGCAGTGCGACGACAGAATCATTCATCTTGCCCTCCGGGCGGAAATAACGTTCCAACGCACCGTTCTTGGCTATACGTTTGATAAATGCGGCAATACGCGAGAAATCCTCGCTGTACTCGGCATCTTCTCTGAATTTGGTTACAAATTTTTCAAATTCAGATTCAACATCACGAAGAAACTGCAACGTATAGATTGTGCAGTTCTCGCCGTCTTGGATAAGATATAATTCCACTTCACTCATGGGCATGTATATTGGTGTTTGATATTGTAACGCAAATGTACAATAGATATTTCATTTAAAAATGAAATAATTTCAAATTTTACAAATTATCAGGCTATTCAGCATCCGGCAGGCAGGGATGTGAATATGTTTTTCAACACATTCAATTGATATATTAGGAAAAATTGCTAATTTTGCACTGACCTTACGCCGTGAGACTTCATATGGAGCCGGTGCGAGGGAGGTCATTTTACATAATGAAAGCGTTTACTGCGCTTGATTCTTGGCTGCTAAGAACTTCGCAACCTCTTTGACAAAGTCGAGAATGAAGCAACGGTAGATGTCTTCGGGTATGGTTGAGTACCCCAAAAAAGAGGATTATGCCGCATTATAGGTAGATCCTCTTTGGGCGTATCATATATCATACGGCGTAGGCTCTGCGTTGCTCGTTCCACTTTGTCGGGCAATGCGAAGGCCTTTAGCAGCAGGACGAGTAACAGTACGGATCCTGCGCTTTTTTGTTGAATATGTCAAAGACTCTTTAGGGTCCAAGAGTCATACAACGCACAGTGGATATTTCCATAATATCGCAAAACCCATATCGTATATTGGGTGTTCTTTCTAATTCTCCATTAAAAGATAGAGTCGGGAATCAAAATCGGCTGGCGGCGTTTTCAAAAATCGGAAAAGAGATATCATTCCCTAATGATTTTACCGATATTTTGGTTGATAAGCCCATTAGAACGCATGAGAGTGTCTCTGCGGCTAATGCTGCTATAAACCTTGATAAAGATCGGCTAAAGTATGCTCTTTTTTGGTTTGTCAGTGGTTCGCCGTTGGATGAAATTGCCTTGAAACATTTGCAAGCCGGAAACAGGGAAAAGGCGAAAGAAATCTTTCTAAAGAAGGAAACATACTCTTCATTAATCAATTCTGGAGTATTGGCTTTAGTTGATGGTAATATAGCCGTTGGCTTCAATAATATCTCCAAGGTAGTACATAATACGGGCTATCGTGCAGAACTGATTAAAGCGTTAGGCATCAGCAATCTTCAACTATCAGAAGATGATTTTTCCGAACTAATGATTGCGGAATTGCTTAAAGAAATTCCTGCAAGCAAACTCTTATCGGCTTGTACCAATGATACTGACCGTGCTATTATTAGTAAAAGTGCGCTTGACGAACCCATCTCGGCAATCAATTCGGCAATATCAATTGCAAAGGATGTAGATAGTAGTAATCCTGAGGCAATCCTTGCTGCCGGTACCAAGTTGATGAATTCAACAAAGGCCGCTTTACATGTTGTAAAAGAAATTGCCGGAGCAACCAGCCCGCAATATCAGATGGTGGCCGACAATGTTGCAAAACAAGTCTTGCAGTGCGGTATCAACTACTATAACAACGCACCGGACTCGGACGTTGAGAGTCCTCGCAAGGCTATGGTGCTTCAATCCTATGCGCTGCAGATTGCAGTAGGTCAACTTACCAAAGATAGATGTAAAGAGAACTACGACATCTTAAAAAAGGCCGTTGACAATATGCCACCTGCCGAAGTCGCTATCGAGGCTCGCAAGGTGAAAGAGGAATTGAAAAAATTCTGTCAGTTGCCCGACAAAATTTCTCATTCAATGACCCTTCTCCGAGACGTAAAACCATGGTTGCAAGCAATCAAGTTGAAACTTGGAGCAAGCAACTCTTTTTACCTCTCGCTGTCAACACAAGTTGTTGATAATGCTCTTCACAACGTCATTGAGGAAGTTAATCACACACTAATTGCCTATAGTGGTATAGTTGAGAAATTTAGGCATCAGGATCGTTCTTTAATCGGAACTGCTCTCTATAATAATATTAAACAAGTTGTACGTAATGCGTGGAACGCGACCCTCTTAATGGACTCTTTCGATATGGACGCCGATTTCAAAACAAATCGGTATAATCCCAATCGTCAATCCCTTAAAGAGATGTGCGAGGACTTTTGTATCTCAACGTCTTCAAGGTCATCATCTTCTTCGGTTACTTCAACTTCCCCGGTGAGGACATCTCCAACAACCTCTTCACATCCCGCTTCTAATAATAATTTTGGTGGCTCATCATCAAGTTCCTCTGATCGAGATTTCGGGTGCTTAATTTTGATTATATTTGCAGTAGGAGGAGGTATTATAGGTGCAGTATTGGAGAATTTCCTTGCTGGCTTCATAATTTGCGTTATTGTTGGAGGAATTATTCAATCAATATATGATAAGTATAACTCATGAAATACTACATTTTAAGCGGACTGTATCTGCTGTCAACCTTGCAATTATTCGGTGCTACATCATCGGACTCTTTGCATACGTGCTTTGATAAAATTCAGGCGTCAGAAGCATCAATTCAAATTCTTCAGCTTGAGTGCAATGCTCTTAAATCAGAGGTTAAGACTCTTAACTCAACTATCGCAGTTAAGACAAATGAAATTGACTCTCTGAAATCGGAGTTGGTGGAAATCAATAATAGTGTTGCGACTCTTGCAGATAGTCTCAACATTAATATCTCTTCTACACGTAAACAAATTCAGACGAGTTCCGATTCGCTGAACGCGACTATTGCAAAAAAATCTCAGACAGGTTTATGGATTTTTATTGCTATCGCTATCGTTCTCGCTGTAATTGCGTTCGTTTTTGGCAGACTGATTGCCAAGCGTGGCAATCAAGTTTCATCGCTTGCAGCTAAAGCAGACAAGCTCAACGAGGAAATCGTAAATCGCCTTTCATCTGAAATGTCTGAGATACAAACGCTCTCCAAACAGCTTGGCTCTCTCTCTACCGCAACCGGCGGTGGAACCGATACCGAACAAAAACTTATTACCACTCTTGCTGATAGAATCACATTTATGGAGATGACTCTCTATAAAATGGATAGCTCGGTTCGTGGTCATAAGCAGCTCTCCAAATCTATCAAGCAAATGAAAGATAATCTTCTTGCTAATGGTTATGAACTGGTCGAGATGCTTGGCAAAGATTATCATGATGGCATGAAAGTAACAGCCAACTTCGTTGAAGACGAAAATCTTCCTGAGGGCAAGCAGGTTATCACCGGTATCATCAAGCCCCAGATTAACTATAAAGGCAAGATGATACAGTCTGCACAAATCACGGTAAGTCAAAACCTATAAATTCCAAATAACAATGGCACAATCTAAAATGAAATTCGGAATTGACTTGGGTACAACCAATTCCGCAATATGTAAGATAGAGGGCGGCGAGCCGGTTATTAAAAAGACCGACACGCTAAAAGATACACTTCCTTCATGTGTATCTTTTACAAGAAAAAAAGTAGTTAAGGTTGGCGATAGCGCGTATAACGATCTTCGCCAAGCTAAATCTCAGGCGACTAAAAACTGGACAAATGAAAAGGTCAACGTTTTCATCGAGTTTAAGCGTGATATGGGAACCGACAAAGCGAGCTTCAGCTCGAATATGGATGAGTCTTTCTCGCCCGAGCAACTATCTGCCGAAGTCCTTAAAACGCTTAAATCATTCATTGGAGATGAGTCCGTTTCGGCAGCTGTAATCACGATACCTGCTAAGTTTAAGGCAGACCAGATTGCAGCGACCAAACGTGCTGCACAGCTTGCAGGTATAGCGCATTGCGAACTTCTCCAAGAGCCGATTGCCGCATCAATGGCTTATGGCCTTAGCTCTGCAAACAAGAACGGCCAATGGCTCGTTTTCGATTTCGGTGGCGGCACATTCGATGTGGCTTTGATTAAGGTAGAGGATGGTATCATGCAGGTGAAGGACACAGAGGGTGATAACTACCTCGGCGGTAAGAACCTTGATTATGCGGTAGTTGACAACATTATCATTCCTTATCTTCAAGAGAACTTCGTCATAGCCGACATTATGGCTAACGATGTAACCCGCAATATTTTGCGTGACGCCATGAAGTTCTATGCCGAACAAACAAAGAATCAACTCTCTTTCAAATCACAAGCTGACATTACTTCTCAACTCGATGAGTTTGGCGAAGATGATGAGGGTAATGAAATCGAGCTTGACCTTGTTGTTACCCAAGAACAATTGAAACCGGTTCTTGCCAAGGTATTCCAAAAAGCCATCGACATTACCAAAGACCTGCTGAAGCGCAACGGTCTTTCCGGTTCTGATCTCGATAAACTAATTCTGGTAGGTGGTCCGACTTATTCGCCTGTTCTTCGTGAAATGCTTCGTGAGCAGGTAACGCCTAATGTCGATTCCAACATTGACCCGATGACTGCCGTTGCAAAGGGTGCAGCGCTGTTCGCATCCGGCATCGATAGCGAAGTCAAAGAAGAAATTGCAGTCGGTACGGTTGCTCTCAATCTGTCATACGAAGCTAACTCTGTTCAGCCTATGGAATATGTTACCGTTCAGTTAGACAAGAATGAGTGCACTGGCAGCATTCCCGAGAAAATCTTCGTGGAACTGGTTCGTAGCGATAACGGCTGGTCAAGTGGTAAGGTTGAAATCAACGCTATCGGCGATGTTATAGAGTGTCAACTTATGGATGGCAAAAACAATGCTTTTACTATCACAGCTTACGATGATAAAGGCACCGTCATTCCTTGCTTCCCCAAGGAAATCAACATCATGCAAGGCATTGTTGTTGGTAATGCCGTATTACCGTATAATATCTCGATAGAGGTACATGATTCTTGTCTCAACAAGAATGTTGTTAAGTCTGTAAAAGGTCTTGAAAAGAACCAACAAATACCTGCCACCGGTGCTCTCAATGGTCTTAAAACCCGAAATCAACTTCGCCCTGGCATGGAGGAAGATTCTATCATCATTCCTATCTATCAGAGCGAGCACAATGCTGAGGGTACATCTGCTGTTCATAACGACCATGTCTTTGACGTTGTTATTACAGGTGATGAAGTCGGACAGCTGATTCCAGTCGGAAGCGATGTTGACATCACTATAAAAGTTGACCGATCGCAGATGCTTAAACTTGAAGCCTTTTTTCCCGTAAGCGGAGAAACCGTAGAGAAAGAAGTCGAGATAGCTACTCGCTCAGTGATTTCAGCCTTTGAACTCGAAAAGCTTAAGGACGCTGCTGCCGGTAAACTTCGCGCTCTGAAATCTTCATCTTCTATCAGTGTGAGTGAAACCACAGAAGCTGAGAAGCTCATTGCCGACATTGACAGTCGTTTCGATGGCGAAAAGAGTTCTGAGGATGGTCGTATGCATCTTCAGGCAGACCTTCGCCGAGCCTTCCTCAAAATGGAAGAAGTAGAGCAGGACCATGAGTGGGATGCTCTCGAAGTAGAAATCCGCGAGGAATTTGATCGCCTTGAAAGAGCGAACAATGACCTTGGTAATAAGTACGACAAACAGGTCGCAGCCCTGCGTAGTCAGGTTGATATGGCAATCCGCTCCCAAAATGTTGTTCAAGGTCGCTCAGTCCTCGATGATATTAACGGCATCTTTGTGGCCGTTACTCTCATCTATCAGCTTATGGGCTTCATCGACTACAATTTGAAGAATTTCAATACTATCCAGTGGAAGGACGCGAATCGCGCTCGTCAGCTTCTTCAGCAGGGCAAGGAAATCGCAGCAACCAACCCATCAGAAAACGCTCTGCATCCTATCGTGAGTGCTGTTATCAGTCTGATGATTCAGCCTCCTGTAGATGGCCCCGGTGTTAGCTTCTAATGAAGATGAATATAAGCAAGATAAAAAGAAAAGCTAATAATCTGTTCCACTCCCAGTTGTTTTGGATTCAAGTATGTGCCATAGGTATATGGCTTCTTGTAATCCAAAACTTCTTCGGGGGAGAGGACACTGCTCAGCGCGTCTATGTAGTCGGCGGAAATATTGATGCCGACATTCGCGGTAGTGTTGACATTGATAACACTGTCGAGGTAGTTGGCAGTGTAGACGTTGACAATACCGTTCCTGTAAGAGTTACTAATCCAGTAATGACTTGGTAAAGATGGCACATAAAAAATATATAGCAGAACTCGATGAATTGACAGCATCAATGGAAAGAAAACCTCAAAAAGTAGGTTTTGTCCATCGGTTCTTCATCCCCGGTTGGATTGGTTTCATCCAAGAATGTATCATTGAAAACAAAATGTCAAAAGCTGCTAAGTTGCCCATTTATAAAGGAATGAACTATTATGAGTGTGGCGACAAAATTGTTGAACTCACTGAGAAAGCATGTGAGGCTCGCAAAAACTCAGAAGGCTTCCAAGAAAAGGAGAATGAAAATAAGGATAACATTTCTATCCTTAATTCTTCTTTCCGTGCCATTGATGCCTGGGCAAATATCTATCCAGAAATTGCCTATTGGATGAATAGACAGGTTAATGGCAACTATGTTACTTGTGCTTTAGGTATCGTTCAAGAGAATGTAATATGTTCTCTTTCGGATATTATAGAACTTCCGGACGAAAAGAAAAATCACAAACCAAAGCCGTCTTTCATGGGTGATATGAAAGCGATTGGTGGCCAAATAGCCGCATGGTTCTGTAATATTCTTGTTTTTGCTGCTGTCTCAGCTTTAATAGGTGCAATAATAGACTAAATGTTTACACTCTCGAAGAAACAGCAGATTGGCAACTACACGGTAACGTTTCCTATAAAGGAAGGCGATTATGCTGAAACCTACCGCGTCAAAGACTCGGAGGGGAAGAATCGCTTTCTCAAATTGATAAATTGTGCGAAATTGCATCGCACACAATTTGAGGCAGACGGAAATGTGCTCGAAGTTGAAATTACCAAACAACTTGACCATCCAAACATTGTCAAGTATAGAGATAACGGGGAAACCATCATCAATGGTCGCAGATTCGCTTATATTATCTTTGATTATATAAGCGGAGAAACTACATCGCAATTTCTTGCGCGAGAGGGAGATTGTAGTGTGTATGATGCAAAGACCATCGTTATCGGCGTTCTTAACGGTCTTAAATTCTTACACTCTTTGCCTGACCCCATCATCCACAATGAAATAACTTTACAGAATGTCATGGTGGATATTTCTTCCGGCTCAGCAATCTCGAAGATTATAGACTTCGGATATGCGAGGTACCTCTCACAAGGAAGCACCGCATTTAATAAGAATGGGTTATCACCATTCTATCTTGCGCCTGAAGCACTTAATGGCGTGTTTTCCGTAAAATCAGACATTTTCTCTTCTGGTGCTGTTCTTTACAACTTGATATTTGGTATGCCTCCATACTTCGTAGAACTTGCAGATTGCAAGGGAGACGTGAATCTTCAGCGAGAGAAAATTGATGCCCAACGAGAGCTGCCTCTCCGGTTCCCGAAAGTGGAGAAGTTTGAGCTTGACGATGATTTAATGAATATCATGCGGAAAGCACTCGCTTCAGATATTGACGATCGCTTTGAATCAGTTGATGAGTTTATCAAGGCTCTTAACGGTGAAATTAACGTGCAGCGCATCGACAATCAAAGGAAATCACAAAGCACTACCTCTCAGCAAAAGAGAACCAATATATCTGTTCCTGCCGGGAAGGGGTTCTCTGCTATCGCTGGAATGTGTGAGCTTAAAGCACAATTGCAGATAGAGGTCATTGATGCGCTTCATAATCCTGAGGAATATGGGAAGTATGGTCTTACTATCCCTAACGGAATGTTGCTATACGGACCTCCCGGTTGTGGTAAAACTTTCTTCGCAAAACATTTTGCAGAAGAAGTTGGCTTTAATTTTATGCTTATAAAGCCCAGTTCTCTAAAAAGTCGCTATGTTAATGCCACCCAAGAGAATATAGCTCAAATGTTTAAGGATGCTGAAGAAAATGCTCCTACTATTATTTTTATTGACGAAATAAATGAACTCGTGCCTAATCGCGACAGCGATGTTCACGAAATGGCGAGAAGTGCCGTAAACGAGATGCTTGCGCAAATGGATAGAACCGGTGATAAGGGGATATTTATAATTGGTGCGACCAATTATCCGAATATGATTGACCCTGCCATCCTTCGTGCAGGTCGCCTGGATAAAAAATACTTCATCGGTACTCCTGATTTCGAGGCTCGTAAACTCATGTTTAAGTTATACCTCAAATCAAGACCATATGACTTTGGCCTTGATTATGAGAAGCTTGCTCAGCTCACGGAAAATTATGTGTCGTCTGATATAGAAATGATTATCAATGATGCTTCCCGCATTGCATTGCGTCAGAAATCAAAGATTACTATGGCAATTTTGGAAGATGTTATCTCTAAAACCAAGCCTTCATTAACTTATGCCGAATTAAACAAATACCTTGCAATTAAATCCAAGATGGATGGTGAGGAATCATCCTCCAACCTACCCCCTCGTGTCGGATTTAATGTGTAATCTGACTGGTAATTTCACCTCTGCATAGCTCATAATTTTTTAATATTGGTCGTGCAGAGGCGGCCGAGTTGGTAGTTATTAGGGTTGCGGATTGGGAATCCATAATGACCGGGAGGTTCCTTCGATTTTTTAGAAGCGCGAGAGCACTCCTCCTCCAGGACAATCAGTAGTGCAGTCGCTCCGCGACTGGGGGTGGAGGGTAGCCTTGCGGCCCGCACAACTCGGGCGATTGCCCGAGCTGTACGGGGTTAGGAGGCCGTGCAGTAACTCCGCGATTGGAGCCGGTGGGACGTTTACAGACAACGGAGTGCTGTTGGGGCAGAAAGTAATACCGCATTAAAAAATAAAAAAGAGCGGCCTTTCGACTGCTCTTTCCGACCGGGCAAAACCGATCCCTAAAATCGTTGCTCGCGCAAGCGAAGTATTTCCTTACGGCAATCTCGGCTGCACTCGGCATAGCCGGAGCAAGCTCCGCTCTGCACTCGTTGGCACGAGATTTCTTTCAAGGGGAAACTACCCTTTGTGTTTGCAAAGATAGTAAATATTTTGCTCATCACAAAATTCCAACACTA
>JAIDKG010000004.1:0-39019 GCA_029051525.1 Muribaculaceae bacterium
ACCCCCTTTCTGGCTGTCTCGGGGCCCCCGCGATCTGTATCACCCCCCGGTGGGGGGGGGGCGCCGGTTAGTTCTGGGGTCTGCATCTCTACCCCTTCGATGGTCATTATGTCGATGTCGAGGAAGCGGTCGGCGTAGCCCCCTTCGGGGGTGCGGTGGCAGTCGTGGGGAGTATTTGCGCCGGTGGCTGCGGGGATGAAGCGGGCAGCGTTCTCGGCTGCGAGTCGGTCGCCCAGCTCGCGTTCGATTTTCTGAAGGGCATGAAGGATGTCGAGCGGCGCCTCCTCCGAGCGGAACACCATCGCCACATTCAGGAATTTATTGGCCGACTCATAGCCCCAGGGCTCCGATTCGACTACATGAGAGATTTCGAAATATCCGAATCGGCGTCCCACCTCAGTGACCGCCCGCGACAGATTGCGCCGGCGGTCACCGAGATTGGTGCCTATATTGATAAATACCAACATTGTGTGTGTCTTAAGACAGTTCTAAATGTCAAGCGTCTTACAGATGCCGGGCATCAGAGGGTTTTCTTCACCTCGACCTCCTCGAAGGCCTCGATGATGTCGCCCTCGTGGATGTCGTTGTAGCCCTGCACGGAGAGTCCGCAGTCGTAGCCGCTCACCACCTCCTTGACATCATCCTTGAATCGCTTGAGCGAACCGAGTTCGCCGGTATATTTCACAATACCGTCGCGCACTACGCGCACTTTCGACTTCGATTTGATTTTGCCATCGCGCACGATAGCACCGGCGATAGTGCCCACCTTTGAGATGTGATAGGTCTGGAGCACCTCGGCGTTGCCGGTGATCTCCTCGCGGATTTCGGGTGAGAGAAGACCCTCCATAGCATCCTTCACCTCCTCGATGGCCTTGTAGATCACGGAGTAGAGACGGATTTCCACACCCTCCTTATCGGCCTCGCGTCGGGCAGCTGCCGACGGGCGCACCTGGAAGCCGATGATGATTGCATCAGAAGCCGCAGCCAGAGTGACATCCGACTCCGAGATGGCGCCCACACCCTTGTGGAGCACATTGACCTGAATCTCCGGTGTGGAGAGCTTGATGAGAGAATCCGAAAGAGCCTCGATCGAGCCGTCTACGTCGCCCTTGACCACGAGGTTAAGCTCATGGAAGTCGTTGAGGGCACGGCGGCGGCCGAGTTCCTCAAGACCGGGACGCTTCTTGGTGCGCAGGCTCAGCTCGCGCTGCAGCTGCTCACGCTTGCCGGCAATCTCACGGGCCTCCTGTTCGGTCTCAAGCACATTGAATGTGTCGCCTGCCTGCGGGGCACCGTTCAGACCCAGGATAAGCACCGGCACGGCCGGGCCGGCCTCGGTGATGCGCTGGTTACGCTCATTGAACATAGCCTTCACCTTACCGTAATGCGTGCCGGCCAGAATCACATCGCCCACACGCAGAGTGCCGTTCTGCACGAGCACAGTGGCCACATAGCCGCGACCCTTGTCGAGACTCGACTCGATCACCGAGCCGATGGCCAGACGGTTGGGGTTGGCCTTAAGGTCGAGCATCTCCGCCTCGAGGAGCACCTTCTCCATGAGTTCGTCGACACCGATCCCCTTCTTGGCCGAGATATCCTGACTCTGATACTTGCCGCCCCATTCCTCCACGAGATAGTTCATGTTGGCGAGTTCCTGCTTGATATTGTCAGGGTTGGCGGCGGGTTTATCGATCTTGTTGATGGCGAAGACCATAGGCACACCGGCAGCCGAGGCATGGTTGATGGCCTCGATGGTCTGCGGCATCACATTGTCGTCGGCAGCCACGATGATGATGGCAAGGTCGGTCACCTTGGCTCCACGCGCACGCATCGCGGTGAATGCCTCGTGGCCCGGGGTGTCGAGGAATGTGATATGGCGGCCATCGGCCAGCTTCACATTATAAGCACCGATATGCTGGGTGATACCTCCGGCCTCGCCGGCGATCACATTGGCATTGCGGATGAAGTCGAGGAGCGAAGTCTTACCGTGGTCCACGTGACCCATCACGGTCACAATCGGCGGACGCGCCACGAGATCCTCCTCGCGGTCCTCCTCGGTGGCGATAGCCTCCGACACTTCGGCCGACACATATTCAGTGGTGAAGCCGAACTCCTCGGCCACGATATTTATAGTTTCCGCGTCGAGGCGCTGATTGATCGACACCATCACACCAAGGTTCATGCAGGTGGCGATAATCTGGTTGACCTGAATATCCATCAGGTTGGCCAGATCGCTCACGGTCACAAACTCAGTGATCTTGATGATGCGGCTTTCGGCTGCCTCTCGCTCGGCCTCGGCCAGCACGCGGTTGTGGGCCTCATCGCGCTTCTCCTTACGCCACTTCACGCTCTTCTTGGTGGTCTTGTTGGTGAGGCGAGCCAGAGTCTCCTTGACCTGCTTCTGCACATCCTCGCTGCGCACTTCGGCAGCGGGTTGCGAGCCCCGGTTGCCCCGGTTGCGGCCTCGCGAAGCGCCTGCGCCCTGCCCCTGACGGTCGGCGCCACCCTGACGGTTGCGGCCACCCTGCTGGGCGCCCTGCTTGTCGGACTTGGCGCGGCGGTCCTGACCGGGACCCACCTGCTGACCAGCCTTTTCCACATCGACTTTCTCCTTGCCGATGCGGGCGCGTTTGCGGTTACCGGCTGCGCCGGCGTTCTGTCCGGACTGAGCCGAGCCACCCTGCTGGCCACCCTGCGAGCGCGACTTTTCGATGCGTTCGCGGCGGCGGTCCTCCTTCGATTTCTTCTTGGGGCGAGTGTTCTGATTGATTGCCGAGAGGTCGATTTTACCTACCACACGGAGCTGGGGAGTCTCCGGCACCACGGTTTCCATGTGGGCGCCGCCGATAGTCTCCTGAGTAGCCTCCTTCTTAGGTTCATGGGGGCGAGGCTGGGGTGCGGCCTCCCGGGCTTTGGTCTGCTTGGCGCGGGCATCGGCTTCAGCTTTCGCCTTAGCCTCAGCCTCGGCCTTAGCCTTAGCGGCGGCTTTGGCGCGGGCTTCCTCCTCGGCCTTCAACTGGGCGCGCAGGCGAGCCTCCGCTTCGGCTTCGGCCTTTGCTTTTGCCTCGGCGGCCTCGCGTGCTGCCTTTTCGGCAGCGGCCTTTTCGGCGGCGGCCTTCTCACGCGCGGCCTTATCGGCCGCACGTTCCTCCTCGCGAGCCTCGGCGGCCGCGGCTCGCTTCATCTGACGCTCCTTATCGATCGAGGCTTTCATACTTGCATCCTTCGAGAACTCCTTCTGGAGCAGAGCGATGGCACGGTCGTCGATTCGGGCATTGAGATCGCTTGAATCCACCTCTATGCCGTTCTTACGCAGGTAGTCGGCCGCAGTGGATACGCTGACGTTTAATTGTTTAGCTAACTGGCTTATCTTTTGTCGCATATATTCTTTTTAAGTGTCTCCCCCGGCAATCCTATCCGTCGTGGCCCCGGAGTGAGAGGGGGTTAATCTTCAAACTCTGCGCGGAGCACAGTCTTCACATGCTCCAGTGTCTCATCCTCCAGGTCGGCCTGTTCGAGCACTTTCGGGTCGGCGTTGAGCACAGCCTTGGCGGTGCCAAGACCCAGATTCTTGAGGGCTTCGATTACCCAGCCCTCGATTTCATCGCGAAACTCATCGAGGTATATATCCTCCTCGCCCTCCTCGAGGTCGCGGTATACATCGATTGTATATCCGGTGAGCTGAGTAGCCAGGCGAATGTTGAGGCCACGCTTACCGATGGCCAGGCTCACCTCCTCCGGATGGAGGAATACCTCGGCCTTCTTCTCCTCCTCATTGATGCGGATGCTTGAGATTTTGGCCGGGCTGAGGGCGCGCTGTATGAAGAGAGAGGGATTGGAGGTGTAAGAGATCACGTCGATATTCTCATTGCGCAGTTCGCGCACGATGCCATGGATGCGCGAACCCTTGATACCCACACAGGTGCCCACCGGGTCGATGCGGTCGTCGTAAGACTCCACGGCCACCTTGGCGCGCTCGCCCGGCTCGCGGGCCACGGCGCGGATTGTCACCAGCCCGTCGTGAATCTCCGGCACCTCCTGCTCGAAGAGGCGGCGCATGAAGCGCTCATCGGTGCGGCTCACGATTACCTTCGGATTTGTGGTGGGATTGTCCACACGCTTCACGATGGCACGCACCATATCACCCTTATGGAAGAAATCGCCGGGAATCTGTTCCTCCTTGGGCATGAGCAGCTCATTGTTTTCATCATCGATCAGGAGCATTTCGCGTTTCCAGATCTGGTGCACCTCGCCCGAGATGAGTTCACCCTCCTTTTCCTTGAATTTATTGCAGAGGGCCTCCTTCTGAAGGTCGAGGATTTTAGAGGAGAGAGTCTGGCGAAGAGTCAGGATAGCGCGGCGTCCGAACTGCTCGAAGAAAATCTGCTTGGTCACATCCTCTCCCACCTCGCATTCGGGGTCGATCACGCGGGCATCGGTGAGGCCGATCTGGCGCACAGGGTTTTCCACATTGCCATCTTCCACGACCTCGAGGTTCTGATAGATGTCGCAGTCACCCTTGTCGGGGTTCATGATGACGTCGAAATTCTCATCTGAGCCAAACATTGTGCTGAGCACTTTACGGAAGGATTCTTCGAGTACGGAGATTACGGTTGTCTTGTCGATGTTCTTCATTTCTCTGAACTCGGCGAAACGGTCAACCATATTCACGCTTTCAACTTTTTTTGCCATTCTTATTTATTGCTTTGCTGCGCGGCGGTCACACGGCAGGTGTAGTCCTTGCTGAGGTGTGGCCGGCAGCGGTTGGGTTAATTTATTTTTAGAGGCCGGGCCATGCAGTGGCCCGGGCAGTTGTAAAATAGGGGGAGAGACTTTCAATTAAGCAATTAAGTGAGAGAGGGAGAGGAGAGTGAGATGGGTGGAGAAGGTCAGAACTTCAGATCATAGCAAGCGCGCTTCACATCGGCAAAAGGAATCTCCATGCGGAGCACCTCCACCACAGGGCGCTTCATACCCTCGCGGCGCACCTTCTGCTCAGACTCCACCACCGCAGCATCATCGGTGAGGTCTACCAGTCGGCCATAGAGCTTCTTGCCATCGCGGGTGAGCATCTCGATATCATTGCCCACATTCTTTTCCCACTGGCGGCGCACCTTGAAAGGAGCCGTGATACCGGCCGAACCCACTTCGAGAGTGTAATCCTCGTCATCGCGCGGAAACGCCTCCTCGATGCGGCGCGACAGCGCGCTGCAGAAATCTATATCGATCGATCCATCTGAATCAATCTCCACCACAATGTCATTGTCGGCAGAGACGGTGAGGTCGGTCAGAAAGCAGTCAGTATCGGCCAATACACCACTGATGAAATCGGTAAGTTTCTCTTTATCAATCATTATAATAGCGTTATGCCCGTCCAGATCCATCCGCACCAGGCAAGTGAATATATATAAAATTCGGAGGAGACTTGCGTCCCCTCCGGAAATCACTGCAAAGATACTAAAAATTAACGTGGAAACATATACTTTTAGCTACCTTGGATGTTAAAAATACTTAAAAATCATATTTCAGCAATTCGGCAATCCGCTCAGAGAGAGGCAGGATAAGAGCCGGGTCGAGATTGAGGAGCACCTCATCGTCGGCATCATAGCGCGGCAAGGCCACATAATTGGCCTCCAGCGGAGTGGCAGCGGTGGGCGGCCCGAAGCGGAGCGTGGCGCCCGAATCGCGGTGCATGATCCGCAGCCAAGGGCGCAGCCTCTGCGAGGCCAGCCATCCCGGAGCCATCTCCCCCAGAGCCACACGCAGCGGATCGGCCGCATAATCCTCCGATAGAGTGGCGCCCCAACCCTCCAGCCGCAGCGAATGCAAGCGGCAGAAATCCTCCGGCAGATCCACCTCGGCATATCCCTCCTCACCCCAATCGGTATTGACCCGGATATGTTGGCGCATATCGCTGAGGGTAGAGAAATGGGCCAAAGGCAACTCCTGGGTAAGGCTGCAGGCCACCGGCTCCATCAGCACAGCCACCATCTCCCGAAGAGAGGTGCCTGCCCGCGCCGAGGGGGAGAGGGAGAGCCGGCATTCCGGGAATTGATCCAGGCGTAGGCCCACCAGATCGGAGATCTCCCGCAGTGTGGCACCCTGCTTCATAGCAGGCGGATGCGCTGCGACCGGTAATGCTGCGACCGCTCGATGAGGCGTTGCATCACAGGGTCGTCGGTAGAATAGGTAGCCGGGCGGATGCCGAATCCTGAGAGTTGGCCGCCGGTGAAATGCACATCCACAGAGGTGCCACCCACCGGGATGCGGGCCAGATATTCCATCAGGCCATAGATGGCATAAGTCTTCATATTGCGTTTCATATTATTTCAGTTTTGCGCCGGGGCGCGTTCTCAGTTTTGCGCCGGGGCGCGGGAGGATGTTATCCCTCCACGCGCTGCCAGCGGATTACCTCCTTGAGATCGGCACCCGTGCCGATTTTTACCTTCTCGCCGGTCCAGATCTGACCCATTTTGGCCTCATTGCTCATCTCCGGGCAATCGCAGAGCAGGTAGAACTGCTTCTCGGCCTGATCATCATCCGGTGCCGTTGTGGAATCCCACATCATAATCGTGGTGTCGCCCGGGGCGCCACCCTCGCCATCGATCCAGATATGGCACGACCCCTTCAGGGCCACGGCGTCCCAGATCAGTATGCCGTTGCGGGTGGCCTCCTCGCCCCCCACTCGGTCGGAGAAGGAATGTTCGGCCGAATACACATAATGCACCAGACGGTCTTCGCCGATCAGTGCGCCGGAATTGCTCCAGCCGAGTCGGTCGAGGGTGGGCTCACGCTTGATCTCGATATCACCGAATACGGTGTGGAAATTGGTCACCACCCACCCCATGGAATTCTGCTTGGTAGTGATCTGAATCTCCGGATGAGCCGAATAGTCGATACACTGTATCTGCTCCAGAAGATTCTTACCCGCCAGCAGGAGAGCCGTCTTAGGCACATCCTCGCCGGTGAAGAACATCTTGGCCAGACCTATGATACGCTCCACCGTCCAGCGCCCCGAATGCTGCAGCTCACGCTTGAACTGCCAGCGCAGGCCCTCGGTGGTATAGATATACTGCATCCCCATCTTCGGCACATTCACCTTGAACTTCCCCGGGCGCCCTGCCCAGAGGGTGCGATTGCCGCGCACCTTGAAATTGGCGATTGCTTGCTCCGCGATAACCGCCTTCGAGAAGGGGAGACGCTTGCGCTGCGACTCGAAATAGTCGCTCACCACCTGATTCATGCCGCGCTTCTGAAGGTACACCCTCGAAGGCTGGGGCACGATGATATCGGGGTCGACCTCCTTCTGGGTCTCATAGAGCGAATTGGCCAGGATGGTCACTGTGGTGCCCCCCGGAATACGCGGCACGGTGGTAAACTCATCCGAGGCGTTATTGCGCGGACCGTTGATAGAGCGCACGATAGGATTATTGGTGGTGGGATCATGGTCGACCACGAAGAGCATCAGCCACTTTCCCGGGGTGATGGTGGAGCCATCCTCGGAATAGCCATTCACGCCGTGCACGAGCAGAGTGCTGTAGGGACGCACGATATTCTGCTGGTTGGCCTCCAGAGGGAGCACTACCTGGGTCTGAGTGGTGGCATTGACAGCCGATATGGTCTTGAGCGAAGCGATCGGCTCGTCGATCATGAAATGGTCTACCTCCGGCGAATTGACCTTCACGCGCTTGGCGCGGAGCATGAGGTTCATCAGCGGGGTGTCGTCGGAGTTGAATCGGAAGAGCTGCTCATCGATTTCAGTCTCCACGAAGTGTCCGGCGTCGATACCGCCGGTAGCGTTGGCAAGGGCCGATACAGTGGCCGGAGTGCCGGGTTGGTTTGATTTGTTCATTCTCTTCAGATAATAGGATTTAGTTTGTTTCGGCGGTTATCGTGCCATTTCGGCCAGGTCGAAGATTGATGTCGCACTGCGGCGCGAGCGGGCTATCGGTGTGCCGGCCAGATCAGGGGCTCCCACCGGGGGAGCCACGAGTTGCTCCTCGATCACGGCATTTCGACCGGCAATCTCCCCCTCGGCGCGAGCCACCTTGATAGCCTCATAAGCCTTGGCGGCATCCATGAGGGGTATGAAGCGGTCGGCCGGGAGTCGGCCGGTGAGGAGTCCCATCACCAGGCCGAGCAGAATCACCGCGAGATTCTCGCGTCGCTCCAGGAGTCCTTCCGGGGTGAGCGGCACCCCACCCGAAGTCAGGAACCGCTCTGCGAATCGCGATCCCCCTTCAGCATCCGGATTATCCATCTGATCGGGTTGCGGCTCTTGCGGGTGGTCGGGGTCGGCATCACCTCCGGGTTCTCCCTCTCCGTCGGGTTGAGGGTCGTCGGGTTCTCCTGAAGGAGGGTTTTCTCCGCTTCCGTCAGTTCCTGACTCTCCTGTACCGGCGGTGTCGGATCCATCGGGCTCACCGGTGGTTGATCCTGCCCCGGACTCACCGGCAGGAGGCGCAGTATCAGCTGAATCAGCTGCATCGCCCGGGTCAGAGTGCGCACCATCTGAGGTGAGGCCCCCTTGCGGGTGAGCCACCTCACTGCCATCAGCAGCAAGCGCTGCCGCAGCGCTGAGCTCTTCAGCAGTCGCTGCAAGAGCTGTCGGCATTTCTGCCGGAGGGACTGTAGTGAAGTCGGATTCTTCATTGCGTCGTGTCTCCATAATTTTTTGAGGTTAAATAATAGTTAATGATGCTTTGATTGTCAATGCGTTGAATAATTCTCCGCTAACGACACTGCAAAATTACCACGAAAAAAGTCAATGATTATCGTAAGTGTTGACAAAAATTTGATTAACTTTGCGGCAGGAAAATAAAAGCAACGCTTAGGTTTAATAATAAGCCACTCCATTGCCTGCCGATTCCGCAGGCTGGGATTATTATCCTGCAAATCGCAAACCGACAACAAATTAATACATCAATCTAAAAGACATACATTATGAAAAAACAAGGAAGTGTATGCGACTACACAGCAGCACGCAATGCCGAACTCGTGAGAAACTTCAACGCTGCTATACGCGCAGCTAAAATACTGGATCTCGACAAAATCTGTGGCGAGGTAGCCAACTCACCCGCCAGTCGCTTCTTCATCTCCGAAGAGCGAGCCTACGAACTCATCATCGCCCGCCGCCGCCGCGGGCACTGGACCATCAGCATCCCCCTGCGTGTGGAGATGATTGAGGAGATAGAGCGCAGAGCCGAGAGCAGACTGAGGAGCGGCAAAGCCGCCACCCTCCGCGATGCCGTGCATGAAGCGGTCAATTCCCCCGCCCCCCGATTCTATCTCACTCCGCGCAGTTGTCGCACCCTCGTGTATGCCACAATCCATGAATCGCACATGCGCCGCCTGCGCGAGCGTATAGAGAATGCGAAAACCGCTCTTATCTCCGCCCACACCACAACCCCAACCTCCCCCAACCGATGATTACCTCCCATCACGACATACTCGCTGCCGATGCTCGCCGCATGGAGGAGCTGGGCAGGCCGGTCGATCCCATCACCGGGCTCAACTCCGTAGGCGAGCGATTTCCACTCCATCTGTCGGACTGTCTGCTCGGCTGCCAATACCTTCCGGTGGCCATGCGCACCGACCCGCTGATCGACACGCTGCTGGCCACCGGATCGGTGGCCGAGACCGCCCGCCGGTTTCACCTCACCCCCGACGAGACCATCGACCGGATGCTGCGTCTGCGGCTGCGCCACGATTTCCCCTTCTGGGCCGCCCTAACCGCCCTGATAAAATGCAAAGGGGGTGGAGCCGACGTGCACTTCCGCCTCAACAGGCCGCAGCGATCTCTCGTGGAGAGTTTCGAGCGCGCCCGGGTGGCCGGTCAGCCCATACGCATCATCCTCCTGAAAGCACGCCAATGGGGTGGCAGCACCTGCACCCAATTATACATGGCCTGGCTCCAGCTCATGCACAGCATCGGACTCAACTCCCTAATCATCGCCCATCAAGGGGCCGGGTCGGATGAGATCAAAGATATGTTTGACCGCATGATAGGAGCCTACCCCCTCCAACTACTCTACACCCCCGCGCAACTCAAAGAGTTGCGCGGCGATCCCGCCAAAATCCGCAAAATGGAGGGGGTGGGGCGGAGCGGAGCCATATTCCGGGTGCCACAGCGCAACTGCAAGGTAAAGATAGGCACCGCCGAGCGTCCCGACTCATGTCGCGGAGGCGACTACAACCTCGTGCACCTCTCCGAGGTGGGGATATGGCGTGCCACCGACGGGAAATCGCCCGAAGACATAGTGCGCAGCGCCTGCGGCGGTGTGCTTCTCAAGCCCCTCACCATGATAGTCTACGAAAGCACCGCCAATGGCACCGGCAACTTCTTCCATCGCGAATATCTCGCCGCCTCGCGCGGTGAATCGCAATTCCGCCCCCTCTTCATCAGCTGGTATCAGATCGACACCTACACCCTCCCTCTTACTCCCGAAGAGCGCGAGGCGCTCGCCCTGCGCATCTGGGAAGGGCGCGAATCGGATGCCGAGACGGCCCGAAGCGTTTCCGGCCGATATCTATACTCCCTATTCGAGCGCGGCGCCACACTCGAGGCCATCAACTGGTATATCGCCGAGCGGATGAAATATAACGACAATGCCCGCATGGCCGCCGAATATCCCACCGATGATGTGGAGGCCTTCGCCCATTCAGGTTGCCGCGTGTTTGACCGCTACGATGTGGAACGACTGCGCGAGGGTTGCCGCGACCCTCAGCTCTGCGGCGATGTGGTATCGGCCGCCGGCGACACCGGAGCCGAATCGCTCGAATCGCTCCGCTTCAATCCGTCGCCCGGCGGCGGGATGCAGATATGGAGCACTCCGGCCGCCGACGGCATGAGCCACCGTTACCTCGTGGTGGTCGATGTGGGTGGCCGCTCGGCCAAAGCCGACTGGAGTGTGATCACAGTCATAGACCGCGGTCCGATGGCCGACGGCAATCCCCCCGAGATTGCCGCCCAATGGCGTGGCCATTGCGACACCGATCTCCTGGCATGGCGCGCAGCCCGCATCGCCACCTACTACGACCGGGCACTGCTCGTGGTGGAGAGCAACACTCTCGAGACCCGCGAGCGCGACCGTGGAGTAGATGAAGGACAGATGCCCTACATCCTGCTTCAGATCCGCGACGCATATCCCAATCTCTACATGCGCGCCGGGAGCGCCGAGAATCTGCGCGAACAGAGCCGGTGGAAACTCGGCTTCCACACCAACACCGTAACCAAACCGATGGTGATAGCCACCCTGGTGAGAGTGGTGCGCGACGCTCTATATGTGGAGCGCTCGCAGGAGGCACTCGATGAGTTGATCAGCTACGAGCGCCGCGACAACGGCAGCTACGGAGCCATAGCCGGAGCTCACGATGACATGCTGATGACCCGCGCCATCGGTCTGCACATCGCCCTCCATGAGATGGAGCCGCCGCGCCGACCGGTGGCCCGATCTGACGCGCGGCGTGTGAGGCGCAGAGACCGACCCATGTCGGAAGCCACATTCTGAGCAGTGCCGGAATTTTTTCAAAAAAAAGAACAATCACCGAACCAATACGAATTTCGATAGTAACCATGAGTGAAAAATGCAATATCGATGCCACGCGCACCGATTTCGATACCCTCTCGGCCGCCGCATCCCACTGGAGCGCAATGGCCGACTTCCGCAGCCAACGCGAACGCTGCAAACGCTACTGCTACGGCCGCCAGTGGGACGATATGATCCGCGTAGAGGGGCGCATGATGCGCGAAGAGGACTACATCCGTAGCCAAGGCAACATCCCGCTGAAAAACAATCTGATACGCCGCATGGTGAGAAGTGTGCTCGGTGTGTTTCGCAATCAGTATGCCTATCCCGCCGCCGAGCGTCTCGACCTCCCTACGCATGGGGCTGCCGCCGAGGCATTCTATGGCCGCCTCACCGACAATGCCCGCTACAACCGCATGGAAGAGCTGCATGCCCGCACCATGGAGGAATTTCTGATTTCCGGACTGGCGGTGCATCGCAAGAGCACCGCCGGCGCCATGCTCGGCCGCCGTCCCGGCGACCGTATGGCCGGTTATCTGCGCACCGATTATGTGGCCCCCGACACATTCTTCCTCGATGTGGCCACACGCGACTTCCGCGGCTGGGATGTGAGGATGGTAGGGCAGACCCACGACCTCGACTTCACCTCCCTCTGCGGTGCGCTGGCCCGCAACGAGGCCGATTGCCGTGCTCTGCGTGAGATATATCTGGCCCAGTCGGCTCCCGGAGCCGGTTCGGCCATCGGGGCCGGAGGATTCGGCACAGTGCGCAATTCCCCTCATGGGGATTTCCTCTCACCTTCGGCTCCCGGGCTATGCCGTGTGATCGAGGTATGGACCCGCGAGAGCTGCGAGCGCTACCGCGTGCATGACCGCGCGGCCGGACGCATCTACAAAGTGGATGCCTCCATGCGCGACTCCCTGCCGCGTGGCGCCGAGCCGATGTGGATGCTCGATGAGGAATGGCATTACCGATATCTCTCACCTTCCGGTCACGTGCTCGCCGAGGGAATCTCGCCGCTCCCCGGCGGCGGACACCCCTACGTGTGGAAAGCCTATCCATTTATCGACGGCGAGATACATAGTTTCGTGGCCGATGTAATCGACCAGCAGCGCCACACCAACCGCCTGATTACACTCTACGACTGGGTGCTCCGCTCCACAGCCAAGGGTGTGCTCCTCTTCCCCGAATCGGCTCTCCCCGATGGGGTGGAAATCGACGACATCAGCGAGGAATGGAGCCGCTTCAACGGTGTGATACTCTTCCGCCCCAAGGCGGGAATGCCGCTGCCGCAGCAGGTATGCGGCAATGCCTCACAGGTGGGCATCACCGATCTGCTCGACATACAGCTGAAGATGTTTGAGGATGTGAGCGGTGTGACCGGAGCCTTGGAGGGTAAACTCACCAGCGGCGCCGTGAGCGGCACCCTCTACAACCAGCAGACGCGTCAGGCCATGACCGCCCTGCTCGACATTCTGGAGAGCTACAACAGTTTCATCCTCGAGGGAGCCATCCTCGATGCGCGCCTTCTCTCCTGACCGGGATGGTGATAGTAACTTCTCTGAGCCATCAGCATAGATAGGCCACAGATAGCAGGCTTCGCCACTCAGAATCAAGAGAGGAACCAAAAAGCATCAGCCCATACATCTGTAATGGTCAGACGTATGGGCTGATATGCTTTTGCCGGCGCAGTATTCTCACCGGCCACAGGTTATTGGGCAGGGGGTTCAGGCAGTGCGGTTGTCGCTCTCCTCGGTGAGCGACTCCGGCTTAGGGTCCTTTCGGTCGTAAATCTCGAATACCGAATGACGCGAGATAAACTCAGGCACGGTGCGCTTCATCAGCTTCACCATATCGGGGATCTCCACACGGGAGGCCAGATCATAGAGCTCATCAGATGTGGCGCGGGCATTCTCATATTCATAATCGCGCACCTTGGCCACAAAGATTCGGTCATGGTCGGTGGGGATGGTATTCTCCTTGGTGGCGAGCACCTCCTCATAGAGTTTTTCGCCCGGACGCAGACCTGTGTATTCCACTGCGATATCCTTATCGGGCACGAAACCGGCCAGCGAAATCATGCGGCGTGCAAGGTCGTCGATTTTGATGGGGGTGCCCATATCGAATACGAAAATCTGTGTGCCGGTGGCTATTGTGGCAGCCTCCATCACCAGTCGGCAGGCCTCCGGGATAGTCATGAAGAAGCGGCGTATCTGCGGGTCGGTCACAGTCACCGGGCCTCCGCGCTCGATCTGCTCAGTGAATCGCGGTATAACCGAACCATTTGATCCGAGCACATTGCCGAAGCGTGTGGTCACAAACTGCGTCTTACCCTTCACCAGCCCCTTTTCGATAGCCAGGCCGAGCGACTGCACATAGATTTCGGCCAGACGCTTCGTGCAGCCCATGATATTGGTGGGATTCACCGCCTTGTCGGTAGAGATCATCACCATCTTCTCAGCCTCATACTCTACGCATTTATCGGCCACATTGCGCGAGCCCTGCACATTGGCCATCACAGCCTCACAGGGATTCTCCTCCATCAGAGGCACATGCTTATAGGCAGCGGCATGGAACACCACCTGCGGGCGATACTTGCGGAATACATAGTCGAGGCGCGCAGGCTGACGCACATCGCCGATCACCGGAGTGAAATAGAGGTTGGGGTATTTATCTTCAAATTCGAGGCGCACATTGTGGAGCGGAGTCTCGCCATTGTCAAACATCACCAGATGCTTCACACCCAGACCGGCCAGCTGGCGGCAGAGTTCCGAGCCGATCGAACCGGCAGCGCCGGTCACCAGCACGGTCTTACCCTGGAAATTATCGCGAATCTCCTTCATATTGATCTTGATCTCCGAGCGACCCAAAAGGTCTTCAATCTTGATCTTACGGATGGTCGGAGTGGCCATTTTGCCATCGGTCATCTCATCGATAGAGGGGGCGATAAACATCTTCAGGCCCAGATTCTGGCAATACGGTATCAGGCGGTCCTGCTCCTCATGCGCATCAAGATGATAAGCGAAGAGGATGCCCTTGGCGCGCGACTTGGAGGCCACGAATTTCACACCCTCCTCATCGTGGAAATAATAGATCGGTTTCCCCATCAGGAGAGTATCCTTGATCACATCGTCGGGGGCAAGGAATCCCACCACGCGATAGTGGGGAGATGTGCGCAGGCGCGTAAGCACAGAGGCCGACTTCGCACCGATGCCATACACCAATACATCGATCGTCTCATCCTCGGCATGCTCTGAAGGGCGGGCGCGGCTCACCAGATAATATATCCAGAGCATCAGCACTCGCACCAGCAGCAGGGCGCCCACAGTGATCAGGAAATCGAGGGCAAGCATCGCCGATACAAGCCGGAAGGAATAGGAACCTTCGAATATCCCCATGCCGATCACCATCAGTATCTCCTTGGCAATCACAGCAAGACACACCCGCGAAAGCTCACGGATGGTAGAGAATCGAATCACGAGCTGATACACACGTGTGAAATAGAACGCAATCAGCGAAGCAATGCCGGCGGTGGTAAGCCAGACCCCCAGCATGTGCGATGATCCGATGGCATTATTGCCTTTTATGTAATATCCAAACAGCAGCACCAGAGCGGAAGCCAAAATCGATGTCACTGTGTCGATACCGAGCACTATGGTTGAGCGCAGGTACTTCTCGGAGGTAAATTTAAACATTGTATGCCAAAAAAGAGTTGCAAGTTTCGTTTCAGGGTGTTGTCACAAAATGTAATCTGTAATATCACCCGGAAGGAGGGGTAATAGGATTCTGATGGTTGATTATGGGTTTCTCTGCAAAGTTACACCCAAAAATCTAAACCACCAAATTTTCATCCATAATTGTGATAATTATAGTGAAGTGCTTCTCTCCCGGGGGCCTGATTGTGATATATGCGCATATCACATAGGCTAATACTTCTCACACAAAAAAATGTTAAAAGTATTATCTAAGGTATAACGCATTTCAATAGCCCGGGGTTCACGCCTATGGTCGCATTCTTTGGGGTGGCACGCAGAATAGCCATGCCGTGAGTATCCGACGGGAGCATCCGGCTGAGGTCGGTGAGGCTTTCCCCCTCGCTGAGGGTGGTGGTGAGCAGGGTTGTGCCATCGGGGAGAATCGCTTCCAGTACGGCCCCTCCGGCCGGTGCCAGGCAACGCAGGGTCAGCCCCGAGAGCGACATCGGCACCGCGCCTGCGTGGCGGTCGGCCTCCACACCCTTCACGCCAACCGAAATCTGGTAATCCCAATGCTTGCGGGCATCAATCCAGAGGGCGTTGTGGCGCAGATTATAGCGCAGTTGGGCCACCTTCTCCTCAAGAGTGTAATTCTCCTCCGGCCAACGGAGTGTGTTGGCCCGGTCGGCTTCGAGATAAGTGGCCTCGATATCATCGATGAAATCGAATATCTCCGAGTAGCGCCCCTTGAAGAAGGTATCCCATTCCTGCACGAAAGCATCATTGAGCCTGGCCGACATTCTCATGAAAGGGATCCAGTTGAGAATCGACCAGCGGCCGTAGTCCCAGATCCAATCCGACTTGGGGTCTGACCATATCTCAAGATCCCACATCGGCCCGGCCACCCAGATATCCGAGCCCAGATTGCGATGGAAGTACTGGCTGCCCGAATAGCCGTCGACATCATGGAGCAATTCGCGTATCACCATATAGCGCGCTATCGACCGGATATCGAAATGATCCGTCCAGTCGTCGTCGGGATGAAACAGAGGGTTCTCGATGAGGTCGTTGAGGTAGGTGAATTCCTGAGTGAGCCAATCGAGCTGCTGCTGCGAGAGGAGTTCAGGTTCTTTGTAGGTGACACGCAGCCGCCCCACCTTATTCTGAGCAGGAATTGAAATCTGGTATTCATCATCCTGATTGTCGAGTTCTACGAGCCAACCGGAGCTTACCGTCTCGGGATCGTCCGACTCCTCCTCCTGCACGGTGATATCCAGTCGGTTGGAATCAATCTTGATCGACTCCACGAGCAGGTATATCCCGCGGTATTCCCCATTGAGCACCACTTCCACCGGCTCCATGCGCGGCACCCACACCGGCTGCACCAGTCGGCTCACCTGCATCCCCACGAGCGGGGCGAGCCACATCGAGGTGTAGAAAGGGTCGTAGCATATCAGGGCGTAATGCTTGTTTTTCGGCATCGCCAGCACCGATGTCTTCTTCGAGAATTTCAGTTTATATGCTTTTTTCGGGAGGTTATACCAGGTGTGATTACCTCGTCCGCGGATTTCGAGGCTCACCGGAGAGAGAGCCGATCCCAGAGCTTCCCAACGATTCTGCCCCTCCGGCACATCGAGCCAGCACCCGGCATCGATATAATTGATTTTATCGAGGATAGGGCGCAGTTGATCGGTATTGATATGCAGAGTGGGGATGGTGCCCGAGGCCATGGTGTAGGGCCATTCGGGATGCACCGGGATCCCCCCCGGGCCGAGAGCGACAGTATCGACCGGCACGCTGTCGGGAGCTGCGGTATCCGATAGTACAGGCTCCTCATCGGGCGAAGAGGGGAAATCCTCGCTGCTCCGCGAGGCGATTGCCATCGGAGAGCAGAGGAGAATCATGAGGGCAAGGAATATGTAAAGAAGCGATTTCAAGAGAGAAGGCAGTTTATCTATATAAGAGAAAAATTTCTCAATCTCCAAATTGCAGGAGGTCGTCGATTATGGTGCGGTCGTTGTGGAGGCGTGGTATCTTGCGCTGGCCGCCGAGTTTGCCGCTGCCCTGATGAGCGAGCCACCGGTCGAAGCTTCCGGTCGGGAGAGTGATGATTTCGGGAGAATCGAGGAAGATGTTGCCACCTCGTTTGGCGGCATAGTCTGAATTCACCTCCTTGAGGGCGGAGTCGAGGGCTGAGGCGAAGGCAGTGGTATCAGCCGGAGGATTCCCCTCCCACTCGATGAGCCACTGATGGCGCCCCTTCCGGTTGCCGCAGGCATAGAGGGGGCCGGCGGTATAATTGCGCACCTGAGCGCCGGTGATGCGCGAGGCCTCGGCGATTGCCTGGTCGGCATTGGATTCCATCAATTCCTCTCCGAATGCATTGATAAATGAATGGGTGCGTCCGGCCACACGGATCTTCACCGGATTGACCGATGTCACCTCCACCGTATCACCTATTCGGTAGCGCCACAAGCCATTGCAAGAGCTTATGATCATCTCATACACATGGCCCGGCTCCACCTCATCCACGCCAAGCGGAGTGGTATCGGGCGTGGCGTCGAGGGGTAGAAATTCATAGAATATGCCTCGGTCTATGAGGAGCAGCATCCCGTCGTTCTGGCGCGATGCCTGGGTGGCGAAGAAACCCTCCGAGGCGTTGTAGGTCTCAAAATAGTGCATCTTCGAGGGGTCGCACAGACGTTCATACTCAGCGCGATATGGCTCGAATGATATGCCGCCGTGGAAAAATACCTCAAGGTTGGGCCAGAGTTCATAGGCATAATCCCGACCCGAGATTTCCAGGGCATGGCGTATCACACGCAGAAACCATGACGGCACACCGCTGATATTGGTGATATCGGCGCCGATTGCCGCGCGCGCCAGCAGATCGAGTTTTACATTCCAATCGGCCAGCAGGGCTGTCTTCTTATCCGGCACACGGAAGGCATTGGCCATCTCCGGAATCATATCGATAAGAGTGGCCGAGAGGTCGCCCACCTTCACATTATGTCCCTTCGGATGGAGTCGGGTCTCGAACGAGCCCCCTAATATCAGCCCCTTGCCTGCGAAGAGCCGGCTCTCCGGGAAATGGCGCAGATATTGCGCCACCACATCCGAGCTGCCCGGGAAATGATTCACCTTCAGCGATTCCGATGTGATAGGGATATACTTTGAGCGGCCACCCGAGGTGCCGCTCGACTGGGCGAAATTATGGCAATGACCCGGCCAGAGCACATCGGCCTCGCCATCGGTCATGCGCATCACCAGCGGGCGCAGATCCTCATATTGCACCAGCGGCACCGTGGCTGCATAGGCCTTGACAGGATCCGACGACCGGAGAACCTCCTCAAACATATGAGTGCGACCATACTCAGCCGTGGCTCCACGGAAGAGGAGCCATCGCAGCTGGCTGAGCTGGATTTCGGTGCCATGGTCGCGCCATCGGTCGGTGCGCCGACCACGGTTGCGGAATATGATGCGTGCTGCCGGAGTATAGTTCATGAAGTGAATATCAAGTGATAAGATGTATCGATACGCCAATGGTCCGGCTCAATTCAGAGCCGGTGCCGGACGCTGGCGTATGCGGCGTATCTGCCATATTAACATTATCGTGGTCACAATAGTTGCCACAACATCCGAAATAGGGAATGCGCTCCACACTCCGTCGAGTCCGAAGATCGGAGGGAGAATGAAGAGCAGCGGCACCATGAATATAATCTGGCGCGTCAGACTCAGGAATACCGCCTTGCCTGCCATGCCGAGGCTCTGGAAGAAGTTGGTGGCCACTACCTGAAATCCCACCATCCAGAAACTGATTGTGGCAATCTTGAGGCAATTCACAGCCTCGGCAATCTGATTCTGATCGGTCATGAACATTCCGGATATCTGGCGGGGGAAGAGATGTGCCACAGCGCAGCCTATGGTGGTGATTATCACCGCCGAGATGGCTGCCAGCCGGAGAGTGCGGAATAGTCGGTCATACTTCCCGGCACCATAGTTATAGCCCAAAATCGGCTGCATACCTTGGCAGATGCCGATCACGATGAAGATGAAGATCGTCACCACGCGGTTGAACACCACCACGGCGGCGATGGCATTATCACCACCATAGTGCAGCAGCGAATTATTGACAATCGCATTGATCACCGAGCCACACACATTGATCAGAAAGGGCGCCATACCGATATAGAGCACCGAGCGGATCACCGGCCAATCAAACGAGAATGTGCCACGGGTGAAATGCAGCGTATTCTTCTTGTTGAAGAAATGGCTCATCACCCAGATGCAGGTCACGAGCATCGACAGGTCGGTGGCCAGAGCCGCTCCGCGTATTCCCCAATTGAATCCGAAGAGGAAGAGCGGGGCAAGGATGGAATTCAGCACCGCACCTATCATATTGGTATACATCGCCTTGGCCGGATAGCCCGATGCCCGCATCACATTATTGTAGGAGAATGTGAGATTTATGAGCACCATGCCCGGGAGCACCCAGAGCACGAACTCCCGCGCATAGGGGAGTGTGGCCGGCGAGGCTCCGAACATCATAAGGATCGGATCGATGAAAATCGCGAAACACAAGGCATACAGCAATCCGATGATGATACTGAGCTGCACACTATTGCCCAATATCACCTCAGCCCGGTGCAGATCCTTCTGGCCGAGCACAATCGATACGCGAGTGGCCGCACCGGCACCGATCAGCATGCCCAGCGCCGTGGCCAGAGTCATCACCGGGAATGTCACGGCGATACCTGCCACCACATTGGGGTCGGGTATGGCGTGGCCTATCACGATAGAGTCAATGATATTATAGAGGGCGCTTACTACAGTGCCGGTCACAGCCGGCAGACTGTACTTCACCAGCAGACGCCCTATAGGGGCTGTGGCGAGTTCGCGCAGCCGGATATCGTCGTCATGGGTATTCTGCATAACTTCAAGAATTGGCTTGCATCGCCTCCTCGGCGCGGCACCAGTCGGCCGGCGTGTCGAGGTCGATGCTTCGGGTGGAGGGCATCTCCACCGGTATGATGTGGCGCAGGCGTGAGATCTCCTCCTTGGCAATTGCCTTGGCATTGATCACATACACCGCCCCATTGAATTCCCATACCTTCGGGGCATCCTGGCGGCGCGTGTAGTGGCCGTCGCCCTTCGAGATGTGGAGAAATCCCATCTCATCGGTCTCGAATGCGGAATAGTAGGGATTGGTGCGGGCTTCGCACACTGTGACTGCCATATCCACCTCACGGCCACAGCGCTGCGCCTCCTCATAGGCGGCTATGGCGCGGCTGATGTCGGAGGGGAGGCGCATCGGCGAGGTGGGCTGCAGGAGCACCACTGCATCGTAATGCACACCAAGGCGCTCCATGCTCTCGAGCGCGTGGAGTATGGCGAGTCGGGAGGAGGCCGTGTCGGAGGCCAGTTCGGCCGGACGCATGAAAGGCACCGAAGCACCTTCGATTCGCGCCACGGCGGCGATTGCCTCATCATCGGTGGTCACTACTACATCGGCTGCATCGGCCACGGCCAGAGCCTGGCGGATGGTATGGCCTATAAGAGGAACGCCGCATAGCGGCTTTATGTTTTTACCCGGTATCCCCTTACTGCCGCCGCGGGCGGGGATGAGGTAGAGGTATCTGTACATCGTTTCCTATGTGTTATGTTGTGGCCTCGGGCGCTCCGGGGGGATAGGTGTGGAAGTGCTTGGAGGGGTATGGATGGAAGTGGGAGGAGAGTATCGTGCGGGTCATCACCCCGGGGGTGTCGGGGTGGTGATAGGGGTTGATGCGCCTGGCGGCGAGTTGCTGCATGGAGGGGGAGAGGAGCTGCTCCAGTGCGGCGGCGATTTCGGGGCGAGAGGTGCCGCAGTGTATCACGGAGGGGCCATGTTCGCGTCCCGACTGGCGGGTGCCGATATCCACCGCCGGGGTGCCGAGCGACGGCACCTCCACCAGCGCACTTGAGCTATTGCCCACCACGCCGCGTGCCAGGGCCACAGCCGAAAGATAGCGCACTCTACCCAGCGATGGGATCACCAGCGCGCGCCCCTTCATCCGGGCGGCGAAGTCATGGAGCGAGGCGATGAGGGGAGCCGGATCCACATCACTGTTGGGATAGGTGAGAATCATCCGCATCGGCTCAGGAAGTGCTTCCAGAGCTGCGAGCATATTCTCCTGCACTTCAAGCGGATTGCCATCGGCCAGAGTAGCGGCATGGAGGGTGACTACCAGGAAATCGGTGCCCGGATCCCAGCCGCCGAGTGATGCAGTGAGAGCCTCGCGGTGCATCAGACTGACGGTCATGGTATTGCTCACCCCCAATGCTCCGGCTGTGACTACCCGCGCCGGGTCTTCCCCCATGCGGAGCAGACGCTCCGCGCAGGCCCGGGTCTCCGGGAAATGCAGTGTGGCCATCTTGGTGATGGCATGGCGCACCGAATCATCGAAAGCTCCTTCCGAGACTGTGCCTCCCGCCACATGCACCACCGGCACTCCACATAGCAGCGCCGCCGAGGCCACACCCAGCATCTCGCAGCGGTCGCCGAGTATCACCAGCGCATCGAGCGCATGGCGCGGGAGCGCATCGGCAAATCCTGCCGCAGCCATAGCCATGATCCGGGCGGCGCTCCCTTCGGCCGGGATACGCTCGGCCGGTGTGAAACCGTCGGCTATGATTTCGGCCACGGTATCGCCCATATCGGGCATAAGATGCTGATGGGTGGCGAATACCCTGATCTCGGCCCCATGCTTGCGCAGCGATGAGGCGAGGGGCTGGAGCAATCCCCAGTCGGCGCGTGTGCCGGTGGCAATCCCGATTCTCATATCTCTATGAGTTGGTCGGTGTCGAAGTCGGCGATGGCGGGGGTGCCGATCACCTTATCCCAAAGCATGGGCGACACTCCATTGCCGGGGCGCTTCACCGTGATATTCTCTTCTGTCAGTATCTCACCCTTGCTGATGGGGCGCAGAGCCACGATGCTCTTGCGGGCCACCACCATATTGGGTTGCTCCGAGGGGCTCACCTGCTTGTGGCCGTGACCCAAGGCGGCATCGATATTTCGGATAGAGCTTACGAGCAGTCGCAGCTCATGCGGCTCGATCGAGGCCTTATGGTCAGGCCCCGGCAGTGAGCGGGAGAGGGTGAAATGCTTCTCCACCACCTCGGCTCCGAGAGCCGCGGCGGCGAGGCTCACCTCAATGCCTTGTGTATGATCCGAATAGCCCACACGCACACCCAGACGGTCGCGGATTTCGAGCATCGCGCGGAGATTCACATCGGTGTAGGGGGTGGGGTACTGGGTGTTGCAGTGCAGCACGATGATGTCATCGCGTGTGAGTGAGGATTGCGAGGGATAGTCGGGATGGGAGCCGGTGAGAATCTTCACGGCATCCTCCACCTCATCGAGGGTGGCCATGCCGCATGAGAGTATCACCGGGCGGCCGGTAGCGGCTATGCGGCGCAGATAAGGAAGATTGGTAATCTCACCGCTCGGCACCTTGAACCAGTCCTGTCCCAGCTCGGCCAGAAGCTGAATCGACACAAGGTCGAACGGAGTCGACATGAATCCGATTCCCACCTCCTCACACAGGGCCTTGAGTCCGGCATAATCGGAGAGGGGAAGATGTATGGCCTTGCACATTTCCAGCTGCGACTGGGCGCTCCCTGTGGTCTCCTTCTGATATTCCGCCTTCGGGGCATAGGTGGAGATCACCAATTCCGGCACAGCGGTCTGGAATTTCACATAATCGGCGCCTGCCTCTTTGGCTTTGAGCACCATCTCTCGGGCCATGGCGAGGTCGCCGTTGTGATTGACGCCTGCCTCGGCTATGATAATGGTATGTTTCTCCATGATGTAGGGGGGATACCCTCCCCGGCCACTGCGGCATCACGCAGAGTGGTGTGTATCCGGTGGGATGGGGGGGGAGGGGATATTATTTCTGTTGATTGAAGAATATTACCTCCTTCTGATAGCGTGCCATCAGAGTGTTGTCGCTCCAGTCGTCGGTGGGATGCACCGCAGAGCCGAGCGACTCCAGGATGATATAATCCGTAATCGGTGCGCCGGCGAAGATGGAGCATATTACTCCTCCTCCCAGGCGGGGATTGATTTCCATCAGAAGGAAGCGGCCGGTGTCGGTGTCTTCGAGAAACTGTAGAGTCACCGGACCGCGGAATCCGAACACGGTGAGCACCTCGCGACTCATGTCGGTCAGAGTGGCGCTGCGCACGGTGCGTGTGCGGGTCACCTCACCCCCCATCACCTCCATTCGCAGGCGGGGCACTGTGACCAGTATCTCACCCTCCTGCGACACATAGCAGTCGACCGTATACTCGCGGTTGTGCTCGATATATTCCTGCACCAGATAATCCTGTAGATTCTCGAGGTGCATCAATTCATCGATATTGTGGAATACTTTAATGCCGCGCGATGCCGAGCCGTGGCGAGGTTTGGCGATGGCCGGCATCTCGGCGTTGATGGCGGTATATGTGCGGGGAATCGGCAATTTTGCCTCCTTGAAGAGTTTGGCGGCCTCGATTTTGTCAAACATATTTCCGGCCAGCCCGCTCTGCACCACAGGCACAAACACTCCCGGGAGTTTCTCGCGGCAAAGCGAAGCCACCTCGATGGCGCCGTCGACGAATGGGAGGATGATTGACACCTCGCGGTCGCGGCAGAGGTTGCAGATGTCGTCGACCACATCAGGGTCGTTCCATTTAAGCCCCACCACCACTTCGGCAGCCACGGCTATGGGCACCTCCTTGAGGAGCTCGTAGCTGATTAGTTTCACATCGTGGCCGAGGCGTGCGCCTGAGCGTATGAGCTGTTCGGCCATTGATACCCGGCGTGCTCCGCCGAGCATGAGGATAGTGATAGTCTTTTGGTTCATACGTTGTAGATGCCTGTCTTATATCGTGAAAGATTTTCGGGTCGGGTAAACCAGTCGATTGTGCGTCGCAGCCCCTCCTCGAGCGAGATTTCGGGGCTCCAGCCGGTGAGGCGCTTGAGTTTGGAATTGTCGCCACAGAGTCGGAACACCTCACTTGCCGAGGGGCGGATACGGGCCTCATCGCGCTCCCAGGTCACATCGGCACCCATCAGGGAGGCGATAGTGTCGAGGGTCTGCTGCATTGTCACCTCGCGGCCGGTGGCTATGTTGACCTCCTCGCCGATTGTGAGCGGCGAGCGTGCAATCTCGATAAATCCGCGGCAGGTGTCGGTCACATAATTGAAGTCGCGTGTCGGGGTGAGGTCGCCCACCTTGATGACTCTCTCTCCGGTGGCTATCTGGGAGATGATGGTGGGGATGATGGCGCGGGCCGACTGGCGCGGGCCGTAGGTATTGAACGGGCGCACAAGAGTGACCGGCAGTCCGAAGGCATTGTGGAAGCTCAGCGCGATGGCATCGGCGCCTATCTTGGAGGCCGAATAGGGCGACTGAGGCTGCTTGGGATGGGTCTCATCGATAGGCACACGCATGGCAGTGCCGTAGACCTCCGAGGTGGAGGTGACCAGCAGGCGTTCCACTCCCGCATCGCGGGCGGCCTGGCAGATGTTGAGAGTCCCCTTTACGTTGGTGTCGATATATGAATCGGGTGCCACATAGGAGAAGGGGATGGCTATCAGGGCAGCCAGATGAAACACGGTGTCGGCATCGCGCACAAACTCGCGGCAGAAATTGGGGTCGCGCACATCACCCGTGACGACCTGCAGCTCGGGATGGCTCACCTGTTCGAGCCAGCCCCAGTCGTTGAAGGAGTTGTACTGCGCGAGAGCCTTTACATGATAACCCTCCTGAAGGAGGGCTTCCGTGAGATGGCTGCCGATAAACCCGTCGGCACCTGTGATAGCTATATTTTTCATATCAATTGCATGTGGGTTGATGATTGGTCGGGATGGAGAGAGATAGCTTTGTGGCGCCGTGGCGGGCGCTGATTATGAGGGCTTACTGTCCGGCCGAGGGTACGAATGTGCCGATATGCCGGCGCTTCTTCTCCTCGAAGATGTCGGAGATGCGCAGGAAGATACCGGTCTCCTCTACATCGCCGAATTCATAGTTGATCGCAGTGCCGAATATGCGCATCGTGGGCGACAACGACATATAGGCATTCACCAGCGGCGGGATATTCTTGCCGCTGGCGCGTATCAGGGAGTGCAGGATCTTGTAGTCTTCGCGGAAGTCGGCCCCGGTGAATAACTCGCGCACCTCCGGCCGGTCGGCATTGCAGGGCAGCGGATGGCGGGGACTGACGAGTCGGTCGGGGTCGGGGAAGTGCTTTTTGAGGAAGCAGAGTATCAGGTCGCGCTCGCGGGCACCGAATGAGGGATACATCGTGACCTTGCCGAAGAGATAGTGTATCTGCGGATAGATCACGGTGAGCGCCCCCAGTCCGTCCCAGAGGTTATCGAGCACGTAGAGCCCTTTCTGGCCGTTGGAGCCGGAGGCCTGATAGTCGGTGGCCACGAAAGATCTGCCCAATTCCAATGTATGGGGGAGAAGGGAATTGATGAATTCCTCAGAGAAATCAAACATATGGGAGGTGGCAATGCGCGGTCGGCCATCGGCCATGCGCACATTCTGCCCGAGGATAAACCGATAGCCTCCGGCAATCTCCTGATGCTCCGGATCCCAGACTATGAGCTGGCGGCAGGGAGGGTCCATGAGGTCGAATTCATCAATATCGCAGCTTTTTCCGGTACCGCCGCCGGCGGCACGGAATGCAATCTCCCTGAGGCGCCCGATTTCGCGCATCGTATGGGGGGCGCAGTGGGCATCCACCACGTAGAGGCGGTTGTGGGCCTTATTGGTATGGCGTAGCAGTCGATCCTCGGTGAGCTCGGTGAGGATGAGGCTTCGGTCGATTTTCGGTATTATTTCCTCCATATGGCAAATTTAGCAATAAATGCCGACATAAGCAAACTTAAGTATTGCCATCGGCATCCTGCGCTGCGGCCTGTGGCCGGCTCAGCGCTGCCAGGTGAAATGAGATTTACGTTGGGTGCGGTGATTTATGTTGAATACCACATTGCCGATGGGGCGCCATAGCATGAATGGCACCACGCTCCAGCAGAGTCGGGCTCCATGCAGAGCCCGGGCCATGCGGCGGTAGGTGAGGGTCTCCAATATCCATGTGCCTGCCAGGACCACCATGGCGAGCGAGGCGAGTATGATCGAGGGGCCCTGGCCGTGGGTGATGATGAGATGAGCCACACCGCTCAGCATCGGGTAGTAGTCGATAAGGGTCTCACTCTCCTGAATGTCGAACAGAGCCGACATCCCTGTGAGCAATGTGCAGATGAGCAGCAGCCACTGGGCGCATGACAGCATCCCCTGGCGCAGGAAGGGGCGCTTCGGGAGATAGCGGCGGGTGAACATGCGGCGGTCCTTGAGATCGTGGTGGCGCTGGTTGGCATCTTCTCCCCAGCAGGTGTCTACAATCGATTCCGGGCGGATCTGGAGATGCACATCACCGTAGCGGGAGAGCTCGCGGATGAAGATATCATCATCGCCATCCATGAGGGGATTGATTGAGGCATAGCCCTTATTCTCGAAGAATAGGGAGCGGCGCAATGCCATATTGCAGCCGTCGCCACGATAGGCATGATTGTGAAGGGCGCTGTACATCCAGGAGGCCGTGTCGACCAGATGGTCGAAGAGACGGTACCATCGGCCCGGTCCGGTGTAATCGGTGGCCACGGGGCGTGCATATCCCAATGTCACGGCCACCGAGCTATCGGCGATAAATGGCTCGGCCATGGCGCTGACCCACGACTGTGAGGCGGGCACCACCGAGGTGTTGGTGATGATCACCACATCGCCTGTGGCGGCCTTGATACCGACGGTCTGGGCCAGTTTGCGGCGGCTCAGATTGTGGGAGCCGGGGGGGATGAAGGTGATATGCAGATGCTCCACATTCTCGAATCGCTCGGCGATGGTGGCTGTGGCCTCGGCCGAGGCATCACACACGATCACGACCTCGAGCAGCGGATAGTCCTGATTCAGGAGAATGTCGATATATTCCGACAGACTGTCGGTGTCGCGGAGCACATAGCTCACCACCGACACCTTGGGGAGTGCCGGTGCAGAGCCGTCGTAATGGGGCAATGGGGTGTCGGCGCTCTCGGAGGCGGCATCGGCCACCCCGCGCCATACGCGCATTCCGCGCGTGGCGATCCATAAGGCCGTCAGGATGAGGAGGGCTAAGAACAGCATGGTAAGAAACTCTTGGAGAAGTGATGTGATGTGTGGGTGTGTGCCATCCCCATGCCGGAGCATTCTATCCCGGCTCCGGCAGTGGAGCGCGGGGAGGATAATTCCGGCTGCGGAGGCAAGTGGAATCAATAATCCGAGAATAGGTGGGGCTTAAACACCAGTCCTACTCTCAGTCGGGAATGAAATTGATTGTAATCGAGCAGATTCTCGCCATATCCGTTGTAGTATTGGGCGAAAAGATTCACATTGGCCTTCTCGCTTACCTTCCACGACACTTCGGCTATGGTATTCCAATTAAAGACATTCCCTTTGCGTTTCACCAGACTGAGATTCCCCTGCCATCGCTTATTGCGTGATGTGAGGGTGAATCCCACTCTGAAGAGGCCGGCATAGCGGAGTATGTCTTTATTGTTCATGCTGTCGATGATGGGAATCCAGAACTTGCCATGCACCATCAGCCAGTCGGTCACCACGGCCGAGCCGGCGAGGGCCACACGGTTCCAGGATCGGGATTCGTCGCCGTCGCGGCCATTGCTCTCATGCTCCACTATGAGGGTCATCTTACCAATGTAACGGTCTTTGGAGAAGAAAGGTTTGGTCCAGCCGATACCCGGATTGAAATTCATGTCGCGCATGGGCATGGAGTCCTGGAATACATTCCAGAAGGTGAGCTGCGTGTAGAATAGGTAAAGGTAGGTATTCCAGGGGAGAGTGGCATTGGAGAGACGGATCGATAGGGAAATCTGGAATTTCACATCAGAGTTGAGAGCCGACGGTTTCTGGCCGACCGCTGAGCCAACGGTGAAATAATTATCCTTATATAATCCGAAAAATGGACCATAGTCGAATTCCTTCTTGATTGAATCGGTCATCTCTTCCAGGTTGTCGGTGCCCAGAATCTGGGCCGATGCTTTGGCTGGAAGCAGCAGTGCGGCGGCTGTGATAATCAGTGGCAGAAGGTATCTCACAATGATATGGGTGGTGGGGGGATTGTACAATTCGGGTTATTTTTTGTTGACTTCCACTTTATGGGTAGGAGGAAGGGTGTCGTTGCGGCGATCCACGGCCTTGACCACACCATCGGCCAACTGCGAGAATGCCTCGGCCTCGGGGGTAATCCAGGAGGTGGCGCCGGTGAGCTGTGCGGCCTCAAGCTTGAGCGAGGAGGGTTGGCCGGAGTCGGCGTCGGAGCATATGTCGGCTACCAGAGGGATTTCGGCAAGGAAGTCTACACCGAGTTCTTCGGCCAGTCGGCGTGCCCCCTCACGGCCGAAGATGTAGTAGCGCTCTTCGGGATGAGGTGCGGGTGTGAAATATGCCATATTCTCCACGATGCCGAGGATGGGCACATTTACCTTGTCGCCACGGAACATCGCGATCCCCTTCCGGGCATCGGCCAGAGCCACCTGCTGAGGAGTGCTCACCACCACCACACCGGTGATGGGGAGAGTCTGCACGAGGGTGAGGTGGATATCGGAGGTGCCGGGAGGCATATCGATCAGGAAATAATCGAGGTCGCCCCACCATGCATCGGTGATGAGCTGTCGCAGGGCATTCGAGGCCATCGAGCCGCGCCAGAGCACAGCCGATTCCTTATCCACTACAAAACCGATGGAGAGCATCTTCACCCCATATTTCTCCACGGGCTCGATATAATCGCGGCCATCGTGATTCACCATATAGAGGGGTTCATCTTCCACTCCAAACATCTTGGGCATCGACGGGCCGAAGATATCGGCATCGAGCAGTCCCACCTTATAGCCCTTGGCGGCCAGAGCCACGGCCAGATTGGCCGAGACGGTGGATTTCCCCACACCACCTTTGCCCGAGGATATACCGATGATATTCTTCACTCCCGGGAGGGGATTCTCGGGAGCCTCCTTTACGGGCTTGAGGTATTGCACACCGATATTACCTTTGATATCGAGTTCGGGGCCGATGGCCTGTTGCAGGGCGGCTTCGGCTGAGCGCACCACTGAGCGGATGAAGGGGTCGGTGGGCTTTTCGAAGATGAGCGAGAATGTCACCTTATTACCGTCGATACGCATGTCGTCGGCCACCATTTCATTCTCCACCAGGCTTTTGCCATTGCCCGGATAGCGCACATTGCGCAGCACATCGAGTATAAGATTAGGATATAGTGTCATAGATATAGTCGAGGGTCAGGATATAGAGTCGTATTTCGGGTTGGGTTTGATTTCTTCGTTGGGGTTGAAGCGCGGTATGGCGCGGTAGTCGTCTTTGTCGAGATCGCTCACGTCGGGCTCGGAGAGGGGGGATGATCCGATTCGGAAAGAGATATATTTGATTGTTTTGCCGCGCGAGAGCCATTGCGATTCATAGAATGTCTTGATGGCTGTGGTGGCATCGGTGCGCCCCTCGCCATGCAGGTCGGTGCTGAGGTCGAGAATCTCGAGGCCGTTGAGTTCGGCCAGGCGGCGGGTATACTCAAAGAGGAATGGAGAGTCGGTCTTGAGATTCACCACCCCCTGCGGGGGCATGATGCGGCGGTAGGAGTTGAGAAATCGGGTGGAGGTGAGTCGCTTGTTGACCTTCTTCATCTGTGGGTCGGGGAATGTGATCCAGATTTCGCTCACTTCGCCGGAGGTGAAGAAATGGTCGATGAGCTCGATTTCGGTGCGCAGGAATGCGGCATTGGGTATATTGCGGTCGAGCGCCTGGCGGGCTCCGGTATACATGCGTGCGCCCTTGATATCGATACCGATGAAATTGGCGTCGGGGCGCAGCGTGGCGAGTCCCACGGTGTATTCACCCTTTCCGCATCCGAGTTCGAGCACGATAGGGTGAGGCGCAGCGAAGAAGTCGCTGCGCCAATTGCCTTTGAGGGGGAATCCTCCGGCCAGAAGGAGGTCGCGCGGGCATTCCACCACATTAGGCATCTCCTTCATCTCGGCAAATTTCCTTAACTTGTTTTTACCCACTGTATTTCTGTATTCTTAGAGGTCGTTGTAAAATAGGTTATGCAGTCTGGCTGCGAGGTCAGTTGAGGAGTTTGAGGCGGCGTGAGTTTCCGCCGGGGCCCTGCAGGTCGATGAGCAGTAGGCCGGAGGGGAGGTCGGCAAGGCGCAGGGAGATGGTGGCATCGGCCGTAGAGGTGCGGGCCACACGGTGCCCCTCCAGATCGTAGACGCTGAGGGTCAGACCGGCCGAGCCATCGGCACGACCTATGATTTCACCCCCGCCCACGGTGAGCGAGAGAGCCGACTCATCATCAATCGGGAAGCTGGCCACATTGGTCGTGGCATTGACAATGTTGAATTTACTCCACACCGGATGGCTGCGCCATGCATCCTCACATCCATCGGCCACCACGAGAGTCACATCGGTGGTCACCACGCCGGAGAATGTAGAGGCATCTACATCGGGAATGAATGATTGGAGCTCCTTTACATCGATTAGGCTCAGAGCGTGGCATCCGGCAAATGCATAGGGTGAGAGATATGTAAGATTGCGCCCTATCACGAGGCTTGATGCTCCGGTATTGGCAAAAGCGAATTCACCCACTCCCGAAGCGGTGCTTACGGCTGCCGAGGGTGAGAATGTGGTGCAATTGGCCGCGAATAGGTCGGGCACGATATCGGGCACACCGCGCAGTTCGCGCATCGAGCTGTTGTCCATAAGGAGGCCGCGGTCGAAGATGGCATCATCGCGCAGCGAAACAGTGGCCACGGTCTGCATCCCGGCCAGGGCGAAGGGGGCAAACTCGCGGCATTGCGGCAGGAAGATATGCACTATCCCCGAGCCGGCGAAGACTTCGCGCCCCAGCTTGGTGATATTTGTGAGATTCACCCCCTTGAGCGATTCGGCTCCTGCCAGACACCCGTCGGGGAGGTGGCGCACCACTGTGGCCTCCAGATTGACCGAAGTCAGGCTCGGGCATGAGGCGATGGCATTCGCTCCGAGCGATGCCAGAGTGGAGGGGAGGGTGAGAACGGTGAGTTGCCGGGAGTCGTAGAGGGCATTGTCGGCGATGGCTGTCACACCCTCGGGGATGGTGAGAGTGCGCACGGCCGTGCCGGCCAGAGCGGCGGCTCCAATCTTATTGAGCCGGGAGGGGAGGGTGATATGCTCGGCGCTCATGCCGAAGAGAGCGCACTCCGGCAGAGTGGCTGCCGCGAAATATGTGCGCCCGGGGAAGAGGGGGGTGGTAGATGAATATTCAGCAATCTCCACCTGCGAGAGGTCGAGGGTCGTGAAGCAGTCGAGATCTCGCAGGGTGGCGAAGTCGCGTGCGTCGATGCTGCCGCGCAGAGTGAGCTCGGCCGGAGGTGTGGAATTTTCAAGCTCTCCGGCCAGAGAGCCCGGCGTCACATCGATGGTGCGGGCCGTGGCGGTGAGAGCGGCTGTGATAAATAGCAGAACTATGGATAGTTTCATGGGCGTCAGGGTAGTGGAGTGGGTAAGATTAATTCATCACGAGCACTTTGCCCACACGAGTATCACCACCCGATTCCGAAGTGGGCGACACGAGGATGTAATACACTCCCGTCTGCACGCGGCGGTACTGGAGATTATTCACATCCCACTGCACCGATCCCCCCTCGGCGCGGCCGAGTTCGCGCACGATTGTGCCGCGGGAGTCTACGATTTTCACAAGTGAGTTTTCGGGAAGCCCGTCGATTGTCACCCAGCCGTAATAGTCGGGTGCCACGGGGTTGGGGTAGGCTCTCACCGCGTCGGCCGATGAGCTGCCACCTGCCACACCGCCGATGAAGAATTCCACCAGACCCTTGGAGGTCGACATCATGATGCTGTTGCTCTCCGGGTTGTAGGCCAGATAGTAGATGGTATTGGAGGGGAGTGCGGAATTCTCGGCGCTGAATTCGGCATAGACAGTGCGGCCGTCGGCCGAGGTCACTATCACACCGCCACCGGTTGTGGCGATCCACATGCGGTTGGCGCCATCGCGGCAGATGGCATTGACAGTCACACCGTTGAGCAGATAGTCGGCCAGAGAGGTGCCGTCGTTGCGCGATACCTTCACACGGTTGAGCACCGCCTGCCCCTGCAGCAGATTGCGGGGAGTCACATAGAAAATACCCTCCGAATTGCAGATCCACACCACTCCGGTGGCGGTATCCTCATAGAGGAAGCCGGGAGCCGAGAGATTGATGGAGTTGCCATCCTGGTCGGTGAGTTTGGAGATGGTCTTTATGGTATCGTCGGATGTATTGTCGGGGGTGCCGTTGTGGTCGGCTACCAAAATACCGTAGGGCCCCATGTAGAGGAGCATGTTGCGATTCACCGAATTGGTGAGTGCCAGGAATTTGCCATGCATATGGGGCATATCGGTCACGGTGTAGACCAGATCTTTCCAGGGGCGTGCGGTGGCGGCCGAAGTTGTGGCGCGGCGGTCGGCGGCCGGCCAGTAGCGGAACACTACCTTGTTGCGGTTGTCATAATCATAGTGGTAGGTCCAGAGGGTTTTGTCGGCGTCAAACTGCGGGTCGACGTGTGGAAACATGCGTGCCCATCCCTCGCAGTCGTCGTCGAGCTTTACGTAGCCGGGCTTCGCGGAGATCGGATCGCCGGGGTGCGAGAAGCAGATCACATCGTAGGGGTCGTCGAGATTCATGCGCATCACACCACCCTGGATCGAACCTACATAGAGATATTTGTCATCATCCGGGTCGATGGCCATACCTATCGGGTCGATGGCGGCATGGGTGTAGTGGGCATTGGTGTAGCAGTAACTGCGGGGAGTCCAGAAGCCACCCTTATATGATGACACGAGGCAGGCTTCGGTGAGTTCGTTGAAATTAAACACACGGTCTATGCCGAATGAGCCGGTGATCAACCCATGGCGCGGGTGCGCCACCATGCTGCGGCTATAGAAGGGAGTGGGGGCGTTGGGGAGCATATACTCCCGGCTCACCTCAAACTTATTGTCGGCATTGAGCGTATATTCGCGCAGACCCTTGCGCGGCAGAGCGTTGTAGAAACTGCGATCCCACCCGGCTCCGATGTGCTGTCCCTTCTCATCATCCGGGAGGCCGATAAACTGGAGCTTGCCATCATTATAGGTCATATTAGTGATACTGCCATAGCTGATGGCGCTGTAGCCGGCCTTGCATGGGAGCACACGGTAGATATAATCGATATCACGGTCTGCGATCATAGTCATCGCCGAGCCGCTCACGCTATAAGAGGCGATACGTCCCTTTGCTCCCTCGCCCGGAATCCAGGCCATCACCGTAGATGGGCCGAGCACATAGAATGTGGTGGCGGCGTTGAAGTCGGTTGCCGGCTGATAGTCGCTCAGAGAGCGGCGGCCATCGGCCACCGGGGCTTTGCCGATGGATGAACCGTAGGAGATATAGAGATCATCACCCACGCGGGCCGCCATTTCGAGCGGTGTGCCGTAGTTGCGCGAGTCGGTCACCTCCATCCGCTCATCGTTGAGCTGGATATATCCGAAATCGGTGGCGATCCATACGGCATCGTTGTATGGATCGAAGCTTATTCCATTGATCGCTTTCGAGCCAGTGATCGAGGCATTTCTCAGTGCGCCCACATTGCGCACCGAGCCGTCGTCGAGCAGGAAGTCGATATCCTGATTGTCGTAGGTGATGAGAAGGTAGCCCTTCTGGGGATTATAGTCGATGGTGCGCACCAGAGGCGACGACAGGTCGTGTCGCTGCGGGGCGCTCACTATCTCCTCTCCCTCCTTGTCGAAGTAGAAGAGGGAGCAGTCGGTCGATGCCTTGACCGGCACCGATGACTGTACGGTCATGGGATAGCCCATGAAATATGTGCGGGTGGGTGTATCCACCACCTTCACCACCGAATTATCGAATGAAGGGTGGCAGAACCATTGGCCCGTGAGGGCTGCGGCCGCCGGGAGAGCGGCGGCTACGAGTGTGCAGGAAAGGAGTATATTTCTCATTGTGATGTCGCGGTCAGATCGGGGTTGTCGATATGTGATTAGCCTCGGTGCCGGTGGCTTGGCTCACTCTCTCCACTCGCTCGCACACGCATGGTCGCGGTAGAGGGGAAGTGGTGCCGGCGCGGATGCGGTCAGATGGCTGATAGATGGTCGAATAGCTTCCGGATGGCGCGGCCACGATGGGAGATGGCATTCTTGGCATCCGCATCCATCGAGGCGAAGGTCTTGCCGGTCTCGGCAGCTATAAATACCGGGTCGTAGCCGAATCCCGAAGCGCCGTCGCGCTCGGTGGCAATCTCTCCCTCCACTTCACCGGTGAAGGTGAAAGTTTCGGAGCCCATGATCAGAGTCACCACGGTGCGGAAGCGGGCGTGGCGGTCGGCCACCCCCTCCATGCGCTTGAGCAGCAGGGCCATATTTGCCTCCGGGTCGCACTCCTCGCCGGCGAAGCGCGCCGACTTTACGCCGGGCGCCCCATCGAGGGCGTCGACGAGCAGGCCGGTGTCGTCGGCAAAGCAATCGTAGCCATACTTATCCTTTATCCAGCGAGCCTTGATCAGGGAATTCCCCTCAAGAGTGGCGGCAGTCTCCGGTATGTCGTCGTGGCATCCGATTTCCTCCAGAGAGAGAATCTCGAAGCGGTGGCCTGCCATGCGGCGGATTTCTGAGAGTTTGTGCGCATTGTTGCTGGCAAATACCAAACGGCGTGGTGAGTCAGTCATAATCAATTGAGGTCTTATATCTTAACGATGCGCGCGTGGTTTTTAGTATGAATCACGCGCGCACCGGTTAATTGGGGTTGTGGAGAGCCGTGAGGCCGACCGCTGCGGGCATTCGGCCCGAAGTCAGGCAATCAGCCCACCACGATATTGACAATCTTGCCGGGCACCACGATGATCTTTCTCACCGACTTCCCCTCCAGCCACTTCGCGGCAGCCGGGTCGGCCAGTGCCAGACGCTCCACCTCCTTGATATCGGTGCCTGCGGGCACCTCCATCACGAAGCGCGACTTGCCATTGAAACTTACGGGATATTTCACCACATCATCCTTGATTGCGGCCTCATCCCACTCGGGCCATTTGGCATCGGCCACAGTGGTGTCGTGGCCCAGACGATGCCAGAATTCCTCGGCAAGATGCGGGGCGAAGGGGGCGAGGAGCACTGTGAAGAGTTCCATGGCCTCGGCCGATTGCGATTTGAGTGCAGTGAGTTCGTTGAGGGCGATCATGAAGGCTGCCACGGTGGTATTGAACGAGAAATTCTCGATATCCTGCGTAACCTTCTTGATGAGCTTATGCATGGATTTGCGCTCCTCCTTGGTCATGGGCGCGCGGTTGGCGAGGTCGGCCTTGGAGAAGAGTCCCACGAGTTTGCGCAGGAAGCGGTTGACACCGTCGATGCCATTGGTATCCCATGGTTTCGACTGCTCGAGCGGGCCGAGGAACATCTCGTAGAGTCGGAGTGTGTCGGCTCCGTAGCGCTCCACGATATCATCCGGATTGACAACGTTAAACATTGATTTCGACATCTTCTCCACCGCATACCCGCAGTGGTAGCGGCCATCCTCGAGTATAAACTCGGCGTCGGCGAAGTCGGGGCGCCATGCGCGGAAGCGCTCGGTGTCGAGTATGTCGTTGTTGACCATGCTGATATCCACTCGGATCGGAGCCACTTCATACTGATCCTTCAGCCCGTGGCTCACGAAAGTATTGGTGTCTTTGATGCGATACACGAAGCTTGTGCGACCCTGAATCATACCCTGATTCACAAGTTTGCGGAAGGGCTCCTTGCGCACCACCAGACCGAGGTCGTAGAGGAATTTATTCCAGAAGCGGGAGTAGATGAGATGGCCTGTGGCATGTTCGGCACCACCGATGTAGAGGTCTACATCCTGCCAATATTCATCAGCTTCGCGGCTGACGAGAGCCTCCGTGTTGTGAGGATCCATATAGCGCAGGTAATAGGCCGACGATCCGGCGAACCCGGGCATCGTGCAGAGCTCGATGGGGAATCCGTCGGGAGTGGTCCAATCCTTGGCGCGACCCAGCGGGGGCTGTCCGTCGGCTGTGGGGAGGTAGCTGTCCACCTCCGGGAGCATAAGCGGAAGCTCTTTCTCCTCCATCAGATAGGGGATACCCTCCTTGTAATATACGGGGAAGGGCTCGCCCCAATAGCGCTGGCGCGAGAAGATGGCATCGCGGAGGCGGTAGTTGACCTTTACCTTGCCGAGTCCCTTCTCTTCGATAAACTGCTTGGCGCGGGCCATAGCCTCCTTCACCTGCAGGCCGTTGAGGTTGAGTTCGGGTCCTTCGGAGTTCATCATCACACCCTCTTTGGCGTCAAAGCTCTCTTCGCTCACATCGGCACCCTCGATGAGGGGAATCACCGGGAGATTGAAATGGCGGGCAAAGGCGTAGTCGCGCGAGTCATGAGCCGGCACGGCCATGATGGCACCGGTGCCATATCCGGCCAGTACGTAGTCGCTCACATAGATGGGTATCTCCTTGCCGGTGAGAGGATTGATTGCGTAGGCTCCGGTGAATACACCGCTCACTCGCTTATCAATCTGGCGCTCGCGCTCGGTCTTGTGCTTTACCTCATCGAGATAGCTCTCCACCTCCTCTTTGCGGTCGGGTGTGGCGAGTTGGCGCACATAGGCCGATTCCGGTGCGAGCACCATGAATGTCACACCGAAGATAGTGTCGGGGCGGGTGGTGAAGATCTCCAGTTCCACCTCGGAATCCTTTACGCCGAAACGCATCTCGGCACCCTCGCTGCGTCCTATCCAGTTGCGCTGTGTCTCCTTCAGCGAGTCGCTCCACTGCAGCTCCTCCATATCGGCGAGCAGGCGCGGAGCATAGGCCGACACGCGGAGACACCACTGATTCATCACGCGCTGTTCCACCGGATGGCCGCCACGCACGCTCACACCCTCCGACACCTCGTCGTTGGCCAGCACTGTGCCCAGAGCCGGACACCAGTTCACCATTGTCTCACCCTGATAGGCGATGCGGTAGTTCATCAGCACCTCGCGGCGACGGCGCTCGTCCCAGGCGTTCCATTCCTCGGCAGTGAAATCGAGCTCCTTGCCGCAGGCGGCCTGCACACCCTCCGAGCCATGGGCTGCGAAGTGCTTCTCGAGGTCGGCTATGGGGAGAGCCTTGTGGGCCGCGCGGTCGTAATAGTGGTTGAACATCTGCATGAAGGCCCACTGGGTCCACTTGTAGTATTCCGGATCGCAGGTGCGCACCTCGCGGCTCCAGTCGAACGAGAAGCCGATCTTGTCGAGCTGGCTGCGATAGCGGGCAATGTTCTCAGTGGTGGTCTTTTCAGGATGCTGGCCTGTCTGGATGGCATACTGCTCGGCCGGCAGACCGTAGGCGTCATATCCCATGGGATGCAGCACATTGAAGCCCTGCAGGCGCTTGAAGCGCGAATAGATATCGCTGGCTATATAGCCGAGCGGGTGCCCCACGTGCAGCCCCGCCCCGGAGGGGTAGGGAAACATGTCGAGCACATAGAATTTCTTTTTGGCCGGATTGATTTCGGTCTTATAGATGTTGTTGTCGCGCCAGTACTGCTGCCAGCGGCTTTCAATCTCTTTATGGTTATATTCCATCGGGATGATGATGTTGGGTTGGTTTCAAACTTATTCAACTTACAAAGTTATAAAAAAAACTGCAAATCTCACAGATTCTGATATATAAAATCGGTCTGCGCATGAGATTGCACGGCTGATACGGCATGTGGTTCAACCGGGAAAGTGGTGATTTCGCGTAATAGAGCATAAAAGGCTCTGCAAGGATATGATATTTGATGGAATATAGCGTTAGTAAGTAGTAACTATCATTGACGTTTTCTCTTAGACAACTTCAATAGCCGGGGATACGCCCCGAAGAGAAATTATGATTGACGAAATACTTAAATTCAACCGCGATTTTGTGGCCTCAGAGGGTTATCGCTCTTATGCCACATCGAAATATCCCGACAAGAAAATTGCCATCGTGACATGTATGGATACACGTCTGGTGGAACTCCTTCCCGCTGCATTAGGAATCCGCAACGGCGATGTGAAGATGATAAAGAATGCCGGGGGCACAATCACCAATCCTTTTGATTCCACAATGCGCTCGCTGCTTGTGGCTGTCTATGAACTTGGTGTGGAGGAGATTATGGTCATAGGTCATACCGGATGCGGCGTGCAGGGGATGAATGCGGCCGAGATGCTGCATCTGATGCAGAGCCGTGGGGTCGACGATGAGCATATCTCGCTGATGCGCCATTGCGGCATCGACCTCGACAGCTGGCTGCATGGATTCGACGATGGTAAGGAGTCGGTGTGTGAGACAGTCGACCTTATCCGTAATCATCCCCTGATGGCCAAGGATGTGCGTGTGGCCGGCTATATTATGGATTCCGAAACGGGCGCTCTGGAGTGCATCTGAATCAGCCTGGTCGCTTTATTGCCCCTCATACCCCTCATATTGGATGGCGGGTTTTGCTCACATGCGAAATTTTGCTAATTTTGCAGTGAGTCAAAGTGCCTTCGGCACCGTGCACCGGCCTTTGGCCGACTTGCACTCTTTGCTCACATGCGAAATTTGCTAATTTTGCAGTGAGTCAAAGTGCCTTCGGCACCGTGCACCGGCCTTTGGCCGACTTGCACTCTTTGCTCAC